>CAMEER010000007.1 GCA_945915065.1 uncultured Clostridia bacterium | reverse complement strand
CATAAAGACCTTGGAGAGGGTCTCAAAAAACTACTACTCTATAATACAAGGAGAATGACCATGTGCCTTTCCACCGTATACACTCTGCGGGGCAATGACAAGCAGGAGGTCTGCAAAAACGTGGCCGCCATGAAGAAGGAGGGCGACCAACTGATCTTCACCGATATTCTGGGCGTGCCCACCGCCGTCACCGGCACCATTGAGAAGATCGACCTGATGGACAATCTGATCTTTGTCCGGCAGAACTGAGTCAAACGAACCGAATACCCCCTGATGCAGTACTTTTATTTGTCCTACATCAGGGGGTATTCTATTCTTCTTCTGTTTTTGTCTGCATGGCGGCGAACTCCGCTTTTGCCTCCGCCAATACCTTACGGTCATGCTTGGTGGTCAGCTTCGACTCGTCAAATCTGGCAAACAGGTCAGGACGGCGCAGCATGGTGCGCTTGTAGCTCTCCTTTTTCCGCCAGTCCGCCACGTTGCCGTGGTGGCCGCTGAGCAGCACGGCAGGCACCTTGCGGCCATGCCATTCCTCCGGACGGGAGTACTGGGGATACTCCAGCAGGCCGTCCCAATGGCTCTCCTCCGTGTAGCAGCTCTCCTCCGGCAGCACGCCGGGAACCATGCGGCACAGGCAGTCCGCCACCGCCATGGCGGGGATCTCTCCGCCGGTCAGCACAAAGTCTCCCAGTGACAGCTCCTCGTCCACGCACTCCTCCAGAAACCGCTCGTCCACGCCCTCGTAGTGGCCGCAGACAAGGATCAGACGGTCGTACTGCTCTTTCAGCTCCCGGGCTACCTGCTGGTCAAAGGTCCGGCCGCAGGGGGACATGTAAATCGTATGCACCCGCTGCCCCGCCTCGTCACAGATATGCTGCCAGCAGCGGTACAGGGGGTCGGCCTGCATCACCGCACCCCGGCCGCCCCCATAGGGGTAGTCGTCCACCTGCATCTGCTTATTGGTAGTATAGTCCCGGATCTGGTGGGTGGCGATGGTGATATGCCCCCGCTCCTGCGCCCGGCCGATGATGGACTGGTCCATCATGGCGTGGATAGCGTCGGGAAACAGCGTCATGATGTCAATTCTCATCGCTGGCCAATCCTTTCATGAGATGAACCCGTATCTCGTCCGCCTCCACGTCCACGGAGGCGATAAAAACATCCGGTACGGCGGGGATCAGGTACTCCTTCTCCCCCTTCACCTCATAGACCTTGTGGGCAGGGTAGTGCAGCACCCGTGTCAACTTGCCCAATTCCTCGCCGGTGGCGTCGTCCAGTACGGTGCAGCCCTCCAGCTCCGCGTCAAAGTACTCCCCCTCCGGCAGCTCCGCATCCTCCGCGTAGATGGACACCGCTTTGCCCTTCAAAGTCAATGCCGCGTCCATATCCTCGATCCCCGGCAGCGTCAGCAGCACCACCGATTTGTGGGGACGGGCAGATAGCACCTCCATCTCCTTGCCGCCGATATTGAGCCGGTCAAATTCCGCCAGAAAGGCGGGGTCAAAGCCCACGGGGTTCAGCTTCACCTCACCCCGGATACCGTGGGCATTGACGATGGTGCCCACGCCGATCAATTCCTGTTTCATTCCCAAATACTCCTTTTCTGCCGCGTCTCAGATGGCAGGCTCCAGCCAGCCCAGCGAGAAATGCAGCATGGTACGCAGGATATAGTACAGCGCCAGCGCCGCAATGGAGAAGATCAATCCCATCAGCGACAGCACGCTTTGCCGCCGGTAATACCGCACGCCGGCCACCACGATGCCCACCACATCCGAAATAATAGGCAAAATCAGCATTATGGTGGACGGCACCATGGTCGCCCAGCTGTAGCCCCAGATGATCAATGATGCCAGCTCCGCCAGATCATAGGCGAACACCGGCCAGATCAGGTTGATGACGCCGTGGATAAAGGAAAGCAGATCTCCCCGATCGTGTCTCATGGCCGTGTCTCCTGACGGCGGATCTCCTCCACCCGGTCGATGCAAAAGTAATCCCGGCGTTTGGCCTGCACCCGTCCTGTCACATAGATGAAATCGCCCTTTTTCAGCCGCGGCAGCAACCCGTCGGCATCATCATATCCCGTCAGATCGATCTCAAGGCCGAAGGCGGTATCCAGCATACCGTTCTCATTGATGCGCCAATAGGGAAACCACAGCGACACGGAGCGATCCGCGTACTTTCTCTGCTGTCCCTTGACATACTCGGCGGCTACCCGCTCAAAGTCCATGGGTACCACCTCTCCGTCCGGCATATGGAAATACATGCCGCCGTACAGCCGGCGCAGCCGTTTGGTACGCTGGCCGGAATGGGCCACCATAAAAGCGAACATCAGGGCAATAAATACGACGCTGTACAGTCCCCTCCCCATCACCAGACACGCAACGGCCATCGCCACGCCGGTAACAAGAATCACCTGATTCGTCAGATCCTGATTGTTCCAGAACCGTTTCAGCTGCTGCATACGCTCACCTCAACACATTGATATCTGATGTATTGTATCACACAGCGGAAAAAACGTCAAATTGGGGCTTGTATTTACCGTCACATCTGGTATAATTATTTCCGATAAAAAATTGTTGATATATCATTTACCCTTATGAAAGGAAGGATTCCATGGCCGTTAAACTGGAACTCTACAAAGTATTTAAGGAAGTGGCGGAGGCGGGCAACATCACGGCCGCGGCCCAGGCGCTGTATATCAGCCAGTCCGCCGTCAGCCAGTCCATCAAGCAGCTGGAAAGCGATCTGCAGACCCGGCTGTTCGCCCGCAACAGCCGGGGCGTAACGCTGACAGCCGACGGCAAGCTGCTGTATGAGTATGTCCGCAGCGCCATCGGCCTGTTGGAAACCGGTGAAGCCAAGCTGAGCCAAACCCGGGAGCTGCAAATGGGGCAGCTCACCATCGGTGCCTCAGACACTGTCACCAGCCAGTTCCTGCTGCCCTATCTGGACAGCTTCCATCGCCAGTATCCCGCCATTCATATCCAGATCGTCTCCGGCCGCAGCCACAAGGTGCTGGGTCTGCTGCAGTCCGGCAAGGTGGACATTGCCTTCGCCAGCACTCCCGGGGAAGGCAGCTTCGAAACCGTCCCCTGCTTCGCCACCCATTCTATTTTTGTGGCGAGTCCGGAGTATCCCTGCGACTTCAGCCATATATATACCCTGTCCGAGATCGCGGATTTCCCCCTGATCCTGCTGGAGCGCAAGGCCAGTTCCCGTCTGTATCTGGAAAAATACTTCCTGCAAAACGGTCTGCGTCTGAACCCGGAGATCGAGCTGGGCGCCCGCAGCCTGCTGGTGGATCTGGCCGCCATTGGCTTCGGCGTAGCCGGCGTAACGGAGGAGTTCGTCCGCAAGGATCTGGAGAGCGGCCGTCTACGGAAGCTGGAGACCTCCTTCGAGATCCCACCCCGCAGCGTGGATATGTGCATTCTGCGCAGCGTTCCGCAAACGGCGGCAGCGCAGCGGTTCGCGGATTATATCCGCGGAAGCGTGAAATAAGTTCCCATAAAAAAGCAAGCCCTTCCGGGCTTGCTTTTTTATGGATAATCTCCTTTTTCCGAAATACGCTTTCTGTTCTCCGTCCGTCAGATATACCGCTGGGTGGTCACATCGAACACACCGCGCGTGGTGATGCGCAGAGTGGGAATCACCGGCAGCGCCATGAAGCTGAGGGTCATGAAGGGGTCGATATCCCGGTTGACGCCGGCGGCGAAAGCCTTCTCCTTGGCCTCCTCCAGCTTGCGGTTCACCTCCACCAGCGGCTCGTCGCTCATGATACCGGCCACCGCCAGCGGCACATCACCGGTCACATGGCCGTCCTCCGCCACCACGATACCGCCGTTGAGAGCCACCACCTGATTGGCGGCAAAGGCCATAGCCTCCTCATCGGCGCCCACCACAATGATATTGTGGCTGTCATGGCTGATACTGGTGGCCACCGCGCCGTGCTTCAGGCCGTAACCCTTGATATAGCCCAGGCCGATATGGTGGGTATTCTTGTGCCGCTCAATAACGGCGATCTTCAGGATATCGTAGTCCACGTCAATGCGGTCGGTATAGCCGCAGTCGGTGGTGGTGATCTCACCGTTGACCATGCCGATGACGGCATGAGGCCGGTTGTCGATGAAATCGGCGGCGGTCAGGGTGGCCACGTGGAAGGTATCGTGGGCGCGGTTCACCAGATAGGGATCCACCTCCGGGACCGGGAAATCCGTGACCTGACCGTTCTCACACATCAGTACGCCCCGCTTGTAGACCTTCTCGATGTTGAAATGTTCAAAATCGTCGATGATCACAAAGTCGCCCAGATAGCCGGGAGCAATGGCGCCGCGGTTGTTCAGCAGGAAGTAGCGGGCGGCGTTGTGGCAGGCGGCCTTGATGGCGGTGATGGGCGCTACGCCCAGGGAAATGGCCTTTTTCACAATATAGTCGATGTGCCCTTTTTCCAGCAGGTCGCTGGGGTGCTTGTCATCGGTGCAGAACATGCAGCGCTCCACATACTTATCACACAGCAGCGGCGCCAGCGCCTCCAGATTGCGGGCGGCCGTACCCTCACGGATCATGATGAACTGGCCCCGCTGCAGCTTGGCAATGGCGTCGTTGAGATCGTGGCACTCATGGTCGGAGTACACGCCGGCGGCCACATAGGCATTCAGATCGTTGCCCACCAGATCAGGGGCGTGGCCGTCAATCTTCTTGTGATGGGCCTGGCTGGCCACGATCTTGGATACCACGTCCGGATCGCTGTGGATCACACCGTAAGAGTTCATCATCTCGGCAAGGCCCTGCACCCGGGGATGGTCATAGAAGGAGTCGATGGCCCGATAGTCCAGATTGGCGCCGGACTCGTCCATGGGAGTGGCGGGCACGCAGGAGGGCAGCATGAAGCGCACGTCCACCGGCAGGTCCTCCGTGGCCTGCAGCATATACTCAATGCCGTCGGTGCCCATGACATTGGCGATCTCGTGGGGGTCGGTAATGACAGTGGTGGTACCGTGGGGCAGTACCGCGCGGGCAAACTCACTGGGGCTGACCAGCGAGCTTTCCAGATGGATGTGGGCGTCCACAAAGCCGGGCAATACGATCTTACCGGAGACGTCCACCTCCACATTGCCGCTGTATTCGCCCATGCCCACGATCAGGCCCTCAGCCACGGCGATATCCGCCTGACACAGCTCGTTGGAAAACACGTTCACATAGGTGGCGTTTTTCAGCACCAGATCCGCGTTTTTCCGGCCCGCTGCCACCTCGATCACATGAAGCTTCTTATTCAGCTTGCGGTTGATCTTGCCGGCATAGCTTTCCTTGACTGCCATAACATACCTCCGTCGCAATAAATTTTATTGATTTCTCATATTAGCACAGTTTATTGCAAATGTCCATTTCAAAATTATGCAGGTAATGAAAAAAAGATAAGTTGAGGTAATAGCAAACCGTCCCGACGGTGGTCGGGACGGTGGATCATTCAATACTGTTTCTTATTCCTTCACCGTGCCGTCGGCATTGAAAACGGGCAGCTTGCCAAGGAACATGATATCCTTGCGGTCTGCTGCGCCGCCCTCAGCCAGCACGGCGATCTTGGCCACCACTTCGCCGCCGGCCTTGTGTACCAGCGCCTCCATGGCCTTCAGGCTGCCGCCGGTGGAGATCACGTCGTCCATAATGACGATCTTCTTCCCCTTAATCATCTCCGCGTCGTCGCTGCCCAGATACAGCATCTGCTGAGCCAGCGTGGTAATGGACTGATCCGCAACGGAAATGGGATTGGGCATATAGACCTTGGGACCCTTGCGAGCGATGAAATACTTCTTCGCGCCGCTCTGACGGGCCATCTCATGGATCAGCGGAATGGACTTGGCCTCGGCGGTAAAGAGATAGTCGTATTCAATACCCTCCAGCTTTTTCAGCATTTCGGCGGCAGCAGCCACGGTAACCTCGGCATCGCCGAAGCAGATGAACGCGCCGATATAAAGATCATCCGTCACCTTACAGATGGGAAGCTCACGCTTCAAACCGGCGATGGTCATGGTATATGTCATTATCATAATCTCCTTTTCCCTGAATCGGTCGGGTCGGCATTGTGCTAACATAACATTATATGGTATTGGCGGAAAAAGTCAAGACACCCCGCCGAAAAGCCGAACCTTCATTGGTACAAACAGCAAAAATGTATTGCACTTTAAATGGCAAAACGACATTTTGCACAAATTTTCCTCCCGATTTTTTACTGTTGCACATTGGAAAATTCGTCCGTTTCCTCTTGAGAAATCCGGGAAACCATGTTATCATCAAAAGCGATGGAATAGGGTCCGTCAAGCATTCCCCGAACTGAGGAATAAAATTTGAGGAGGCAAATAATTATGAATGCTTATCTGGCAAGCGTGCTGGAAAATGTCAGAACCAAGCACGGTAATGAGCCCGAATTCGTCCAGACCGTTGAGGAAGTTCTGTCCTCTCTGGAGCCTGTGATCGAAAAGCACCCCGAATATGAGAAGGTTGACCTGCTGGGCCGTATGGTCGAGCCTGAGCGTATGTTCACCTTCCGCGTGGTATGGTGCGACGACAATGGTCAGTGGCACACCAACCGCGGCTGGCGCTGCCAGTTCAACGGCGCTATCGGCCCCTACAAGGGTGGCCTGCGTTTCCAGAAGAACGTATATGAAGGCATCATCAAGTTCCTGGGCTTCGAGCAGACCTTCAAGAACAGCCTGACCGGCCTGCCCATCGGCGGCGCCAAGGGCGGTTCCGACTTCGATCCCGCCGGCAAGTCCGACGCCGAGGTCATGCGTTTCTGCCAGAGCTTCATGACCGCTCTGTATCGTTACATTGGGCCCGACATCGACGTTCCCGCCGGTGACATGGGCGTGGGCGGCCGCGAGATCGGCTACCTGTATGGCCAGTACCGCCGCCTGAAGGGCGTGTGGGAGAACGGCGTTCTGACCGGCAAGGGCCTGAGCTATGGCGGCTCCCTGATCCGTCCCGAGGCCACCGGCTACGGCGCTATGTACTATCTGCAGGAAGTGCTGAAGCACGAGAACGACACCATCGAGGGCAAGCGCATCGCCATCTCCGGTTACGGCAACGTGGGCTGGGGCATCATGAAGAAGGCCGCTCAGCTGGGCGCCAAGGTCACCTACTTCGCCGGTCCCGACGGTTACGTTCACGATCCCGACGGTGTGATCACCGACGAGAAGCTGAACTTCATCCTCGAGATGCGCGCCAAGGATCCTATGCACTGCAAGCCTTATGCCGATAAGTTCGGCTGCGAGTTCGTCGCCGGCGAGAAGTGCTGGGGCGTCAAGGATGTTGACGTGTACATGCCCGCCGCTATGCAGAACGACGTCAAGATGGAGTCCGCTGAGAAGATCGCTGCTTCCGGCGTGAAGTACTACATCGAGGTCGCCAATATGCCCACCACCAACGATGCTCTGAACTATCTGCGTGCGCAGAAGGGCATCATCGTGGCTCCCTCCAAGGCTGTTAACGCCGGCGGCGTGGGCGTTTCCGCTCTGGAAATGGCTCAGAACTCCGAGCGTCTGGTTTGGACTGCCGAGGAAGTTGACCATCAGCTGCACAAGATGATGGAGAACATCCACAAGGTGTCCGCCGAGGCCGCTGCCGAGTACGGTCTGGGTTACGATCTGGTGGCTGGCGCCAACATCGCCGGCTTCAAGAAGGTCGCCGAGGCGATGATGGAGCAGGGCTGCTTCTAAGCCGAACACCATCAAACGTACATAACGTACAAGGTCAAAAGTCCCGGGGCTCTGCCCCGGGACTTTTTTTGTTGCGTATAACCGGTGTTATATGGTACAATAACGGCGGTTATTGTACCATATAACACTACATTTTTTCAGGAGGGCATCGCCATGAAAGAGATCCGCCGCGTCGCCATCGCCGGGGCAGGCACCATGGGCTATTCACTGGCACAGGCCTTTGCCGCCGCCGGATACCCCGTCAGGCTCTATGACCTGTTCCCCGCCGCGCTGGACAAAGCCCGTGACATGATCGCCCTGAATCAGCAGACCGAAGTGGCCAGCGGCAAGCTGACCCAGGAGCAGTCCGCCGCCGTCATCCGTCGGATCGCTTTTACCTCCCGGATGGAGGATCTGGCGGACACCGATTTTCTGGTGGAGGCCATTCTGGAAAAGCTGGAGGTCAAGCACGAATTCTATCGCCAGCTGTGCGGCATCGTATCGGAAGACGCCATTCTGTGCAGCAACACCTCCGGCCTGAGCATTACGAAGATCGCCGAGGCCGTCACCCGTCCGGAACGGTTCGCCGGAATGCACTGGATGAATCCGCCCCACATTATCCCGCTGATCGAGATCGTGGAGGGGGAAAAGACTGCGCCGGAGACGGCGGAGCTGGTGCGTCAGGTGGCTCTTGGCATGAAGAAAAAGCCTGTCATCGTCAAGGATGCGCCCAGCTTCGTGCTGAACCGCTTGCAGCAGGCGATTTTGCGGGAATCCCTCCACATTGTGCAGCAGGGCATTGCCAGCCCCGAGGCGGTGGATGACGTGATGAAATATGCCCTGGGCTTCCGCTATGCCTGCTTCGGGCCCTTTGAGACCTGCGATTTAGGCGGACTGGATATCCACCACAACATCGCCAAGTACACCTTTGCCGACCTGTGCAATGCCACGGAGCCTTTTGGTCTCATCAGCGAGTGCATCGAGCACGACCGCCTCGGCGTAAAAAGCGGCGCAGGTTTTTACGACTACTCCGACGGCAGGGACGTGGAGGTGATCCGCCGCCGGGATCACATGTTCAACAAGCTGGCCCGATGCCTGTTTGAGGACGAGGAATAAAACCCCATGAAAAAACGACCGGCTCACTTCGTTTTTTGTATGAAGTGAGCCGGTCTGTTTTTTATTCCTCCAGCGCTTCGCGCACCTTAACCAGCTTCTCCGCCAGTTCCGCAAAGGCGGTGCAGCTGAGGGACTGGGCCGCGTCGCTGAGGGCGGCGGCAGGCCGGTCATGGACCTCGATCAGCAGGCCGTCCGCACCTGCCGCCACAGCAGCCAGCGCCAGCGGCGGCACCAGCGCCGCGCTGCCCGCCGCATGGCTGGGATCCACGATCACCGGCAAATGGGTCATTTGCTTGAGCACCGGAATGGCGCTGATATCCAGCGCGGCCCGGCTGGTCTGGGAGAAGGAACGAACGCCCCGCTCGCACAGCACCACGTTGGGATTGCCGCCCGCCAGAATGTACTCCGCCGATTGCAGCAACTCCTCCACCGTGGCGCCAACGGCCCGCTTCAGCAGCACCGGCTTGGACTGCCCGCCCAGCGCCCGCAGCAGCTCATAATTCTGCATGTTCCGCGCGCCCACCTGCAGCATGTCCACCTGTGCAAACTGCGGCAGCTGCGATGCATCGGTGATCTCCGACACCACCGGCAGCTCCACTTCCCTGCCTGTCTCGACCAGCAGCTGCAGCGCGCCCGCGCCATAGCCCTGAAAGGCATAGGGGGAAGTGCGGGGCTTATAGGCGCCGCCCCGCAGCAGCTGCGCCCCGGCGGCCTTTACCGTCCTGGCCACCGCCTGCATCTGAATGGCGGATTCTACGGCGCAAGGCCCGGCAATGAGGCAAAAGCCCCGGCCGATCCGGGCATTCCCCACAGACACTACCGTATCCTCCGGATGGTTCCGGCGATCCGCCAGACGCCAGGGAGACGTCAGGCGCTTCACATCCTCCACATAAGGCAGGGCCAGCAGACGCTGTTCGTCCAGCGTCCATGTCTGCCCCGTCAGCGTCAGCAGGACGCGGCCGCCGCTGTCAGCCCGGGCCGCGCCGATCCCCTGACGGCTCAGTTGAATCACCAGGGAGCGGATCGCGGATTCCGGCGTATCCTTTTTTATCAAGATCAGCATAGATGCCTCCGAAAACCGGCATTACCGGTAAATTGTTTGATCAGTCATATAATGTATCACATTTTTGGACATTTGGCAACACGCTCCTTCTAATGCGCAATATCATATTTCTCTGCATTGTATATTATTGACAACACCATCAAACCTGCTATAATAACGTTGAGAGAAAGGAGAATCAATGCTATGTCACGAAACTTTACATTGAGCTGCTGCTCCACCGTGGATGTGCCTTACCACTATCTGGAGAGCCGCAGCATTCCGGTTTTGTTTTATACCTATGTGGTGGATGATGTGACCTATGTGGACGACATGGGCCGCGATCCGCAGGCTCTGCCTCATTTCTACGAAATGCTGGCGGCGGGCAAGCTGCCTCAGACCTCCCAGGTCAATGTGGCAGAATACATGGCGTTCTTTGAAGAGCTGCTGAAGCGGGGCGGCGACGTGCTGCATCTGGGCTTTACCTCCGGCCAGTCCGGCTCCATTCACAACGCTTTTCTGGCGGCGGAAATGCTGAAGGAAAAGTATCCGGAGCAAAAGCTGCTGGTGGTGGATACGCTTTGTTCCTCCTCCGGCTATGGTATGCTGGTGGATACCGTGGCCGATATGCGTGACACGGGCGCCACCGTTGAGGAGGCCTATCAGTGGACCATGGGCAACCGCAACAAGGTCCACCATCAGTTCTTTTCCACCGATATGACCCAGTTCCGCCGCACCGGACGGGTCTCCGGCGCAACGGCCGCTATCGCTACGGTGCTGAATATCTGCCCTATCATGCGGCTGGACAGCAAGGGCGCCATCAAAGCCTATGATAAGGTGCGGGGCAAGCACAAGGCCATTGAGGTGACGGTAGACACCATGGAGCAGCATGCGCAGGGCGGCCGGGACTACGACCAGCGGTGCTGGATCTGTCATTCTCAGTGTCTGGATCTGGCAAAGCAGCTGGCGGAGCAGCTGGAGCAGCGGTTTCCCCATCTGAAGGATCAGATCCGTATTTTCGACATCGGCACCATCATCGGAAGCCATGCCGGTCCCGGCACCGTGGCCGTGTTTTTCTATGGCGACGAACGGCCGGAAATGGCGTGATTTGCAGCAAAAAGACGGTAAAAAGGAGGACGCAGGGCGTCCTCCTTTTGTTGCCTGTTAAAACGCCCAGTTACCGTTGCGGAAGATGGGCACCGTTTTCCCATCGGCGCAGATGGCGTCAATGGACATATCCTCCGAGCCGATCATGAAGTCCTCGTGGATCATGGAGTCATTGATACCCAGCTCGCGGCACTCCTGCAGCGTTTTGTTCTGGAAATCCTGAATGGTGTCAGCATAGCCCATGCCCAGCGCCAGATGGCAGGCGGCATTCTCGTCGAAGAGTGTGTTATAGAACAGGATGCCGGACTTACGAATGGGAGAATCGTAAGGCACCAATGCGCACTCGCCCAGATAGGCGCTGCCCTCGTCCATGGTGATCAGCTTGGTCAGCAGCTCGTTGTTGACATCGGCATGCCACTCCACCGCCTTGCCCTCATGGAACCTGATCCAGAAGCCGTCGATCAGCTGTCCCTGATAGCTGAGGGGCTTGGTGGCATAGACGATGCCCTCGGCCTCGCCCCGTTTGGGAGAGATGAAGCACTCCTCACTGGGGATGTTGGGGTTAAAGACGATGCCCTGCAGGCTGGTCTCGCTGCCGCCGCAGAACCGGCCCTCCGGGATCATGCCCACCGTGAAGTCGGTACCGGTGGCGCTGGTATAGTGCAGCTTTTCAATATGCAGGCTGTTGAGGTAAGCGCAGCGGTCGTGGAGATCCTTGTTATGCGCCTCCCACGCGGCAATGGGATCGTCGTCCACCCGGGAGGTGGCCAGAATATGCTGCCACAGCTTTTCCATGGCGGCGGCGCTTCGCAGCTCCGGAAACAGCTTCTTGGCCCACGCCTTGCCGGGCACGGCGGCGATGCACCACTGATACTTGTTCTCCATGGCGTCGCGGTAGGGCTTGGCGATGGGATAGCGCTTCTGCTGAGCCTTGGCCATCTTCACCTGATTGATCCCCTTGAGGCCGTCGGGGTCCTCGCTGACAAGGTAGATACGGCAGGGAATGGTGTCCACATAGTGCTGCCAGCGGGCTTCCTCATAGTTCTCCACCTTACCCAAGGTGGTCAGGGTACGGTAGCGGTAGTGAAGCTTTTGCAGGGGCTGGTAGTTCCAGTCCACCACCACCTTTTTGGCTTTGCACTTATAGCACTCCTCCACCAGCATTTTAACGAATTCCGGCTGATCCAGCTCGGCTTCGATAAAAACCTCCTGGCCCGGCTGGATGTTGACGCCGGTGCGGGCAATCAGGCGGGCATAGCTGCGCAATACGGTTTTCTTCATAGTCGTCGCTCCTTTTTCGGTTGGGTGTTTTATCGGGTATAGTATAACACCGCGGGCAGCGTTTGAAAAGCGGCCGTGAAATTTTTTACAGCATACACTTGCCGCGGAAAAGATACTCGCCCTTCACATCCCGCACCGCGCCGTGGTCCACCGCCAGGGCGCCCCGCAGATATACGGCGGCAATGCTGCCGGAGGTGCGGAACCCCTCAAAGGGGGTGTAGTCGCAGCGGGACACCATTTCGGCGGCACGGAGCGTATGGTCCGCCTCCGGATCGTAGACCACGATATCCGCGTCAGCGCCGGGTGCGATACAGCCCTTGCGGGGATAGAGGCCGTACAGCTTGGCGGGATTCTCGCTGAGAACGCGGCACATTGTGGGCAGGTCGATGCGGCCGCCGGCCACACCGGTGGTGTATACCACCTCGCCCCGGGTCTCCACGCCGGGCAGACCGCCGGGAATGGTGGTGAAATCTCCCTGTCCCGCCAGCTTCTGCCGTGTGGTAAAGGAGCAATGGTCGGTGGACACCGTCTGCACGCGGCCCTCCTTCAGGCCCGCCCACAGAGCGTCCTGATCCGCCTTCTTGCGGATAGGCGGCGAACAGACAAACTTGGCGGCGGACAGCCAATCCGTCTGGTAATACACGGTGTCATCCAGCGCCAGATACTGGGGACAGGTCTCGGAATAGACGGTCTGGCCGCGCTGACGGGCATGATCGATCTCGGCAAGCGCGGCGGCATTGGTGGTGTGGACGATGACCACCGGGGCGTCCGCCGCCTGGGCGATCCGCAGGATACGGCCCACCGCCTCAGCCTCCAGATAGTCAGGCCGGGTCTGGGGATGGCAGGCGACGGTGTTTTCGCCGGCGGCTTTTTTCTCCGCCACCAAAGCGTCGATGACGCCGCTGTTCTCACAGTGGACGCCGCAGATGCCGCCCCGGGCCTTCAGAGCTTTCAGGGCACGGTACAGGTCGCCGTCCGGCAGCATCATGGCGGGATAGGTCATGTACATTTTGAAGGAGGTAATGCCGGCGGCGAACATATCGTCCAGCTCGCTCTCGATGCCGGCGTTCCAGTCGTCGATGGTCATATGGAAGCCGTAGTCACAGTGGCAGTCCGCCGCTTTTTTCCGCCACAGCTCCAGACCGTATTGCAGCGTTTCCCCCTTGTTGGGGCAGGCGAAGTCGATGACGGTGGTGGTGCCGCCACGCAGCGCCGAATGGCTGCCGCTTTCAAAATCGTCGGCAGTGGTGGTATTGCACACGTCCAGGTCAAAGTGGGTATGGGCGTCGATGAAGCCGGGCAGCAGCAGCTTGCCGGTCACGTCCACCCTTTCCGCGTCAGGGGCGTCGATACGGGGCGCGACGGAGACGATCTTCTCGCCGTCCACCAGTACATCGGCCACCGTAACAGCGCTGCCGCTGACCACGCGGCCGCCGGTAAAGAGTCGTTTCATCAGAAAGTGCCTCCCTGTTCTGTAAAGTATTGCCTGTATTATAGCATTTTACCGCAGAAGCGTAAAGGTCAGGCAGCGGCCACATAAACAAAAAATTTTTGTTTTTTGAATTTTTTTGATAAAAAAAGAGTGTATTCAAAAGTTTTTCCGTATAATAGTATGTGGAGAAAAATGCGTACGCCGCGGGAAGGAGGAGCCGCCATGTTTTCCCAGACATTTCTGGACGAGCTGATCGCCCGCAATGACATCGTGGACGTGGTAGGCTCCTATGTGGCGCTGACGCCAAAGGGCGGAAGCTACTGGGGCTGCTGCCCCTTCCACAACGAAAAGACGCCCTCTTTCCACGTTTTGCAGGACAAGCAGTTCTATCACTGCTTCGGCTGCAAAAAGGGCGGCGGCGTCATCAACTTCATTATGGAAATCGAAAACCTGTCTTATTCCGACGCGGTACGGTTTCTGGCCAAGCGGGTCAACATGGAGGTGCCGGAGGACCGGGCGTCCGCCGACGCCAACCGGCTGCGCAAGCGACTGCTGGCCCTGAACCGCGATGCGGCTCGCTGGTACTACGATGTGCTGCAAAGCAGCGACGGCGCGGCAGTACGGGCTTACCTCGACAAACGAGCCATCCAGCGGAAGATCGCCGTGCGGTTCGGCATGGGGGCGTCGCCGGACAGCTGGGACGCCCTGCTGCGGGCCATGACCGCAAAAGGCTATACCAAGCAGGAGCTGCTGACCGCGGGACTGATCGTGGCCAACAAGACCGGCGGGTTTTACGATAAGTTCCGCAACCGGCTGATGCTGCCGGTCATTGATGTGCGGGGCGACGTGGTGGGCTTCGGCAGCCGCGTCATCGACAAATCGGAGCCGAAATACATGAACAGCACCGAAACGCCGGTATACAGCAAGCGGCGGGTGCTGTACGGGCTGAATCTGGCCAAAAAGACAAAACGGCCCAACATGATCCTGTGCGAGGGCAATCTGGACGTGGTGACGCTGCATCAGGCGGGGTTTGACAACGCCGTGGCCTCCATGGGCACGGCGCTGACCACGGAGCAGATCCGGCTGCTGGGCCGGTACACCAAGGAGCTGGTGCTGTGCTACGACAACGACAACGCCGGGCAATTGGCCACGGAGCGGGCGCTGGAGATGCTGAATAACACGGAATTTACCGTGCGGGTCCTGAAGCTGCCCCGGCGGCTGGCGGACGGCGAATACGTGAAGCAGGACGCCGACGATTTCATCAAATTTCAGGGAGCGCCGGCCTTTGAGCGGCTGCTCTCCGGCAGCGAAAACGGCGTGGAGTTCCGCATGGCGCAGGTGGCGGCCAAGTACGATCTGCGCAGCGATCAGGGCCGCATCGACTACACAGCGGAGATCAGCCAGGTGCTCTCCGAGCTGGACAACGCCGTGGAGCGGGAGGTATACGCCCATCGTGCCGCGGAGACCGCCGGACTGTCACCGGATGCCATGCGGCAGGAGGTGGAGCGGGCCGTGCGGCGGCGGCGCTATAACGCCCGCAAAAAGCAGGAGCGGCAGGAGCTGAGTCCGGTGCTGTCCGCTCAGCCGGTACAGCGGGGCAGCCGCTATACCAATTTACGCAGCGCCATGGCAGAGGAAGGCGTGATCCGCCTGCTGCACCTTGACCCCGCACTGTTTGGCAACACGCCGCCCCTGCAGCCGGAGGAGTTCTCCTCCCCCCTGCTGGGCAAGATCTACGGCACCATGTGGCGGCAGCGCCACAACCGCAGCGGCCTGTCGGCACTGACGGCGGAATTGACCGGCGAGGAGATGAGCCATCTGACCACGCTGCTGCAAAAACCGGAATCCACCGCCAACGCGTCCCAGGCGCTGGCGGACTACATACGGGTGATCCGCGAGGAGCAGGCCAAACGGGACGGCTCCGGCGTGGATCCCCTGTTATTGGCAAAAGAAACATTCAAAGATAAGAAACGATATGGAGGAAAGCGCACATGACTGACAAGACTTACACAGATAAGGAACTGGAGGAGATGGCTGATGCCCTGCTGGCAGAGGATCAGCTGAAAAAGGACGACTCCCCCAAGGCCGCCGAGGACGTGGAAACAGACGGCGCCGCAAAGGAAGGCGAGGCCAAAAAAGAAAAGGGAAAGCTGGATGAGAAGGCCATTGCCGCTCTGCCGGCCGCCGCGCTGATCATGTCCAATGAAAAGCTGCGGGATATGCTGGTCAAGGGCAAGAAAAAGGGTCGGTTGGACGCCAATGAGGTCAGTGATGTGCTGGACGAGATGGATCTGGAGAGCGAGCAGATGGACCGCATCTACGACTCTCTGGAAACGCTGGGTATTGAAGTGGGTACCGAGGACTTTTTGGCCGACATCAGCGATGATATTGAGCCGCCCATGGAGGAGATCGCCGAGATCGAAGAGGAGGAGCTGGTCGACCCCAACACGCTGGTGGACAGCTTCAACATTGACGATCCCGTGCGCATGTACCTCAAGGAGATCGGCCGGGTACCGCTGCTGAGTGCCGACGAGGAGGTCACGCTGGCCACTGCCATGTCCGCCGGCCGGGCCGCGCAGGAGCGCATCGACCAGGCTGCCGAGACTGAGGAGCCCGTCAATGACGAGGAGATGGCACAACTGAAAGCGGACATCAAGGCGGGCAACAAGGCCAAGCAGAAACTGGCCGAGGCCAACCTCCGTCTGGTGGTGTCCATCGCCAAGCGGTATGTGGGCCGCGGCATGCTGTTCCTGGACCTGATTCAGGAGGGCAACCTGGGCCTTATCAAGGCCGTGGAGAAGTTCGACTACACCAAGGGCTACAAGTTCTCCACCTACGCCACATGGTGGATCCGGCAGGCCATCACCCGTGCCATCGCCGACCAGGCTCGCACCATTCGTATTCCCGTACATATGGTGGAGACCATCAACAAGGTCATCCGGGTCAGCCGCCAGCTGCTGCAGCAGCTGGGACATGATCCCTCGCCGGAGGAGATCTCCGCCGAGATGGGGATGCCGGTGGACAAAGTACGGGAGATTCTGAAGATCGCGCAGGAGCCGGTTTCGCTGGAGACTCCCATCGGTGAGGAGGAGGACAGCCATCTGGGTGACTTTATCCCCGATGAGGGCGCGTCCGAGCCCAGTGAGGCCGCCAGCTTTACGCTGCTGAAGGAGCAGCTGGTGGACGTGCTGTCCACCCTGACCCCCCGGGAGGAGAAGGTGCTGAAGCTGCGCTTCGGCATCGAGGACGGCCGCACCCGCACACTGGAGGAAGTGGGCAAGGAGTTCAACGTGACCCGTGAGCGTATCCGTCAGATCGAGGCCAAGGCGCTTCGCAAGCTGCGTCATCCCAGCCGCAGCAAGAAGCTGAAAGACTTCCTGAACTGAGGAGGTGCCCTATGATCCTTGATTTTGCCAGCATGACCGCCAACACCGTTCCCGGTTTCAAGGGCGGCGAGGGCGAGGCCATTGTCCGCAAGTTCGATGATCCCCGCATGGGCGCTGTGGTGCGCATCACCCTGCCCCGGGGCGCCTCTATCGGACTGCACACCCACCACGGCAACTGCGAGATCGTCTATGTCCTGTCCGGCAGCGGCCAGTGTATCGACGACGGGGCGGAATACCCCATCAGCGCCGGCGTGTGCCACTACTGCCCGGAGGGACACACCCACAGCATCCGCAATACCGGCGGCGAACCGCTGGAGCTGCTGGGCATTCTGCCGGTGGTACCATAACGCACCTCCCTACTTTATAAAGAGAAAGGAGTCCTGAATATGATGGACGCCACGTTGGGATACATTTTGTGCAGCCAATCCCCCACCCTGTTTCTGGCCGCTGTCGTGCTGCTGCTGTGCTATTTTGCCCGGCGGCGCAGTCACCACGCCCGCGCTGTACTGGATCTGGTGCTGTGCGTTGTGTGCGCCGCTGCCGGTGTGGCACTGTACTTCTTCGGCATGGGCCGGGGATACTTTACCATCCGCGACTTCTATGTGATCCGCACGCCCGCCTGGATCGGCATGGCCGTGGTGGCTGTGATCACCGTGTGGGCGGCTGTTCGGGCATTTCTGGCCGCCAACCGCCGCCGGATCGCCGAGAAGGAAGCTAACCGGGCCGCCAATGCCGAGGCCCATCAGCGGCAGGAGGACGAAAAAGCCGCCGCAAAGCAGCGGGATGAGCAGGAAAAAGCGGCCAACCGGGTCGCAGTGGCCCACGTCAGCGAAACGGTCAGCGATGTGCTGGCGGAAGAAGCTGCCCGTGAGCCCAACGCTGCTCCGGCAATGCCCGATCCCGCCGAACCGATCACACTGACGCAGGAAGATGACAAATAAGAAAAAAGACGGCGAATGCCGTCTTTTTTTGTACCTTTCTTACAGTTAAAACCCAAACAGGCCCATAATGCGGTGGTACAGATCCTTGTGCTCCTCGTACCAATCCTTCCGCTCTTTCAGCAGCCGCTCCGCGTCGGCATACTCCTCCAGCGCCTGACTGGTCTCCAGATAGCCGCGGGTCAGTATCCGCATCCGCTTGCTCATATACTGCATAATGCTCATGATCTTGGCAGGCCGCTCCTGAAAGTAGTGGCCGAAATTCTCGTGGGTGATGACGCTGCACACCGTTTTCTCCAGCGCCACGGCAGTGGCATTCTGGGGACGGGACTCCAAAAAGCCCACCACGCCGAAAAAGCCATCGTCCTCCACCTCTGTCAGCAGACGCTGGGTAGGCTGGTGGTAATCCACATACAAGGCCACCTGACCCCGCAGCACGTCATAGATGGCCGCCACATAGTCGCCCTGCCGATAGATCACTTCTCCCTTTTTGAAGGTTTTTTCCTCTGCCGCGATACCTTGTGTCATACAATTGCCACCTTTCCTTGATAAAATGTACTTCCCCGCTGCTTAGAACATTTTGTCAACGTAAGCGTTGAGCTTCTTGGCGTCATAGCAGTCCTTATAGGTGTTTTTGAAGCGCTGTACCGTCAGGGAATTGAACTGCGTCACCTTGCGGTACTTCATAACGCCCGCCACCAGGCCGAACAGTGCGCAGATGGGGCCGTAGGGCAGCATTTTGACGCAGGTGTAGGCCAGCGCCGCCACCACGACCGCCGAGATGATCACGCCGGCCAGCTGTTTTTTCGGCTGGATGACCTTGACCTCCTCAGCGCTGATGACGCCCTCATCGATCATGGTCTGGGCAAAGCGCTTCTGCACACCGAACATGGAGACCGCCGACAGCACGATAGGCGCTACCGCAAAAAACGCAAACAGCGTAATGGCCGCGTTCCAAAGGAAAACGCCAAATTCTTTCATACCACCCATGGTAAGTATTCCTCCCGTTTCATTTGAATTTACCAATTGCTTACATATCGGTGAATGTGACGTGTACGTCCTCCCGCCCCGTCAGGTACAGCAGATGGCTGTAACACAGGGAGAAGGATACGGTATCACCCACCTTCAGCGGGCGCAAACACTCGGTCACATCGAGGATGCAGTGGTCGGAGCTGCCGCCCACCACGGTAATACCGGTCTCCCGGGGCATCAGGCTCTCCAGCTCGCCCACGTCGGCCCGGCCCAGCGCCAGCAGCGCCCGTCTGCGGATGCCGCGATCCTCATAAATCGGCTTGTGACCAAAAGCGTCGATGCAGAACTGCCCCTGAGGGTAGCTGGGCTTCTCACGAACTTCGATGACCTCCGCTGTCAGCGTAAAGGTGTCCGTCCGGAGATAGTCCATATCCTGAATATGCCACAGCTTTTGCAGATCGTACCCCAGCAGGATGTTTTCGCCGATGCGAAGATGGTTGATGCCCTCCGGCATGGTATGCCAATGCACCAGTGTATAGGAGCTGGTGGCGCCGCCGGACACGATTTCCAATTTGCGGCCGATGGCGTCCTCCACCCGCCGGGCCAGTTCCACCAGCCGCTCCATCTTCTCAGGCGTAGGCTGAATGGAACCGTAGCAGCTGAGATTTACGCCCACGCCCGCCAGATGCACACGGGGCAGGTCGCGCTCCACATGGACACAGGCGGAGACAAATTCGTCCTTGTCCCAGAAGCCCTCCCGCAGATCGCCCAGATCCGCCATGACAATGACGGAATGGGTCTTGTTCTGCCGCTGACATTCCTGCTCCAACGCGTCCAGCGTGGAACGCTCGCTTTGCAGCGACATATCGCACAGGGCCACCGTGTCGGGAAGCTCTGTCAATCCGGGAACGCGGATCAGCAGGAATGGTCCTTCTATCCCGGCGGCGCGGCATCGGGCGACCTGCTCCAGACGGCTGGTGCCGATCTGCACCGCACCCGCCCGGCGCATCGTGCCGGCCATCTCAGGCATACCATTCACACCCTTGATGACGCCGCACACCCGAATCCCCTGCTCCTCACAGCGGGAGATCACCTGGCGGGCATTATGATACAGCCTGTCCAGATGTACCTCCAGGCAGGGAAATTGCCGGTTCATGGCTTTCACCTCATTTTTGTCAGTGTTATTTAGTATATCACATCTTTTTCCATAACGCCATACAAATTTTATCGTCTTCGGAAAGTGCGGTTTACGGCATGTTTCGTTATGATACGACCTTCGCATTTCCTGTGCTGGGTGTACCGCAGACGTATAAGGCATATGATGCGGAAATGGTGATCCGCAATGACGCGGACGGCAAGTCTTATCTCTACGATTTGCTGGATATAGAAAAAAAGAAGGTAATCAGCGCCGCCCCCTTCTCTGCGGAAACGCATTCGGAGGTATTCGCGCCAAAACCTTCTACTAATAATATATCCACTTCCGGCGAAAAAGTCAACGGGAAGTTTTCTCTGAAAGGCATGGACAGCGCATATCTGGCGGCTGTGGAGCGAGGCGACACGGAAGCGGCGCAGAACGCGAAAACCGATGCCGGTGAGGGCAGCGGGAAAACGCGGTATGAGATCAAAACCATCGACGGTCGGCTCATGACCGTTATTGACACCCAGAATGATACGCGGGACTTTAAGGCAGCAGAGGCATATTTGAAAACGCTGGTAAACACAGACCATCCGTTTTCCACGATTCTGATGGACGCGCAGCCTGTATATGTCGGCAAGGATTTGCCGGGAGAATATCGCAGTTCGGAATATACAAAAAGTATGCTCTCGAAATTGCGTGATGTGAAAATGCAGGCGGCCACTAATCTGGACGAGATGCTGCTGCTGGCCGAGAACGGCGAGTGGCGGGAAAATGTAAAGCCGAAGCATGCCAAGGACGCACGGAACGGCTGGTATCGGTATGATACAGAATTTGCTATTCCAATCCTGAACGCAAAAAAAGCCGTAGACCACTATACAGTCTACGGCGGAACGCTGCTGATCCGCAATGATGCGGATGGGAAATCTTATCTATATGATTTGCTGGATATAGAAAAAAAGAAGGTAATCAGCGCAGCCTCCTTCTCTGCGGAAACGCATTCGGAGGTATTACCGCCAAAACCTTCTACTAATAGTATATCCACTTCCGACGGAAATGTCAACGCCAAGTTTTCCCTGAAAGGCATGGACAGGGATTACTCCTATTCCGCGTTGGTGCGTAAGCCGGAAATGCGGCTGACGCAAATCGCGGAAACTTCCCCGGGGAATCGAGCGGATATCATCAGAGAGACAAAACCTGTCAGTGATTGCCCAGCCAGCAGGACTGGGGAATATAACAGATGCGTCTCTCAAGAAGAATTTAGCACAGTTTCAGAAGGAAGTCAAGCGGTTGAGAGAAAGCAACAATATTGTCTTCGGAAAGTTCACACTTATGACTTGCAAAAACTTGTCCTGTTCACTATAATCATGCATAGTAATAGAGAGATGACCACCCTCAGATGAGAAAGGAAGAATTCCATGAAAAAACTGATTTTGCTGACGGCGGCGCTGCTGATGATGGCCATAGCGCTGACCGGCTGCCATAAACATGTATCCGTAGCCGCCGCCACCTGTACGGAACCGGAAATCTGCACCGAATGCGGCAAGGTGATGACCGAGGCACTGGGCCATGAGCCGGGGCCGGAGGCCACCTGCAGCGCACCCCAGCTCTGCCAGCGGTGCGGCACGGAGCTGGCGCCCCAGCTGCCCCATACCTCTGGCGGCCCTGCCACCTGCACACAGCCGGAGAGCTGCTCCGTCTGCGGCGCCGTCATCCGTCCCGCACTGGGACACAACGTGGGCGGCGATGGCGTATGTGCTGTCTGCGGCCAGCAGATCATTCCCGCCGGACAACGGTACATCGCGCCCGGCAAGGGAGACGCGGCCTCCTCTGCCGACGCGGCATCCGTGGTCGCGGAGACCGACAGCGGGCACTATCACAACAACACCGCCGCCTACTACGCCAATGCGGTGCTGGTATGCGGCGACTACGGCGTGGAGTATTTTGATCCCGATCCCACCGGCTCCAGCGCCTATGCCGACACGGTGAACCGGTTCGCCGCTAAGTATCCCAACATCCACGTCACCTGTCTGCTGACCCCCAAATGCTGCGCCTACCAGTCTCCGGCAGGCTACGACGATCCCCATGACAACATCGCCAGTTTCATTCGTGCCACCTACGGCATGATGGACAGCTCCGTCACCACCGTGGACTGTATGGGGCTGATGGATCAGCACGCGGAGGAGTACATGTTCTACCGCACCGACCATCACTGGACCAGTCTGGGGGCATACTACGCATCGGCAGCCTATTGTCAGGCCAACGGCATCACACCGTGGGGGCTTGCCACCTATGACACCGTCATCCGTACCGGCTACACCGGATCCCTGTATATGTACGGCGGACATCCCGCAGATCTGACCGCCAACCCCGACTATTCCGTGGCCCGGTTTCCCCATGTGGGCTACTCCATGGTGTACTACCGGGACGGCGTGCAGTATAACGGTCAGGCCGTCAACGGCGGTACCTGCGACTATGCCGGAATGTTTATGTGCGGCGACCAGCCTTTGACGGTGATCACCACCGACAATAAGAACGGCAAAACGCTGCTGATATTCAAGGAATCCTACGGTAATGCCTTCGTGCCCTATATGATCGACTACTATGAGCGCATTGTGGTGGTGGATATCCGGGAGGATGTGGGCAGCGTGTCGGGTATCATTTCCCAGTACGGCGTTACTGACGCCCTGATCATCAACAACTGTCAGGCGGCCATCAGTCTGCGGAGCAATCTGGAGAGTCGGGCATTGTCCTGACGCAATCTGCCAACGATAAAGGAGAAAAGCCATGAGTGAAAAGAGCAAACTGAGTAAGGAACTGCTGTATGCGCCGGAAAACGGCTATGACCGTCTGCCGGAGAGCGAGAAGGCCGCCATGCACGACTACTGCGAGGCGTATAAGGATTTTCTGAACCACGGCAAGACGGAGCGTCTGTGCGTGGAATACTGCATTGAACTGGCCGAAAAACAGGGCTTTGTGGAATTCAAGCCCGGTATGCCGCTGAAAGCCGGCGACAAGGTATACTGCAATAACCGGGGCAAGGGCATCATGCTGGCGGTCATCGGCGCCGAGCCGCTGTCCAGAGGCGCCAACATTGCCGCCGCCCACACTGACGCGCCCCGTCTGGATCTGAAGCCCCGCCCCCTCTATGAGGAGGCGGAGATGGCCTATTTCAAGACCCATCACTACGGCGGCATCCGCAAGTATCAGTGGGTCACCGTCCCGCTGGAGCTGCACGGCGTGGTGACGCTCTCCGACGGCACGGTGCTGCCCATCCATATCGGCGACAAGCCGGAGGATCCCCAGTTCATCATCAATGATCTGCTGCCCCATCTGGGCCGGGAGCAGGGGAAAAAACCCCTCAACGAGGCCATCCCCAGTGAGAGTCTGAATCTGCTGATCGGCTCGCAGCCGGTGGAGGATGCGGACGAGAAGCTGCGGTTCAAGTTGGCGGTCATGCAGCTGCTGCATGCGCAGTACGGCATGGTAGAGGAGGACTTCATCTCCGCTGAGCTGGAGGCTGTCCCCGCCGGACAGGCCCGCGATATCGGCTTTGACCGCAGCTTCATCGCCAGCTACGGTCACGATGACCGGGTGTGCGCCTACGCGGAGCTGGCAGGCCTGTTTGACGCGAAAGCCCCCCAGCGTACCGCCGTGTGCATCTTTGCGGATAAGGAGGAGATCGGCTCCGAGGGCGTATCCGGTATGCTGTCCGCCGCCTTTGATAAGTTTATGGGAGAGCTGTGCGATACGCAGGGCGTGCTGCTGCGGGACTGCTTCGCCAACTCCTTCTGCGTCAGCGCCGACGTGACTGCCGCCTACGACCCCAACTTTGCCGATGTATACGACAAGCGCAACGCCGCTTTCGTCAACTACGGCGTGGGGCTGTGCAAGTACACCGGCGCCGGCGGCAAATCCGGCGCCTCTGACGCCAGCGCCGAGGTGGTGGGCAAGCTGCGCCGCCTGCTGAACGAGGAAAATGTGTTCTGGCAGATGGCGGAGCTGGGGAAAACCGACGCCGGCGGCGGCGGTACCGTGGCCAAGTTCATGGCCCAGCGGAACATTGACACCATCGACGCGGGCGTGCCGGTGCTGAGCATGCATGCCCCCTTCGAAACGGTGGCAAAGCTGGACTGCTATATGACCTACCGGTGCATGAGGGCCGTGTTTGAAAAAGCGTAATGCTTTCAGCCAAAGCATAACCGGAGGAACAAGCGATGAAAAAGAGATTGGCCGCATGGCTGCTGGCGCTGGTGATGGCACTATCGCTGGCAGGCTGCGGCAAAGATACATCAACGGTGGCGGTTTTTCCGTCACAGGACGCGCAGCAGCAGGACACCCTGCCGGATGATGGCGGCGCCGTATCCGCCCTTCCGGATGGCAGCGGTGCGGAAGCCATCGACGAAGATGGCAGCTATACCTCCAAGGAGGATGTGGCGCTGTATATCCACACCTATGGCCGTCTGCCCGGCAACTTCATCTCCAAGAAGGAGGCGCAGGCGCTGGGCTGGAGCGGCGGCTCGCTGGAGCCTTACGCGCCCGGCAAATGCATCGGCGGCAGCCGGTTCGGCAACTATGAGGGGCTGCTGCCGGAAAAGGAAGGCCGCACCTACACGGAGTGCGATATTGACACGCTGGGAGCCGAGAGTCGTGGCGCCAAGCGGATCGTGTTCTCCAACGACGGACTGATCTACTACACCGGCGACCACTATGAAAGCTTTGAACTGCTGTACGGGGAGGAATGACCATGCGCTTTGTATTGGATAGCGGCAGCGTGGGAAACCGCGAGACGCTGCACCGTGTACTGGCGGCAGGGCTGCAATTCCCGGACTGGTACGGCGGCAATCTGGACGCCCTCCACGACTGTTTGACAGAGATCACCCAACCCACGGAGCTGGTGATCCGCGGCAGCAACGCGCTGGAAGCGGCGCTTGGCAGCTATGCCGCAGCTTTTCGCCGGGTACTGGCCGACAGTGCAGCGCAAAATGACGCACTGACGGTCACATGGGAAACCTGACATACGAATAAACAAGAGGGCCGCTCTGCCGAGCGGCCCTCTTGTTTATTCCGTTTCTCTTTCCGGTATGGTCACGCGGATGGAGGTCCCTTGGCCCGGAGTGCTGTCCAGGCGGATGGTACCGCCCAGATCCTGCACGGCGTGCTTGACGATGGACAATCCCAGCCCTGTACCGCCGCTGGCGCGGGAGTGGCTTTTATCCACCCGGTAGAACCGTTCAAACACCCGCGCCTGATGCTCCGCCGGGATGCCGATGCCGGTGTCTGACACGGTAATGGCCGCGCCCTCCGCCGTACCGGCGACATCCACCGACACACGGCCGCCGGGGACATTATACTTGATGGCGTTGTCGCAGAGATTATACAGGATCTCCGACAACAGCCGCCGGACACTGCGCACCGTCACCGGCTGTCCGGTGACCGCGAGGGAAACGCTCTTAGCCTCCGCCGCATCGCTGAGGGACAAGACCGTCTCCTGGGCCAGCGCGTGAAGCTCCACGCACTCAACGGGCAGCTCCACTCCCTCATCCAACTGGGACAGGCGGATGATATCCTCGATGAGCGTCACCAACCGGGCGGCCTCACTGCGGATGCGGCCGATAAAGACAGGCATATCCTCCGGCTTCACCAGACCGTTCTCCATCAGCTCCGCGCTGCCCATGATGGATTGCAGCGGCGTTTTCAGCTCGTGGGACACATTGGCGGTAAATTCCCGGCGGTTCCGCTGGGCCAGTTCCTGCTCTGTCACGTCGAACGCCAGGATCACCGCGCCGGTAACAGCGCCCTCGGATTCGATACGGCTCATATCCATCTGATACTCCCGGCCCTCACGCTCCGTGCGGATCTCGCTGTGGCCTTGTTCCATGGCAGTCTGCAGCGCATGGCTCACATCGCTGCTCCGTTCGATGGTCAGGAAGTCCTGTCCCACGCAGGCGCTGCCTGTGCGGAACAGGGCACGGGCCGCCGGGTTGATGCTGAGGATCATGCCCTTTTCGTTCAGCAGCACCAGCCCCTCCTTCATGTTGCCGGTGATCTGGTCAAATTCATCCCGCTTGCGCTGCAATTCCTGCACATGCGCGTCGATCTGACGGCGCTGCTGGTTGATACGGCCCAGCAGCGGCGACAGTTCCTCATAGGTATCATTGTCCATCGGATGCTCCAGATCCAGCTGATTGAGCGGCTCCACAATGTGGCGGGCCAGCCGCCGGGCCAGCAGCGCTGACAAAACCAGCGCCACGACCAGCACGATCAAAAAGGGTTGGAGCATGCCCAGCACCAGCACCCCGGCGGTGGCGCGGCTGATGGAGATCCGCAGCACAGTACCGTCATCAAGTCTGCGGGCGCAGTAGAGGGTCTTTTCCAGCAGTGTGGCGGAATAGCGGCTGCTCTCCCCCTGGCCGGCAAGCAGCGCCTGGCGGATCTCCTGACGCTGGCCATGATTTTCCATGGCGGCGGCGTCTGCCTGGGTGTCGTACAGCACCGTACCGTCGTCACTCACCCACGTCAGGCGGTAGCGGTCGGATTGCAGCGAGGTAAGGTAGTTCTCTCCCCCCTGCTCCACCGCGGCGGCGGCAAGGCTCAGCTCATCCTTCAGCTGCTGCTCCTGTACGCCGCAGAAATATTCATAAAGGCAGCCCATAATGATGATAAGGCTGGCCAGCAGCACTGTGCCGGCAGTGATCACCATAGAGCGAAAAATCTTTTTTGTCATGACTTTGCCTCCCATCGGTAGCCCACGCCACGCACCGTGGCGATCCGGTCGCCGCAGGTACCCAGCTTCTGCCGCAGAGTACGGATATGCATGTCCACCGTGCGGCTCTCACCCACATAATCCGCGCCCCACACATCATTGAACAGCTGGTCCCTGGTAAAAGCCACGCCGGGATGGGACAAAAACAGCCGCAGCAGCTCAAACTCCTTGAAGGTCAGGACCACCCGCTCCCCTGCCGCAGTGACGGTATGACCGTCCAGATCCACCGTCACCTGACCGTCCGTCAGCTGGTGGGACTGCCGGTTCGGAGCGCAGCGCCGCAGCACCGCCTTGACACGGGAGACCATCTCCATCATACCGAAGGGCTTCACCAGATAGTCGTCGGCTCCCATGTCCAGACTCTGGATCTTGTCATACTCCATACCCTTGGCGGTGGCCATAATGACCGGGATATCCCGGGTCTCCGGCGTCTGGCGCAGGAAACGCAGCAGCGATACACCGTCCTCGCCGGGCAGCATCACGTCCAACAGCACCAGTTCCGGCTTCTCCGTCTCCAGTGCCGCGCGAAAAGACGCGCCGTCAGCAAAGCCGCGGGCCTCAAAGCCTGTGGAGTTCAGGGTATATACCTCGATCTCACGGATGCTGCTGTCATCCTCCACACACCAGATCATGTCAGTTCCTCCCCGTTGTGAACGCCGGTGACGGCAAACACCACCCACTCGGCAATGTTGGTGGCGTGGTCGCCGATGCGTTCAAAATATTTTGCGATCATCAGAAGGTCAAGGGCATACTCGCCGTCGTCGGGCCGCCGGGCGATCCAGTCGATCAGCTCGGCCTTCACCTTACGGAAATCCTCGTCCACCACATCATCCCGGGCAATGATCTCTCTGGCCAGCGCGGTGTCACGGCGCACATAGGCGTCCACGCTGCCGGTGACCATGGAGATGGCGGAGCGGGCCATATGGCCCACAAAGGCGCACTCCTCGCCGGAGCGGCCCTGCAGAAAGCCGATGATCTCGGCGATATCCTCCGCCTGGTCGCCGATGCGCTCCATATCGGTGATCATTTTCAAAGCGGCGCTGATCTGCCGCAGATCCCTGGCCACCGGCTGCTGCTGCAGCAGCAGCTTCAGGCACAGTGATTCAATATCCCGTTCCTGCCGGTCGATCTCCCCGGCACGGGGTGCGATCTGCGCCGCCAGCGCCGTATCACCCTCCATCAGCGCCTTGGCTGCGGCGGCGATGACCTCCTCACACAGCGCTCCCATCTCGATCAGTTCCCGGTTCAGCAGCGCCAGCTGCTCGTCAAATCGACTTCTCATTTATCCGAACCTCCCTGTGATGTAATCCTCTGTCCGCTTGTCACGGGGCTGGGCGAAGATCTGCTCTGTGTCGCCGTATTCCACCAGCTCCCCCAGCAGGAAAAAGGCGGTACGGTCGGAGATCCGGGCGGCCTGCTGCATATTATGGGTCACGATAACAATAGTATACCGCTCTTTCAGCTCCGTGGCAAGCTCTTCTATTTTGGAAGTGGAAATCGGATCAAGGGCGCTGGTGGGCTCGTCCATCAGCAGCACCTGCGGTTCCACCGCCAGCGCACGGGCGATGCAAAGCCGCTGCTGCTGTCCGCCGGACAGGCCAAGGGCATTCTTCTTCAGCCGGTCCTTTACCTCGTCCCAGATGGCGGCGCTGCGGAGGGACTGCTCCACGATATCGTCCAGCCTGACCTTGTTCCGAATGCCATGGGTGCGCGGCCCGTAGGCCACGTTATCGTAGATGCTCATAGGGAAGGGGTTGGGCTTTTGGAACACCATACCCACCTCGCGGCGCAGCTGGCTCACATCCATAGCGAACACGTCCTGCTCCTTGTAGAGCACCGAGCCGGTGACTTTGACGCCGGAGATCAGGTCGTTCATGCGGTTCAGCGTTTTCAGAAACGTGGACTTGCCGCAGCCGGAGGGGCCGATGAGGGCCGTGATGCTCTTTTCCGGTATATCCATGCTGACGTGATGCAGCGCCTGCGCGGCGCCGTACCACAGGTTCAAGTCCTGCACGGTGATGATGTCGCTCATGTGTCTTGCCTCCTCTTGAAATACCGCCCTACCAGTGTGGCGGTCAGGTTGATGAGCAGTGCCAGCACCATCAGGATGGATGCGATGGCGAAAGCAACATCGAACTCGCCCTGCTCCTTGGCGTAGACGTACAGTGCCACAGACAGTGTCGCTCCGGCGTTTTGCAGGCCGTCCTTCAGGTTATACAGGGCATGGGCGAAGCCCGCGGTATACAGCAGTGCCGCCGTCTCGCCCAAAATGCGGCCTACGGACAGAATACAGCCGGTAAGTACACCGTCCACACAGCCGGGCAGCACCACGGTGCGGATGACCCGCCATTTGCCTGCGCCAAGTCCAAACGCGCCCTCCCGATAGCTTTGCGGCACGGTTTTCAGGCTCTCCTGGGTGGTACGCATGACGGTGGGCAGGTTCATGATCACCAGCGTCAGCGCACCGGCCAGCAGCGACGTTTTCATACCCAAAAACTGGCAGAAGAACATCATACCCACCAGACCGTAAATAATGGAGGGGATGCCGGACAGCGTTTCCGCGGCGTATTCAATGGCCGCCACCAGCTTTTTGTTGGCGGCGTACTCCGTCAGATACACCGCCGCGCCTACGCCCAGCGGGAGAACGATGACCAGGGTAGCCAGCACGATATACAGCGTGCTGAGAATGTCCGGCAGGATTCCGATGGTGTCGCTGAGATAACTGGGCTTGGTGCTCAGCAGCTCCCATGACAGGTTGGGGATACCCTTACAGAGTACATAAATAATAAGGAAGGCCGCCAGCGCGCAGGTCAGGCCGGCACAGACCAGCATCAGTATCCGCATCACGGCAGCATAGATTTTGCGCCGTGGGGAAAATGTCGTTTCCATTTCCATACTATTTCTCCTTGCTCCGCTTGAGGAAGAAGTTCAACGCGGCGTTAATGAGCATGATGAACAGGAACAGCACCAACGCGATGGAGAACAGCGCCTGCCGCCGTAAGCCTGCCCCGGCGTAGCCCATCTCGCTGGCCACGGCGGTAGTCAAAAACCGCACGCTCTGAAACAGGGCCGGCATATTGGGCACGTTGCCCGAAACCATCATGACGGCCATCGCCTCGCCAATGGCGCGCCCTACGCCCAGCACCACGGCGGCGGCAATACCGCTGCGGGCCGCCGGAACGGACACGCGGAACCATGTTTCCGTGGCCGTGGCGCCCAGTGCCAGGGAGGCGTCTTCATACTCGCGGGGCACCGCCTCCAGCGCGGTCATGGATACGTTGATGATGGACGGCAGGATCATGATCGCCAGCACAATGATGGCGGCCAGAAGTCCCGAGCCGTCAGGGATATGAAATATCTTGCGGATGCCGGGCACCAGCACCAGCATACCCACCAGACCGTACACCACGGAGGGGATACCTGCCAGCAGACTGACGGCGGAGGACACCACCGCCTTCATTTTCGGAGGTGCGGCCTTGGCCAGAAACACGGCGGTCATGAAGCCGATGGGTACGCCCAGCAGGATCGCGCCCGCCGTACCATAGACGCTGGTGAGGATGAAGGGCAGGATGCCGAATTTCGGCTCGGCCGCCGCAGAGTCCCACTCCGGGCCGAACAGGAAATCCACAAGGCCGATCTCCCGGATGGCCGGAATGCCGGAGATAATAAGGTATACGGTGATGAGCAGAACGCAGCCCACCGTCACCAGTCCCAATAGGAGGAACAGCCCGTGAATGGCGTCCTCCATGGCGCGTTTCGTTCGCATAGGTAGCCTCCTTACTGTAAGACAAGGCGGCATCCTTTCAGCGGATGTCGCCTGCCTTACCTTGCTTTTCTCAGTTGGCGGCCACAGCGCCGGCCTTAGCGATAATAGCGGCTGCATCAGGAGACGTGATGTAGTCGAAGAATTTCTGTGCCACAGGGGTCAGTTCCTTGCCCTCCACGGTCACCAGCACGAAGGGACGCTGTACCTTATAGCTGCCGTCCTTCACGGTGGCCTCACTGGGGGTCACACCGTCCACATTCAAGGCCTTGACGCTGTCCTTAATGGAGGCCAGAGAAGCGTAGCCGATGGCATCAGGATTCTGGCTGACGGCGGTGATCACATCACCGGTGGAGGTCAGCTCCTGACGGTACTGGCATTTGTCCTTGGTGCCGGTGATGGACTCGAAGCCGTCGCGGGTGCCGCTGGCGGCCTCGCGGCCAATCAGAACGACCTCGGCGTCGTTGCCGCCCACATCTTTCCAGTTGGTGATCTCGCCGGTGTAGAGCTTGGCGATCTGGTCGAGGGTCAGATCATTGACGGGGTTTTCCGGGTTGACGATGATGGCGATGCCGTCGTAGGCCAGCACGGTCTCCTTCAGGCCGCCGGCCTTCTCCTCATCCTTCAGGGCACGAGAGGACAGGCCGATGTCGCAGCGGCCTTCCTGTGCGGCGGTAATGCCTGCGCCGGAGCCGGTGGGATTATAGGTGAATTCCACGCCCTCGTTGGCAGCCATGAAGGACTCACCCAGTGCGCCGATGACCTTCTCCATGGAGGTGGATCCATCCGTGGACACGGTGCCGGTCACAGCGGCGCTGTCGTTGTTGTCGCTGTTGTCGGTATTGCTGTTGCTGTCGCTGCCGCAGGCGGCCAGACTCAGGGTCAGCACCAGCGTCAGCACCAATGTGATGATCTTTTTCATATGATATAGCTCCTTTTCTTTTGGTCTTATTTTGGTTTCGGATGTCTTATCCTTACAGCTATCAGCTTACCGGCAGTGTGTAAAATGAGAAAGCGCAGTCATGTAAAATCCATGTCAAATCTCTTGGTGCCGCAGAGGATAAAAAATGTCAAATTCCCGAAATTGGGTGTTGACATTTGAGCTTATACTTGCTATAATGAGCAAGCTTGAGTTCCACGGCAAAAGCGCACACGGCCAAGTAGTTCAGTTGGTTAGAACGCCAGCCTGTCACGCTGGAGGTCGAGGGTTCGAGCCCCTTCTTGGTCGCCACATATGCTGCTGTAGCTCAGTAGGTAGAGCGCATCCTTGGTAAGGATGAGGTCGGCGGTTCGAATCCGCCCAGCAGCTCCATTCAAACCCTGTAACCACAACGGTTACAGGGTTCTTGTTTTATTTCCCCTTGCAGAAAAATCGCGATTTGACTACTATTTGACTACTACGGGGCGCTGTGCAGCAAAAAACAGAAGTCTTTAGCATGTCTGCAGCAGCACAAATTACCACAAATACAAATACTTGTGAAATGCCCGCGCTTGTGTTATACTGAGAGCGAGGTAAATGCATATGCAATTTCAACCGTTTGTTTATGGCAGAGACGGTCGACAGATTCCTGTAACGATTGCACCCATGGAACAGCAGGACGCGGAGTCGACCAACCGCTATCCCCTGTGGCAAACCTCTTGGACGAGTGAATATTTTGCTGACCCGAGTTTTAAGTAATATACTGCCAAGGTTGGCAATGAGCTGGTCGCACTGGCTGCGTATGAGATTCTCGAGGGTTCGCTTGTAGTCCACATTGTATATATGGAAGCTCAACCGGAGTCAAACCCAACTCTCACCGATAGTGCTCCAAAGTTCACGGGAATCGGCAGGCTGATGATTGCTTACGGCATCAAACTCTCTATTGATAATGGCTTTGCCGGGGATGTGGTGCTTGAGGCAAAGACGACGCAGTTAGCGCAACACTATGAAAGAGATTTCGGCGCTGTGTTGCTTCCTGCGTTGCACTCCTCTGCTCCGAGATATCTGATTGCAGATGAAGCCGCAAAGCGTATATTCTTCACATACCTTGCCTGACTTCTGATAAGGAGGTATCCCATAATGAATGACCGCAAGAACCGTCCGATATCTGATGCAGAATGGTATTTCCGTAAAGATCCGGAAACCAAACGTTTTTAGGAAATATTCTTTCAACTGTGCCGGAAGTACAATGTGCACTGGGCCAGTGCGACGCTGAAGGAAAAGGAATTTATTGAAGAGGTTACCCGCGTTACCTATGAGCGAGAACGGGCACAGCAGCTCGGTCTACCCCTGTCAGAAGTTCGCCCCTCTTTTGCTTCCTGAAAACATTTTTGATTGCTATTTGACTACCACAAGTACACTATGCAGCAAAAAAACACGCAGTGATCATCGTACACTGCGTGTTTTTGCATCTCCGCTATTCCTTCGGTTCAAGAATGTTTTCCAGAGCCGATGCTGCGCGGCGGTCACCATCCCGTAGGGCATGGGTGTAAATGTTCAATGTGGTCGATGTTTGGGCATGGCCCAGGCGATTGGCCACTGTGCGTGGGTCCTGATGGCCTTCCGAAATCAGCAACGTGGCAGACGTATGCCGAAGTCCATGGAACGGGATGCGCGGCAGCTGATTTTCGGGATCGTGGTCGGTATTATACTGTGCAATGATCGTTTGCAGGGCATGATACGGTGTTGAATAGTTCATCATGCGACCGTCCTCCTGAATAAACAGAAAGTCCTCACCTTTCCAATAATCACCGACCTTCCGGCGGTATTCCTCCTGGCTTTCGTGCAGCTGCTTAAGCTGCACCGTCAGAGTATGGGGAATGGTAACAGTTCGGTAGGAGCTTTTCGTCTTTGGCGCCTTGATAAACGGCTTGCCCGCCACCATGGTCACCGCCTTTGTGACGCTCACTGTGTCGGCAGCAAAGTCGATGTCCGACCATTTCAGCGCCAAAAGCTCACCCTTGCGCATGCCGCTGTAAATTGCCAGGCTGAACAACACTTGCAGTTGGCGACTGACGCGCTTCTGGTTTATGTACGCCCCAACCATGTAGGGGATCCCTGTGTCATCAGTACGCTGATGACCTTTTACCTCCCATGTGTGCGGTTGCTCGATATAGTGCAGGAAAGCCATCGTCTGCTCCGGTGTAAAAAACTTGATGTTCTCTGCGGTGTCCGGTGCGGCGGCAGGTTTCACATTGTTGCAGGGATTTCGTTCAATCAGCTCCCACTCCACGGCTGTACGCAGGATAGAGGAAAGCACATTGTGCGTCTTACAGATCGTCGCACGGCTATAACCGCCGCTTTTACCATCCTTGCGTGCCCCCTCCTTCCGCATGGACAGGTAGAAGCTGTTCAGTGTATGGGGTCGGATCTCAGTCAATTTTAAATGACCCAAGGCCGGCAAGATCTTATCGCGCAGCTCCTCGCGGTACTTCCACACCGTCCCCGGCTGCAAGTTCACTTCCGCGTATTCTGACAGCCAGCGATGAGCGAACTCCTCCAGTGTGATCTTGCGCCCGTCCATGGCAAGACCGTTTTTGACTCTCTGCTCAAAGAGAACCGCGAACTCCTTAGCCGCTTTTTCCTGCTTCTTGGGCGACATTGCTGGATCCGGCGTAAATGTCGTTGTCTCCAATAGTTTTTTCCCTTTGACATCATATCCGCATGATACGGTGATCTGATACGCCCCGTTACGCATTCTGATACTGGCCATATAGCCCTTCCTCCTTTATAGCAATTGTATAGGGAATTGCAGCGGCCTCCACTTTCGGAGGCCGCTGTAGTTTTTATTCAGGCTGCATTCTCGGTTTCGCACAACAGGACGCGGCACACGGCATCATAAGAGATCAGGGCACGGCTGCCTGTGAATACGGCAGGGATAACAGCGTTCTTTACCCACAGGCGCAGAGTGTACTCCGAGATGTGATAGCCGTTCTCATTGAGCTGCTTACAAATTTCACGAATCGTTCCAACATGTAGCATCGTTTTTCCTCCTATATTTCTCATTCTGTTTATGCGACTTTTATAGCTGGGATCCGACGGATTTTCTGGTTTTTGCCGGATCCGAAGGTGGTAAACTCGGTGCGGAAAAGTGTCTGTACGGATGCGGCACGTATAGCCTCTTTGTACTGGTCCCGCGTCAAACCGGACTGCTCTCTGAGCAGCGCTGGCGTGGTCTCGACCCCATCCGGAACCGCCAGCAACACTTCATAGAGCCGTGCCGCATTCGTCCGAATACCGTTTCGCTGCTTGCAGATATGCAGCATCGAATGGCACTCCGCAGGGAGGGTATTGTGTTTCTCGAAGCGACAGTCCCCGAAGTAGTTCCCCAGCAGGGTCAGCACGGCGTCCGGTGGCTGGGTGAGCCACAGCTCTATGGGGACAATGTCCCCATGGCAGCGCAGGCGAGAGCGGAACACCATCTGCACCAGTTCGTGCGCCAGGTGGATGTCCTGCGCATTCAGGACGCATGGCTGCTGTTCAAGGGATCCGTCGGCGTGGGATAGTTCCTCCGCGTGAGAACCGCCCGGATCAACAGCCAGCGCCCGGTACAGATAGTCCCCCGGCTCCAATCGGGGAAGTCCCAGGCAAACCACCGCTGTGGCGTCACGGAAATCATTGCTGCCGGCCACGCCGCCAAAGTACGGCAGACAGATCTCGCCGCTTTCCGGGATGACGGCGGTGAACACCAGTTCCCGGCACTCGTCGTCAAGCAGCTCCCAGATCCGCCGTGCCATCCGCTTGTACGTGACCAACAACACGCGTCCGTGGCTTTGAGACAGTTCCGGCAACAGCACCTGCAGCCAAAGCACCAGCGCCTCCACCACACCGGCTGTTTGCAGACCGGTACGGGAGGTCTTCAGTGCACCATCACGCTGTACATGGATGGTCAGGCGACCGTAGGACTCATGGAAACCAGTATCCAGCATGGTAACCTTGGGATTGTCTGCCAGTTGAGGTATCAGCTGCGCGGTACCACTGAAGATGAACGTCCGCAGCGGCGTGTCAGCCCGAATAGTGTGAAGTGAAGGCGTAGCCACCCCGAAGTTCTTGCCGAAATTGAACACTTTCCCGTTTTCGGTCAGCAATCCCGTCGTCAGCTTGCCTGCCTTACAGGAACGCGGCGCCTGGTATTCCTCCAGCCGAGCCAGCAGTTCCTGTAAGCTGTCGCACTTAAAGCCCGCCTGCTCCATCTCCGAGGCGCTGAACAGAGCCGAACATCGGGTTCCGCTATGCTTATATCGTTGCAACCGGCAAAATGGAATACGAAGGGCGTGGTTGAAGCTTTCGATGACCCGCTGCTTCACCTGACGGTCTTGCCAACTGTAGCTGGACCGCATGGATAGCAGCTCATTCTCCGCATCGTTAAGGCTTTCCGCAGAAACCACATCCTGCCGAACCAACTCGGGCGCTTCATCGATGAGCAGCAGCGAGCGGTGATGCTCGGTGCCGTCTGCTTCGCACCACGAGGTGAAGGGCGTCAGGTCGGGCAAATGCTCTGCCAGACGGGCGTGAAGCAGAATGAGGATGGGGGTTTCTCCCAGGTGCCCCATAGCTTGTAGGAGTGGGCAATTAGCCGCTTCCCGGCAGGCACGACGTGGGCACTCCGCGTAGGTTTTGGCTTCACCGGTCAGACAGCGTCCTTTCCGCAGATGATACTCGTTCACCGATGAGATCAGGCAGGCCACAGGAGGTTCGTCCGGTTCAAGCCCGCAGTTGCACAGCTCTTCCAGTTCCTCGCCTTCCGCCGTCTTTTCCACCACCACGATCACTCCGCCCAACCGTTTGGCGATAGGGTTGGACATGTCTCGGAACACCGCCGCAAACACCGTCAGCAGCGCCCGCAGCAGCGTCGATTTGCCGCCGCCGGGAACAAGCGGGACAGCCGAGATGCCCTGGCGACTGTCATCCAAGACAGCATCTACGATACAGGCCAGTGCATCTCGTTGGCCAGATAAATATGTTGTCCTGCGTGTAGAAAATAAATGATCCAACACCTCCATCACCCGACCGTGAAGCCGCTGAGGGTCATCCTCTGCACGGAGCCGCAGCTGCGTGAACTCTCCCCCTTCCCGAACCGTCCGATCCTCCGAAGCAGCGGATACCGCATCCGGCGGAACCGTTGTCAATACAGGCTTTTTCATTGATTTTCACCCCCGTTCTCTGCTTCGGCGCCGCTCTCCTCTCCCAAATGGGAGAGGAGGCTGCCGAATCGGTCTCCGAACAGCTTTACGAGTTCGCTCTGCACCTCAAGCGGCAGTTCAACGAGTGGCATACTCAGACAAGGCAGCTTTTCAGGTTGGCCCTTTGGGGCTTTACCCTTGGCGTAGAAAGCGTAGCGCCATGAGGTATCCTTTCCCTCTGTTCGGAATGGGATGCCGGCCGTCATCAACGCCCGCTGGAGGTCAACATCTTCTGGCGCAGTCCTTCCAGCCGCGTAGGCCCGGAAGGTCACTTCTCTCGGCAGTGTCAGGCTGGGGTCCATTCTGTTGACCACGTGGATTCGTGCAACGGTGTCGGCACAACCGGACTTCTCTGTAACGTGGGCCGCGTTCTCGCGGAGATAATCCCGCAGGAAGGTGTAGAACGCACTCGCCTGACATAGATCCACCGCACCCGCACTCGGATCCTTCGGGCCGTCCGAACCAAGCCAGAATACATACTGTCTCTCCAAGGCGTTTGATTCCGCCTCAGTCAAAAACCCAGCCTTGCGAACTGTCCAGTCCAGGAACAGCGTCACCAGAGATAGCACCGCGCACCACAACTCGCGTTCGCCTTGCGTTACAGAGTAGGACCGCCCGCCACCATTGGCACGGATAGCATCCACCCATCGCTGTGCGTGGTCGCCTTTTTCCAGCCAGCGGACGAACCGCTGAACCACCGGTGAGGCATCCCGAAGCGTCGGGATGTCGTCCGAAGCACGGTAGACCAAGTCATTGGCCGCCAGCTTCACCGAAATCGGCCGGTCACCAGCAGAGACTGTAATCGGTATCATCAGCGGTGAAGCTTTCAGGATTTCCCGACGCACCGAGGCCGGCAGGTCTGGCGCGAACGCCACTGCGCAGCCCGAATACGGGGCCCAAAATTTCATGCGTCTGCCGTAAATCTGTGTCGCTTTGCCACCCACGTATTTTACGGCGGCATTCTCCGGAGCTGCCGCACCCACAGGGATCAGCGTCCGAAGCGTCCAGGGACGGCGCAGATGCCACTCATCGCCTGACCATCGCTCCTTCCCCTGCATGGCCCGGAGCACATCGCTTACCGCATCGGGGATCCGAAGCGCGCCAGTGACGTAAACCGCCGGCAAGGGTGTGAGTCCCTGTGCTGCATACAGCGGAGCCACCTGTGCCAGCAAAGCCAATGAAACCAGCTGCGCACCAGTCCGTGGCTCCATGACTTGGTTTGGGAAGTCAAGTAGCTGGAGAAGCGCCTTGCGCGAGGCTTTTTTGCCCAGCTTGTCCCCCTTGGCGGTCAGTTTGATGCGGTCATCTGCCTTGACGACAGCTGTGGTAGGAGTTAAAATGGCATTGTCTTTGCCCTCGGTGGCAGTGAAGCGCAGCCGATGCGCACCCCCGACACGGATTATGTATGTCGTTTTTTTCATAGAAAAGTTCTTCCTTTCTTGTTGATCAAATCTCGGCTCGAGCTGTGACAATTTAACCACACTTCCCATGAAAAAACTTTGAATAAAGGCAGGATTGCAAAATGACTGATTTTGAAAACCAGACAGCAGAAAATGGAAATATTTTCCATAGTTGTTCCGATTTTCCTTTGAAATCAAAGGAAGATAAGAATTCAAGCGACCCTTCTTTTTATGCTTTGGTTCCCAGAACCCCCAATCTTGCCAAGTTGCCAGACGGTACCGCGGAAGATCAAGAGCCGCCAGTTAACACGATCACGCGCATTTCCGAGCTGCAAGAAGCATTTCTGTCCGCATTTCCGTTTACCTTTTCCACCTCCGGCGGATATGAGAGATTGCTGGCAAATAAAACCGCGTTTCTTTTGGCCCGGAACGTGGTGCGCCTTCCCCGCGGTATAGAGCCCGGCAATAGTTTTTTGCAGCTTTTGGCCGATCAGAGCGCTCTTTTTTATGACTACGACATTGCCTCTCGCGATAATCTGCTGAATAAAGAGTGGTTCCAAACATCAAAAAAGCGGGTCTGGGATACCGATGCGGCAATGACTGCTTTTTCAAAGGAATGGATGAAAGCTACCGGAGAAAGCGCTGAAAAAAGCGGTGCCGTCCGCGCCGCAGAAGTTTTATTTGACCGCATCAATGCCGAGCGCAAGAATAGGAGCGTCTTTCAGTGGCTATACGCCAATAAGCATTTGGCCGGTTCAAAATCCCGTGAGATCAAAAAACTGCGCATCGACCTTATCCAACAGCATGTTAAGCTGCGTTTGAGAGACATTCCCCAGTGGGTTCGCCAGGAAAAGAAGATCAACTATACGCACATTCTGTCAGATGCGAAGCTGGCGCGTTCCTACCGGCAACTCTTGAAAGAATGTGATGGTACAACCGCTGCTTTTGCCAGAAACCCATCCTTTCGTTCCGCATTTCTCAATACCGTGCTTCTCCCCTGTATCCACGGCGTCTATGAGCGTGAATTGATAAAGTCGCATCCTCCGCAGGTCTGTGATCCTGCCGCCCACGATGTTGCAGGGATGCAGCGGCGGCTGTCGCAGTTGGAATCGCTCTTTGCAGCCGCGGGACAATGTGCCTCCCGCACAGCCAAAGCGATGGACTCCGATTATTTTCGATGGGCAGTGCCTTATCCGGAGGACCTGTCCCATGCTGCGTCTATGTCGAGTGATATGGTAACGCCTGTCGCATTACGAATCATTGCTTTCCTTCGCAGCGTCGGTGTGGCAAGTGCATCTTCCCTCCACACCGAACACCTGTGCGGTTATATTCGCTGGCTGTTCCGGACGTTTGCCAAGGAAGAAATTCCCATTCGAATCATTGTCCTGCTCGGCATATATAAACGCAGGCTGCTGTTGAACCAGTTTGAACTTGCAGACGTTGACTTACGGCGCCGCCCCTACATTCCTGAGGCCTACTTTCCTGGGAACATACCAAAAAGCGAGCAGCGTCTTGCACTCTTACAGTTGATAAAAGATCTTTGCCATACTCTGTGCCTGTCCGACCCCGAAACAGCGGACACCTTGAACAAATTCTTATATCTATATGGCACACAGTGGCAATCTTCAGCAGAGATTCGGCTATGGAGTGAGTTCGCCGCTCAATGCGGATATGAACGCATTCCCCAGATGGGAATACAACTGAAAGCGTTCCAATACGGAATAACTTGCCTTCCCCCTTGTTACCATGACCTGGCTCGCAGATCCGTCCGGGCTGTTCCGTATGAGACATATCTGTGTTTTCTGCGCGGCAATACGGATGCGATTCTTTCCCTATATCAGACGGTCAAGTCAGATATGGAAGCCTATGCACGATTATATATAGAACTCTGGACAGGCCGCGGCATCAGTTCCAGAGAGCGGTACTTTTTGTTTTCAGCTGACCTAAAGGCCGACACTGGCATCTCTGTTCTCTTCAAAAAGGTCGATCTGGATTGCTTTGTACTTCCGGACATCTGCCGATTTGAGAACTGTCCCGATCAGCAAAATACCAATGCAATCCCGATTGAAATGAAAAATAAACGCACCAATGAAAACCGTCAGGAACTCCGACTGATGATTTGCGAAACGATGATGCGGCTCCATTTAAGAGAGAATGCACTGAAAGCTCTGTTCAAAGCCGTTGATAAAGTCCATGGTCTGCATCTCTCTGCTTTTACAAAAACTGAAAACTTTTCCAGGGTGGTTTTTCTATATAAAGGAACACAAGAAGACCACCTCGAAAAAGGATGACTGTGTGAGGTAAGCATAGAGGCCTTTCGGCCAGACGTTTACGAAGTAAGTAAGGCTGGCCGAACACAGGCATCGTTTTTTGAGGATACGAAATGAATACAGGGCAATCGGTTATCTTTTCTTGTATGATATGACTGCTGAAGAGAATAGGACAGGCGAAGAGTGTTTTGATGCATTCCTCGTCTGTCCTTTTTCTTTATGCTCCCGCCTCCTCCACGGGGACGCAGATCAGCTTGCCGTTAACGCTGACAAAGAACTCCGGCTTGGCAAACCGCTTCAGCCAGTAGGCCACCTGTTCGTCGGTCAGAGATGTGAAGTCCTCGCTGTCCTCCGGCGCACCGCAGATGAAGAACGTGCCTGCAATCACATCATAGATCTGCCCTTCCTCATCCCGCAGCGCACGGTTCAGCGGCAGGCCCAGCAGCTTGCCCTCGCCATTGCAGATCAGCGCACACTGTCCGGGTCCTCCCCGCTCGTACACACTTTCCACAAGACCGCCAACACAATGCTGCATAGCTGCAAGGCTGTTTTCCAGTTCCATCTCATAGGGTTTCTTACCTCCTTCAACAATTACGACTCTCACGCTTATACCTCCCCACAGCACATGATCTCCTCGATCTCCTCCGGATACATCCCATAGGAGAGGAAGGTATCCACATCCTTTGCCGTGTAGCCATACACTCCGGCAATGGACTTCAGCTCCCGCACATATCCATCGTTGCCTCCGCCGCAACTCAGCTTCAGCCAGCCGAACAGAAACCGGCTATCGTAAAGGTTCTCGGTGTTGAAGGTCTCCACCTTGCGGCGGCCCTGCCGGTCGATCCGCAGGATCTCCCCCTCGTTCAGTTCCACCTCCACCGGGCGCTCTGCACGGGCCAACCCTTTCTTTAAGCCCTTCTTTAGAACGGCCTCGGTGCTGGCATAGGCGTACAACCCCAACTGGGGGAAGTGGTACAGGGTCATAGGGTTGTTCCCTTTGACGATGTAGAGATCGTCTCTCCCATCCAGGATCGTCAGCGTCAGGGTGCCTTGCAGTGCCTCTGCCATCCGGCGGATAGCGGAGAATCCCAGTTTGTCCTGCTGCTCCAGCAGCTGCACCGCCACATAGCTGTCTGTCTCAATTTTCGTGGCAGGCAGTTTCTTTTCCCTGCGGAGCTCCTTATCATTATAGAGAACACCATTATGGGCCAGCGCAAAGGGGATATCCGCCATGCCGGGAAACGGATGGTTATTGAAGTTGTGCTTCTCATCCCCCTGGGTGGTCATCCTCGTATGGCCCATGATGCAACGTGTGTCCTCCGGCAGGCGAAACCGCATCAGATGGGCCGGCCAAGGCCGCTTATAGATGGCCAAACGGCCGCTGCTGTTATACGCGATGCCGGTGGCGTCAGTGCCTCTTGCTTCGCTGGCCGTGGCCAGAGCAGAGAGCAGCCGCCGCTTCTGTGAGGCGGTCAGGCTGCCTCTGTAATCGTAGATCCCAAACAGGCAGCACATCAGAACTCCACCTCCCCTTCCGTAGGCTCGTTGATATAGAGATCCCGTTCTTTCAGGTACTGGATCAGCTCCGGCTCTGTGATACCGCTAACGAAGCTGCTCCATGACAAACTCCGCAGTTCCTCATCAGGCAAATAAATCGCCGCATCGCAGATCCTGTTGACCATCTGCAATGTGGCGATGAGCGTATTCCATTTCAGCGTACCGCGGAACATGCGAAACTCCACGGTATTCTCATTGGTGAGATTCACGCAGGTATAGCGGTTGCCATAGCCCTTTTTGATATGCTCCAGCATCTCATCCGGATGATCCCGATAGCCGTAGCGGGCCGCCCAACGGTCCATCTGGCGCTGACTGCGGCGGGAGAACCGCAGGAGTTCGTTCCAGTGCCGCTCCACAAAGAACAGCACCCGGGCGATGGCCTTGTCCTGGGCATCATCGGTATCGCCGAAGGCATCCCGGGACACATGAACATGCAGGCCGCAGGTGCCCGCCTGGTGGGAGAGGTAGCCCATGGCGATGGCTCGCTGCAGCACCGCCTGCCAGGGCATCTTATGCAGCTGGAAGGCCAATGACATGGGGTGGGTGACGATCTCAAAGCCCTCGTCAAGGCTGCCGTCGTGCTTACAGTAGATCAGGTTTTGCTCCCGGTTGGCGATGCCGAGGATACTCTCCGCGTTATCGGTGTATTCTCCGCCGCCATCGATCTCCAGCTCGACACCGAAGAAACGGTCTCCCTGCCCATAGAAGATGGCCTCGGGCTTATAGCCATACTCATGAATGGCGTAGCTGTCGATCTCCCTGCAGCAGCTCTGGCAGTAGGGGTCATCGTTGTCATAAGGGTAGTAGCAGGCATTGGTGTGGATGAGTGCTCCGCAGCGGGTACAGTGGGTGTAATTACGGTTGTAGCAGTCAGGGCAGACGGGGAACGCATCATTTTCGCTGCAGTTCCTGCTGCGCAGAAAACGTGTCCCGCAATCGGTGCAAACAAGCGTCAGGGCATCCAGGCAAACCGGGCAGTAAACCCGTCCATTGAACTCGGTAAGCTCGGCATCGGCGGCACCGCAGTGGGCACAGGTACAGGGTTGGGATGTCGTCATGGTGATATTCCTCCATAGTATAAAATTCGGCCCCCGGGAATTACCCGGAGGCCTTCACTGATATAGTACATATCCCGAGGATGGAGGAAAATCGGAAAACCGTGCGCCCCACTATTCATCAAACAGCAGGAACTTATAGGCTGGTACGTCGAGCACCTCCGCGATGCCGAACAGAGTGTCCAACGAGATGGCTTTATTGATGTTGGGCGCTTCCACATGGCCGATAAATGCCGGACTGCGACCCAGCTCCTCCGCCAACTGTTCTTGCGTCAGCCCCCGCAGTTTGCGATAATAAGCGATCTTCAATCCCAGCTGTAAATATTTGTCCGCGTACTGTTCCTTCATAAGCATCAACTCCCGACAGTATGGTATCGGAAATGCGAAGTAATTGACATGAGTTTTTAGTTATAGTATTATATCTAACAGATATGATTATGTGTTTTCAAACACATAATCAAAAGTGAAAAGGAGTGACAGAGACATGTATTGCCAAGAGTGTGGGACACAGCTTCCCGAGGAGGCGATGTTCTGCCCGGATTGTGGCACGAGCACAGGAGCGGCATCATCGACACCTCAGGGCAGCACAGCAGAGCAGCGGTATACACCAGGCGGACCGACAGCAACGCCGCAGCCGACAGCCGCTTCGCCGACTGTGCCGGCAAGGCACCGGCATTTCCCCTTCGGTACCATTGTGGCAGCGGTCATTTTGGTGGCAGCGTTTTGGATGCTGTTTACCAACTACGAAAACAGATCGATACGCGACTTGAAAGGCATCATTTTCACCCAATACAATGTCGGCGATTCGCTGGGAAAGGTCATCAACGAAAATATGTCACACGCGAAATGGTCCTCCGAGAAGCGGGGGAACGACAGTTATGACGTCACCGTAACAGGCGTGGAAAATATGTATGATTCCATGATTGAGGCGACCTTCCGGGTGACATACATGGATGACGCGGTACACAGTGTCCTGACCCGCGCTTCCGTGAACGGACAAGTGTGTACCGACAGTTCCGAGCTGGCGGTGGTGATGCTGCTGCTTTACGGCCAGCTGGACGAGGACACACTGGCAGGGCTGATGCTATGGGACAGCATATGGTAAGGGAGGAAACGTTATGATCGACGGATATTGCCCCAATTGTCACGAAAAAAGAAACGGTGAGCCCGGAACAGCCTGCGGCATCTGCGGAACGGTCCTGTGGAGATACGATTCCCCTGTAAACTACCTGTTCTCCGTTGACAGGGGCTTCAGCTATATTCATTATAAGGAGATCAATACGGAGGCAGAATTGAAGGATGACTGTGTAGAGATCACACAGACAAACACATGGTTCGCGTTTTTTAAGCGCCCCTCTTCCAAGGTGGCCATTCCTTATGAGGACATACAGGACATAGAGATCTACCGCAGCTGGAATTATTGGAATTTGCTGTTTGCTGCGCTCATCACAGTCATCAGCGGCGTGTGTCGGTGGTATTGGATCCTGTTCGTGCTGTTGTTCCTATACACGGCGGCGGGACGCATCATGGCGATCCACTACAATGACGATGCTGTCTGGCGCGTACCTATCAGTGCTTTCGGGAGAGATCCCCGCGTAGATCAATTCATCGCGGAGCTGAACCAACGTATACCAAAGGGGGTGCAATAATGGCAAAATTCTGTATCTATTGCGGCAAGTCTATTGATGAAAAAACGAAGTTCTGTCCCTTCTGCGGCAAGGCCATTGCGGCAACACAGCCTGCATCAGCCCCTACCGCTGCCGACATGCCGCCGAAAGAGCCTACTCCGGCACAGACACCGACTCCTCAGCCGGCAGCAGCACCCGCGGTGACAGTCGGCAACCGCACCAACTGGCTGCTGATCGGTTCGATTGCCGTGATCGTCGCCGTACTCATGCTGGTCGTGGTGCTGGCGCTTCAGGACAAGAAGACAGACGAGCAGCCGCAGGACATACCAACGCAGGATACACCGGCGCAGGACACGCAGGACGATTGGCCTGATATTCCCGGATTCAGTCAGGATGACGTCGAGGATGTGGCGTATACGCTGCTGCCGGAGTGTAAGCTGCTGTCCTATGGTAAAGTCCACTATAACGAGGAGCAGCAGAGCATATTTCTCTACGACTGCCGTCTGAAAGCGCCGGAGGACAGCCTGCTGGATCTCTCTGACGCCACAGTGAATATGCGGGTGGACCTGAGCGATCCAGCCACGCATATGTGCAGCTTTTCCGGCTTTGATGGCACGCTTAAGCTAAAGACCGGCGACGTCTTCACCGTCTATGATGATGGCGGCAACGAGATCGAGGTCTCCTTTGAGGCCCAGCCGTACATAGTTTCCGGCGGATATGCCATTCAGTTCCCCAACGTGTTTGTGGCGGACCTGACCTGGATGGATATGCGGGGGATAAGCGACCCGACCATGTCCCTAGATATGTCCTTCGACATCGCCGGCGACGACAACGGATTCGCTTACGCGCTGCACACGGAGGACGGAGCCTATACTCTCTTCTTGGATACGTCCTTCCGCCCGGTGTCTTACACCAGCGCCCACTACACCTGAACTACGAGCAGGAGAATTAAGTACAAGACAGCCGGGACCTGGCCCGGCTGTCTTGTTGTCTTACCTGTGTGGATTGTATTTATTGTAGGAGGCACTATCTTGCCTCTGATGCATCCAAATGTGTAAATGGCGCAATTATCTCTACCGATGCGGGGTTTCTGCCTCCTAAATCGAGACCATCCCAAACTTTGTGCATTCTGCGGCGCCTTTTTATGGTGGGACGTGGGTAGTTCCCACCATTCCCACCAGTATTTTTGACTTATGAAGAAACTACCGCTGGAAATGTCAAGAAATGTGCAGTCGGGAAACACCCAAAAACTGAAAAGCTCGGCAGCGCTGGTCAAGCTGCCTGCTGCGCCTGCACCCACTCCCTTCACAGGCGGCAGCCCCAGCGGGTTGCGCGTATAGATCCTGACGCGGTTGTAATAGATAAAAATATAGCGGAAAATGATCGTTTTGACCTGTTCTCTCGGCAGCTTGTACGCCGCAATCTGATAGATCTTCTCTTTCTTGAGCGTGGCGAAAAAGCTCTCCATCCGTGCGTTGTCGAAGCAATGTCCGATGCCGCTGAGGCTCTGTATCATGCCGCAGCGAGACAGCTCTGCGCGAAAAGCTGCGCTGGTGTATTTTCCCCGCGTTTGGTCGATCTGACTTTCTCCGGTTGCCCTTTCTCGGAGATCCATCGATACAGTGTTGCTCGTTCTGGGTAGCCGAGGATGCGTATTGTCTCAGTTACAGAATGGGTTTGCTCATATAATTGCAGGGCGCGGACTTTCTTTTCGTATGTGAACAATATACCTACTTCCTCCTTGCGGCCTCTGCTTTGTCCAACTTTTCGTCCGCACCCTTGTACCCACTCACTGTCCTGGCGGACTATCTCGAAAACGAGATTAAGATCGTTATCGTGGTGAATAGGCTGTTTTGACTACGGTTGTATATAAAGAAATGGAGCAGGCGATGCGTCCGCTCCATGGATATATAGGTATACTATTTTTCCGGGAAAAACCGTTTCTTGAAATAAAAATCTGCACCATAGATTGCAGCTACCGGATTGTGTCCAGTCACGCGATCCTTTGTCACAGCCGTTGTTACCAAAGCATCGGAATACTTGTAGAACAAAGAATCATGCCCTACGCACAGGCCCACCACAATGTTGAGATCCGTTTTTGCCTCGTTCAGCACCTTTGCCTGAAGAATCGGATTGCATATATTGGCGCCTACTGCATTACATCTCCCAGGGATGCCTATATCTACTTTTTTCTGCGTACCAGCTTTACAGGCGATTCCGTATACTTCAAATCCGTTATAGCGCAGGATCTCAGCAAGCTTTCTGCTTTCCTTGATAAGTCCCACGCAGGTGGCAATACCAAGCTTCTTCATACCCATCTTTCGGGCATAGGCCATGATTTCTTCAATACGGGTATATTGCAGATAATAATCGTGTTCGACCTCAGCTGCGGCGATCATGGAGCGGCGGTTTTCGTCCTCTTCATATAATTTCATCGCCTCTGCCAAAACCTTCTCATCCATATGGGTCGTTAGGCAAAAAGCAGGATAGGCCTTCTCCTGCATATTGCAGTTGGTAACTGCGCAGTCAACACAAGATAACTTCTTTTCTTCCATGTCTCTTTTCCTTTCTGCGTAGCCGTTCTCGCTGGTGTGTGAAGGGCAAATCCCACCACCGAAGTGATGGGATTTCACCACAGCGACACTAGAGGAGAGAACAGTCCCGTGATTTAAGGTATTTTAGATAATATTAATGAATTTTTATAGTCAATGCGCTGCTTTTTGATATGAAACCGTCATGTCAAGTGCAACACCAAATATTCGTAGTGATCCTGCGGGGCAAAGCCCAGCTTTTCGTAGACCGGCTTTCCCATGGGACTAGCATCCAGGTCTATTTCCGTTATGCTGCGGCGACGGCATTCCTCCACCAGCATATTCATCATCCGCGTGGCAATTCCCTGGCGGCGATAGTCCTGATGGGTATACACATTGAGGATATATGCCCGTCGGCCGGAGGTGTTGGTAAACGTAGGCAAAATTGCATGGTAGCAAGCGGTAGCACAACCTATTACCCTACCGCTATCCATTGCAAAAACAGTATCCTGATCAATCGAGCGAAAAGCCTCTTCTGTCTGCGAAACCAAGGCAGGGTCAAACTGATAGTCATCGGGGAGATGATTGACAACACGCATCATCTCCAGTCTGCTGCTCAGCATGAGAGCCTGGTCTTCTTCAGTCGCCAGGCGAAAGTCTACCATCTTATATCCTCCTTTTTTATTGAAGAAGTCTACAGTTTTTGTGGACACGCAATACTATCAAAAAGGCCTTCACCCTCTTGACATGTAATTCATGAGGGAACATGACAGACAACTGTTGCAGGTACAAGGAAAGTGAAATAGTAAAGATAAGTGCCAGAGGGTGAAGGCGTTTTTTAGGGAAACCGTTATTGAATAATCATTAAATGAGCCATCGAAGGACCTCCCTCAAACCGACAATGGAAAGAGATAATGGAAACAATCGTAGTGTGTGGGAGAATGAGTAAATCTTCTCGGGAGGAAGGTTCTTCGATGGCGAAAGAGGAGATTGCTTACTTAGCAGCCTTAGCAGCCTTGATGGACTCGATCAGCTCGGGCACGACCTTGAACAGATCGCCCACGATGCCGTAGTCTGCCACCTCGAAGATGGGGGCGGACTCGTTCTTGTTCACGGCGATGATGCACTCGGAATCCTGCATACCAGCCTTGTGCTGGATAGCGCCGGAGATACCCAGAGCAACATAGACCTTGGGATGCACCGTCTTACCGGTCTGGCCAACCTGATGATCAGCACTGATCCAACCGGCGTCAACGCAGGCACGGGAGGAGCCAACGACACCACCCAGAACCTCAGCCAGCTCCTCAGCCAGCTTGATGCCGCCCTCAACGTCCTTGGAGATACCACGGCCGACGGACACGATGAAGTCGGCGCCGATCAGGTCAACCAGCTTCTTGGCGGCCTTCACGGTCTCGGTAACCTCGGTCTGGATGTCGGATGCTGCCAGTGCGAAGGCGGGCTTGATGATCTCAACGTCCTTCTTGCACTCACGACGCTTCATAACGCCGGGACGCACGGTGGCCATGGCGGGACGGAAACGAGGGCAGATGATGGAGGCCATCAGGTGACCGCCGAATGCAGGACGGGTCATCTTCAGGTCGCGGGACACGTCATGATCCTGACCGGCGATCTTCACGGTGCCCAGCTTCTCAATGCGCTCCTCGGGCAGGGTGGATGCTTCCTTCAGGAAGCCCTTGTAGTTGGGCATGTCGATGTCCAGGTGGGTGCAGTCAGCGCACAGACCCGTGTGAAGACGAGCTGCGCAGCGGGGGGCCAGGTCACGGCCGATGTTGGAGGCACCAAACAGCAGCACCTCGGGCTTCAGCTCCTCGACGGCCTCCACGATCACCTTGGTGTAACCATCGGTGGTGTAGTCCTTCAGCAGGGGGGACTCGTACACGTACACCTTGTCGGCGCCGTACTCGCCCAGCTCTGCGGCGATACCCTCAACGTTGTCGCCCAGCAGAATACCGCACAGCTCCACACCCAGCTCGTTTGCCAGCTTGCGGCCCTCGGAAATCAGTTCGAAAGTAGTGGGCATCATCACGCCCTGGCGCTGCTCGCAGAACACCCATACGTTCTTGAAGGCGCCGATATCAGCACTATTAAAAGCCATTTTCTTATCTCCTTTCCCTTAGATGATGTGCTTTTCGGCAAGGATGCCGGCCAGCTGATCGGTGGTTGCCTTGTCGGCACCGGACAACATCATGCCGGCACCCTTCTGGGGAGGAGTAAAGGAGGTCAGAATGTTGGTGGGAGAGCCCTCAAGACCAATGGTCTCTTTGTCGATCAGGGGATGATCCTTCAGCGTCTCATAGGTCATGACGGTCATTGGCTGCTGATAGGCATCCAAAATGCCGCGGATATTCATATAGCGGGGAGCATTCAGTTCCTTAACGCAGGTAACAAGGCAAGGCGTCTTCACCTTAATGGTCATGTAGCCATCCTCAAGCATACGCTTGACGGTCAGCGCGTTGTCCTCCTTGGTGATCTCGCCGGCGTAGGAAACCTGGGGCAGGTGCAGCTTCTCAGCGATCTGAGGACCGACCTGTGCGGTATCACCGTCGATGGCCTGGCGACCAGCCAGAATAACATCGTCAGCCTCAACACCGTAGGTGCCGATAGCGGCAGCAAGGATCTGAGAGGTAGCGTAGGTATCGGAACCACCGAACTCACGAGCGGTCACCAGAACGCCCTCGTCAACGCCCATTGCCATCAGCTCACGCAGCATGCCCTCAGCGGGAGGAGGACCCATGGTGAAGGCCACGACCTTGCAGCCCAGCTCGTCCTTCAGAGCCAGAGCGGCCTCAACGGCGTTCAGGTCATCGGGGTTGATGATGGTCTGCATACTGGCGCGGTTCAGAGTACCATCGGGATTCACGGCCACCTTACCGGAGGTATCGGGGACCTGCTTAACAGTAACGAGAATTTTCATGTTTCCTTACCTCCTTACAGACCCATATTGGCAGAGATCACGATGCGCTGGACTTCGGAAGTGCCCTCGTAGATCTCGGTGATCTTGGCGTCGCGCATCATACGCTCCATGGGATAATCCTTAGTGTAGCCATAGCCACCGAACATCTGCAATGCCTTCGTGGTGGTCTTCATGGCGTGCTCAGAGCAGAACAGCTTTGCCATAGCGGCAGCCTTCGTATAGCGCTGGCCCTGATTCTTCATCACAGCGGCCTGATAGGTCAGCAGACGGCCTGCCTCGCAGCCAAGCTCCATGTCAGCCAGCACGAACTGGGTATTCTGGAACTTGGAAATGGGCTTGCCGAACTGGACACGGCCCTTGGTATAGTTGATGGCCTCGGCCAGAGCACCCTCAGCAATGCCGAGGGACTGAGCAGCGATACCGATACGGCCGCCGTCCAGAGTTGCCATGGCGATAGCGAAACCCTTGCCTTCCTTGCCCAGCAGGTTCTCCTTGGGAACGATGCAATCCTGGAACACGATCTCAGCAGTGGGAGAACCGTGGAGGCCCATCTTCTCCTCATGCTTACCAACGGAAAAGCCGGGGAAGCTGCTCTCCACGATGAAGGCGGAAATGCCCTTGGTACCCTTGCTCTTATCGGTCATGGCGAAGACCACAAACACGTCGGCCACATAGCCGTTGGTAATAAAGACCTTGGAACCGTTCATCACGTAGTGGTCGCCTTCCAGACGGGCTTCGGTCTGTCCCTTAGACGCATCAGAACCCGCATTAGGCTCGGTCAGTGCGAAAGCACCGACATGGTGTCCTGTGGTCAGCATGGGAAGATACTTTGCCTTCTGCTCATCCGTACCGTAGGTCAGGATGGGATCGCAGCACAATCCGTTATGGGTTGCGACAATATCGCCGGTGGAAGCACACTGCTTGCTCAGCTCCTCAATGGCGATGGCGCTTGCCAGAGGATCAGCGCCAGCACCGCCATACTCGTGGGGGACACACATACCCATGACACCCAGATCAAACAGCTTCTCAATGGTATCGCGGGGATACTCACAGGTGCGATCCGTTTCAGCTGCGATAGGCTTAACTTCGTTTTCGGTAAAATCGGCCATCATCTTGCGGATCAGCAGATGTTCACGGCTCAAATTGAAATCCATTTATTTTGCCTCCTATTGTTTATTTTTTGATACCGGCAATATTCTTGGCCAGCTCCTTCTTGCCCTGAATGTTACCCTGACGGGCGATCATAATGCGCTGTGCCTGAGGCGATCCTGCACCGTGCATAGACTCGGTGCGGTAACCCACAGCACTGGAGCCAAGGCAGATGTTCTCTAAGAAACGCAGCACACGCATACGGTCCTCCGTGGAAACCTCTTCCTTCGTCTTAAAGTACTTGTTGCAGATATCGCCGATAGTCTCGCCGTTACTGCCTACCACCGTCTCGGACTTGAAGTCTGCCTCACCGGGCATCGTTACCATCAAGCCGCCTGCAATATCCTCAGCGAGGCGCACGATCTCATAGGGGAAGCGGGTCACATTCTGCTTGCACACGTTGGCAAGGAGCAGGTCGATCTGATAGTTGCCCGCCTTGGTGGGGCAGCCCTCACAGGAGCAAGCAATACCGCAGGAATAGAGAGTCTCGTTGAGATGGGTCATCTCAATGAGCTTATCCTTCACATGGCTGGCCTTCTCTGCGCCGTTATACTCCGCAGCCAAGGCAGCAGCGCCGATGACCACGTCACCTACGCCCACCTTGCAGCCGCCGTAGCTCTGGCGGTGATAGCCTGCGAAGCGCTCCACCATCATGCCGGCAAACTCATGCTCGCCGTTGAGGAAAATGTACTCGTTGGGGATAAACACGTTATCCAGTACCACCAGTGCCTCCTGTCCGCCGAAGTTCTTGTTGCCCAGATCAACATCGGCATCCTTTTCCAGCTTGCGGGTATCGCAGCTCTGGCGGCCATAGATCATGAACAAGCCCTCGGCGTCGCTGGGGCAGGCGAAGGACACGGCATAGTCCTTATCTGCCTCGCCCATTGCCTGGGTGGGCATGAAGATGTGCCAGTGGGAGTTGATAGAACCCGTCTGGTGGCACTTGGCACCGCGGACAACGATACCGTCGGCGCGGCGCTCCACCACGTGGACATACATATCGGGGTCATTCTGCTGATGGGGAGCCTTAGAGCGGTCGCCCTTGGGGTCGGTCATAGCTCCGTCCACCGTCAAGTCCTCATCCTGCACCATGATAAGGAACTTCTTGAAGTTCTCATGGTAGGAAGTGCCGTACTTCTCATCGATCTCGAAGGTGGTGGAATAGACGGCGTTGAAAGCATCCATACCCACGCAGCGCTGGAAGCAGGAGGCGGTCTTCTGACCCATGAGGCGCTGCATCTTCACCTTGTTCACCAAGTCCTCAGTGGACTGATGGAGATGGGAAAAACGGTTGATCTTATGACCCGTCAGATTGGAAGTAGCGGTCATCAATTCCTCATACTGAGGAACATGGGCGAGGGCGTAGGTCATGGCTACGCAGTTGATGGAGGGACGGATCATGGGGTGATCCACCCAATTCTCGATCTTCTCGCCGAACATATATACGCGAGTCTTAAGTTTTCTCAAGCTCTCGATATATTCATTTCCGGTCATCAATGCCATTACAATATCCTCCTTACAAATTCATTGTTGGGTGCGTAAATCAGAACTCCAGATAGTGAGGAGGCATACCGGGGCATACGTCCGTAGTCAAGCTGTGAGAAGCCATAGGATAACGCAGGCCTGCCTTCCACATAGCCTCCATACCCTCAACAGCACGAACCAGATCCTTGGGGGTGAAGGTAACACGTAGCTCCCACTCACCGGCAGCACCGAACTTACGGTCTGCGAAGGAGGGAATGCCCAGGCCGGGCTTACCGGTATTGAAAGTGTGACACCATGAGTCGGAGCAGGTGGACTCGCCTACGAAGGAGAACTCCAGCTTCTCATAATTCTCATACTGCCAGCCTGCATAGAGCATAAAGGCCTGTGCAGAGCTGGTATAGAGGACGCACACATCGGGTTCCTCTATCTTACCGGCATCCACCGGGGAGCAGACAATGGCATAGTAGCCGCTGGGGATGCACTCCAATGCGCGGTTATGAGCCTTGGAGGACTCCAGCTCCTTAAACCACACCTTGTTGAACATCTCGCCGCTGTACCACTTCTCATCGGGCTCAAACATGCCGTTGATGCCTCTGCAGTAGTTGGCATGATAGTTTTCAAACTTGCAGGCGGTCGTCCAACCGAACTGATGGGCCTGGCCCAAAACCACGCAGGTGGGATAATGTTTCTGATGGACGCGCACCTTGGGGATAGCGTTAAACTCCTCCTCAGTCTTGATCCACTTCATGCCGATAGGCGCAGTGCCGTAACGGATGAGTTTGTTCAAACGGTTGATAATGTCAGACCAATCATATGTAGCCATAATGTACTTCCTTTCTCATATGCCTGTTACATGAATGTTGTGTTTGTCCTTGGTTCTAAACAGAAGAAGGTTAAAAGAAATGCGGATTATCCGACAGTGTTCAGTTCCTCTCTGGGGAACTTCTGGTTGAAGAACTGCTCCCATGCCGCAATCAACTCTTCATGGAAATTTGGGTGAGCAATCTTAATAAGAGCTTTTGCTCTTTCTCGGATGGATTTGCCTCGCATTGCGGCGATACCGTATTCGGTAACCACATAGTCAATATCGGTTCTCGGCAGCGTTACGGGCGTTCCCTCTGCCAGGAAAGGCACGATTTTAGATTTCTTTCCTCCCTGCGTGGTAGACTGCAGGACGATCAAGGACTTACCGCCACGGGAACGAGTTGCACCGCGGACGAAGTCGGTCTGGCCGCCCGTACCGCTGATCTGCATCTTCCCGATACTCTCGGAGGCCGCCTGACCGTAGAAGTCAATCTCTACGCAGGAGTTAATGGACACCATGTTGTCGTTCTGTGCGATAATCGCAGCATCGTTGACGTATGCGCCGTCCATCAGTTGGAAGACAGGGTTGTCATCCACAAAATCATAGAGCTTCTTTGTACCCATGACAAAGGCAACAACGGCCTTGCCCTTATGGAGGGTCTTTCTGCTGTTGTTGACAACGCCGGCTTCCATCAGCTCCATGACGCCGTCGGAAATCATCTCCGAATGGATGCCCAGATCCTTCTTATCTGTGAGGAACTTGCAGACGGCATCAGGCAGACTGCCGATACCCAGCTGCAGCGTTGCACCGTCTTCAATGAGGCTTGCGCAGTTTCTGCCCAGTGCCATCTCAACATCGGAAATGACGGGGCGGGGAATCTCAATCAGAGGATCATCGCATTCCACAAAGTACTGCACCTCATTGACATGGACGAAGGTGGCTCCGTGTACGCGGGGAACGTTGGGATTGACCTGCATGATACGAATCTTCGCCGCATCAAAGGCAGCGCGCTCATAGGTCAAGTCGATACCCAACGAGCAGTAGCCATGCTTATCGGGAGGCGACATCTGTCCAATGAAAACATCCAGCTTCTCGATGCGGTTGGTCAAAAGATCCTGCATTTGACTGAGGCAGCAGGGTGTAACATCAATATATCCTTCAGCAATTCCCTTTTTGGTTTTTCCGCCGCTAGCGAAAAACGCATTGTGGTGGAAATTCTCTTTATATTCGGGCTTACAATACTCCATGGCACCGACACCGATCATGTGGATGATCTCCACATTGCGGTAATCGTCGGCATGAGCAAGAAGTGCGTTTACAATGTGAGTAGGTTCGATGGCAGCATGAGAAAAAGCTACCGTGTCACCGCTGTGAATGTGTGTAATCGCCTCTTCTGCTAACACTAACCGTTCGTTGTAATGCTCTTTCCAGTTGCTTGTCATCCTTCTATCTCCTTAAGTGTCCTATAAACTTAGTTGGGGTGCAGGGTATGGCACTCAATAAAAGTAAAGTGCCACACCCTGCATTCGAAGTTATGTTTTTGCGGGGATTACAATAGTGCTATTATTCAGCGCTATCCAACGTCTTGAAGGCTTCCTCAGCCTGTGCGGCATCCATGGGCTTGAAGATATACATACCGAGGACGCACAACAGGATGCTGACGAGACCGCCAACGCTGCAGCAGAGATACACGGAAGGAATGATCTTGCAGAAATAAAGAACCAGGAACGTTGCGCAACCAACCACGGAGCCCAAAGCAGCTGCCTTGGCAGAAGGACGCTTGCTGAAAATACCGATAACAACAGGACCGGCAACAGCGGACATGATGGGGCCAGCAGCCCCCCACAGCATAGCCGTCAGGTTTGCGGGCTTATTGAATGCGATAGGAACAGCGATCAGACCGATGGCAAAGGTAGAGTACTTCATGATGTTCATGGTGATCTTCTCAACCTTGGCATCATCAAGGATCTTGCCCTTGGCGCGCTGAGCGGGAACGAGGGTATTCTTATACAGAGTGCAGCCCAGGATGGAAGAAACATACAGCAGGACACCGTCCACTGTGGACATCATAGCGGCCATGATAACCACCAGGAACAGAGCAGCGATGAACTTGGGGAAGATGGCGCTGACATAGTAAGGAACAGCGCTGTCCATGCCGGAGATCACCTCGCCCAGTCCCTCGGGAACCAGCAGTCTGGTGTAGGAGCCGACGACGACGACGGAGCACATCAGGAACATCAGCAGAGGTGCCAGCCAGCAGAAGGTCTTGACATCCTTCTCGCTCTTGAGGTAGGTGGTCTTGTTGATGAGCTGGGGATTCAGCGCCCACCAAAGGTGTGCTACAAACAAGCCAACAACGTGTAGCGCATCGGGATAGCCAGCATTGTCGGGGTTCAGCCCCTGTGCCAAATTGGGGCTGATTTCTGCCAGACGGGCAGGCAGCTCAGTAAACACGTTGCCGAACACAACGAAACCGGAGATTGCCAGCACGACACCCAACACAGTCATCATGACACCCTGAGCAATATTGGTGTAGATGTGAGCATAGGAACCACCCATGCAGATATAAATGATAATAACGATAGCAGAGATCAAAACGCCCATCTTGTAAGAGATGGCAGGAATCATCTGGTTGATGATAACGCCGGCGCCCACCAACTGGGAAGCGATGAAAGCGATCTGAGCCAGAGACACGATGGCCAGCCATACGCGCAGGCCCTGGCTGTGATAACGGTCGGCGATCCAGTCAGCCACAGTGGCAGACTTCTTCATACTGTTCATTCTACGGTAACGTCTGGCAATGATTGCCATGATGATACCAGCACTGGTCCACTGGGAAGCCCAGAACCAGAAGTTAGTCAAACCATAGGCAAAGCCTTGGCCAGCAACGCCCAGGAAGGTACCTGCGCTGGCGAAAGTAGCCGCAAAGGTAACAGCAACGCTAAAAACATTAACGTCACCGCCGGAAGTAGCGTAACTGGTAGAGTCAGTAGCCTTCTTGCTGCCGAAATAGCCGAGAACCAGCATGGCAACAATATAAATGGCCATCAAAACGATAAAGATATTCATACTTCTCTCCTCTCAAATATTTTACTTCTTTTTGTTTGGCATCATGATGTTGATGACTGCAATGAGGACGACCCAAGCACATGCTTCAAAAATAAGCCACTGCATGAGAAAATTCATTTATTCCACCTCCTTTCGTATCCTTCCTAATAAGAAGCAAAAAATGTGCCACTTGCTACGAAACAGCAGAAAGTGGCACAAATTCGCAAAAATTTTGGAAGTAGTGACAATAAAATACAAAGCGGATTGTTAAAAATACCACATAAAACGGAGTTATCGCGCCAAAATACGACAGTACAATAGCAACCGTCGCAGAAAACGAACCAATTATGGTACAATTTCGCACCATTTTTGGAACACCAGTTTCTTATAGGCTCAGCTTTTCCTCAGCAACTTTCAATCGTCTTGCGAAGGTCGTCGGAGAAAGCTGCAATTTTTGAGCTGCTTTTCGGATGCTACCCTCTTCTTGCATCGCTTGTGTCAGGTAGTGATACTCGATATCCAGCAAAATATCGTCCAAGCCACGACCTCCGGTTGTGTAAGGGATGGTTGGCGTTTGTATAGCAAAATTAAAGTCTTCTTTTCCCAGTCGATCACTACTACTCATTACAGCAGCTTCTTCCAGACAGTTTTTTAATTCTCGAACATTGCCTGGGAACGAATATGCCTTCAACATTTGAAACGCGTCCGGCATGATTTTCTTTTGGAATCCGTATTTCTCATTTAATGCACCTAGGAATTGCTGCACCATCGGAAAAATATCATTGCGACGCTCCCGCAAAGGTGGGATCTCTATAGTGACAACGCTGAGGCGATAGAACAGATCTTCGCGGAAGGCCTGCTCCTTGATCATCTGCTTCAGATCCTGATTGGTGGCGGAGATGATGCGCACATTGATCTTGATGGGGGTCGTGCCGCCCACGCGGATCAGCTCCTGCTCCTGCAGCACACGCAGGAGCTTTGCCTGCATGGGCAGAGGAAGCTCGCCGATCTCATCGAGAAACAGCGTTCCGCCGCTAGCTACTTCAAACAGTCCCTTCTTGCCCGTATTGTTGGCGCCGGTGAATGCACCCTTTTCGTAGCCAAACAGCTCGCTTTCAATGATCCCCTGAGAAAGGGCGGCGCAGTTCACCTTAATGAAGGGCTTGTTTTTTCTGTTGCTGTTATAGTGGATAAACTTCGCATACTCCTCCTTGCCGGTACCGGTCTCGCCGGTAATGAGCACACTGGTATCCACCTTGGCCACCTTGCTGGCGCGGTAGAGCAAGTTCACAGAGTTGGAGTCCTTGGCAATTAGATCGGGATGGGACAGCATCTCCTCCTGCATCATCTGCAGCTGGTCTCGATAGGACTGTGCCGCCTTTTGGGATTCCTCCAGCATGGTGCGCATGCTCTCGATCTCGCAGAAGTCGCGGTTATTGCTCACCACCATTTTCAGTACGCCATCCACAAAGACAGGGGTACTGGTGGTATATGAGGTTCTTCCACTGCGGATCAATGTTTGCTCTTTTGTGATACGCTGCTTTGTTTCAAGCGTAGCTATGGTGGAGGATGCCGAGAGGACAGAGGGAACCAATTCACGGATATTGTGACCCAATACTTCTTCGCGGCTTGCTTGGCTAAGTTCCTCCCAAGCGCGGTTTACCTTGAGAATATCTCCGTTTCCGTTCGTAACAAAGAGCGTATCGGCGGAATTTTCAAAAATGGTATTCAGCTGTTCATTAATTGCAATTTCGCGCCTCAATGCGCAAAGAAGTTCTTCTTTGCTGAGAAGAAGGAAATCCTCTTCATTAAAAAAGCGCTTACCACAGGTGATACAGGCTTCGTCTTGCGGCTTTTTGCAGTTTGCACAAATCATTCTTTCGTTCCTCCTGCGTTCGTATTTATCAGGATGTGTGGAGTTTTACTCTGCGCCTTTTTGCCGCAGATGGGATCCCCAGCTGTGTACGATATTTTGCAACGGTGCGTCGTGAGATATCAATTCCGGAGGAGCTAAGGGCGAGGCATAATGCGTCATCAGATAAGGGAGCAGAGGGGTCTTCCCTTTCGACAAAGTGCTGCAGGTGTTGTTTAACTGTCCACGAGGAAATATCTCCAGTATCAGTATGGAGCGTTGTTGTAAAGAAACTACGTAGTGGTAGCACTTTCCCCTGAAATTGGATCAGCTTTCCCTGCACAGCTCTACTTACGGTGGAAGGGCTAATTTCTAATTTTTCTGCTAGTTGTGTCATAGTGATTGGTCGCAACAGTCCGTTAGCAACAAAAAAATCTTGCTGCATTTTCACCAGTTCTGTAATAATTCGGTGAAGAGTAGTGTTACGCATGTTGATGCTGTTCATCAGTGCCTTCGCTTGCGACAGCTTTTCCATGATATATGGCTTTGCTTCCTTGTGTTCATCGTCATGAAGCAGCATGGCATAGCCGTTGTTGATCGACAGCGTAGGCAGGAAGTCATTATTCAGTTCTATCACCAAATGAGTCTGTTCAAAACGGACAACGGCATCCGGCACAGTGTAAGCAATCAAATTGCCGTCGCTAAACCCGCGGGCAGGTATTGGGTTGAGGGCTTCGATCACTTTTGCCGCGTGACAAACCTCATCTTTAGATACATTAAAACGCTTGGCCAGCCCATCAAAGTCCTGTACAGCCAACAAGTCAAGTCCTTCCCGTGCCATGTGCACAGTCAATTCATTAAAGTTCTTACCTTGTGCCAACTGCAAAACGAGGCATTCTGAAAGATTGCGTGCGCCAACACCGGGAGGATCTAGCATTTGTATAGAAAAAAGCGCTTGCTCTAAATCTTCAAGAGACCAGCCAGTCTCCTTTCCAATATCAGAAAGTGAACAGTCAAAATATCCTCGGTCATCCAGACACGCCACCAAATAATAGCATTTGTCCAAAAAGTACTCTTCAAACAGCTTCATCTGTCCCAGCTGTTCATACAGATACTCCGTGAAGGATTGGTCTGCACTTGACAATTCCCCAATAGACAGCGTATCCTCCTCTGCTTTTCTGCGGCCTTTTTTCCACACATCCTGCTCTCGCAATTCAATGGGAAGGGACGCTTCTTTGGACATATCCTCATGATGTAAAGAAACCTGTGCTTTCGGTAAAACGACCTCTAGCATCGGATTGGAAAGGATTTCGTTTTGGATATATTCTGCCAACTCGAGGACAGGAAGTTGCAGGCATTTGAGAGATTGCTGCATAGAAGGGGAAAGTACAAGGCGCTGTGTCAATGCATTCGTCTGTTCTATTTTCATAGTTTTCCCCTCCTACAATATAGTTACGGTCGAAGGCGCGGCAGCCAGCCGCGTCTTTTTCCAT
>CAMEER010000006.1 GCA_945915065.1 uncultured Clostridia bacterium | reverse complement strand
TGTTTCATTGAAGCCAACCTCCTTTTCGGGTTAATAATAGTATAATCAAAATCCGGGATATAGTCAACCCGGATTTTGGAGTTCTTTGTGAACATTTCATTTTTATTAGATGGAAAGCATTTTTGTTACTACATCAGCTGTCATTACCGCCTTTCTATTTGAAAAATCTGCAACCCAATCGCATTCTTTGGCAAACAATTCTTGGCACAAGCTGTTGATATCATGTCCGGTAGATAGACCATGAATCACATAACTCAGGAAATCATCTACATATGAATGAAGGTTTTCAACAAGGAGTGCTAAATAAGGCATACTATCACCATTGTGAATGATCAGATTTCTATTCCTATAAATTCTCATTATTTGCCACTTTACTCTCTCCGCATGTTTTTCAACAAACTGATAAACATCATACGGAGTGCTGAAAACACTCTCGTAATACTCTATACGTTCCCTGAAAAGAGGAAAATCACCGCATTGTGTCAAGAAAGAATCGCGATCAGTTTTGTGTTCATTTAGCACAACAAATTCACACAGTTTTTGGATTATCTCAGCCTCATCGGTGCTATCACCGACAATTTCACGATATTTCTCATCATTATAGTTTTTGAAATCTATAGAAAACTGAGAAAACAGAGAATAAATGTATCTGCGCTTCAAAATTGGAACAAGATACATACACACTTGAACAATTCTATCTGATGTGTGCTTGTTACTAATGTCGAGAATTGATTCGAAAATTGCCCACAAATCAAGTAATTGATTCTCAATAGAGATACTATCAAGAGAATGTGAATGGAAACGAGCCGCGTTAATAAGCGCTACTCTCTCTCGAACAGATCTTTGATTGTTGATAGCCTTTTCTAAAGCCTCCATATTCTTAACGATTTGTTCTCTAGAAGGCATTTTAACATGCGATACTGCACTTTTTTCTTGCTCAGCTCTAAAAAACTCCGAATCACTATACACGCCGCATTTTGCGGTATTAATGTCATATCGATAGTCATGGTTGTTTAATCGATACAAGGAGGCATTGATAGAAAGTGTTAATCTAGCACTATAGGCAGCTTGATATGGATCTAAAGCCTTTCGATCTATGATCAAATAGGCTTGATTCCTATTTTTCTGTAAAAATACCTTCTCTGCATGCGATTCATACCTTTGTTCAAAACTTTCTATACAGGACAGGTTCTCAATGTGGTCAGTAAATTGACTAATACGTCCTCTGTTTACAATGAACACTACTGTATAGTTGTTTTTTTCGAATGTAAACGCAGAGAAAAAGTCATTAATCACGTTAGGCGATACTATGTCACTATTTGAATTCCAGAAAACGTCAGACATAACTTTTTTGATGTAATTTTGGCTGTATCCCAAGTTGATTAGCTCTGTTAACAATGATTTTACAAGTCTGAATAAATCAAGTTGATCCGATTCTTCATTGGATAGAATCTTCTCCATTACTCTGGTCTTTAATGTCTCATAATACTTGTTATTTTCAAAGAAACGCGAGTCAATTGCCAATATTGCCTTTTTGATCTCGTCATAGTTTAGCTCCGAAACACTAGTGCTAATTCTGTATCGCTCATTTTGGTACTTTACAAAATATCTCAAAGGACTGTTATTAATAAGATCAAATGCGGGGTCTTTTGTCAGGGAAATATACAATTCTTCGGCTATTGGCCTGAGCGTTCCTTCCGGGACACCGTGTTCGTCGATTCCATTTATAGCGCTAAGGGCATCTAGACAGAGATAATGGCTATTAAGTGTAGATATTCGATTAGACGGAATAGAATAATCAAAAAGGAGTTCATCAACTAACTGAGCAAAAAACAACAAATTTTTGCACGCAGAAATATCTTTCCATTTGACCAGATTACCCTGTTTCATTTATAGTATCCTCTCTGACTCTCAATTTAGCGGTAAGCTTCAGCACACAAAAACATTTGATTTCATACGTCCACATCTGCATCCGTATCAAATAGCGCGTCCAGAGCTGCGTTATCAGTGATCGCCTTGACCTTGTTCCGCACTTGCACCTTCGCCATATCTAAGCGGTAGAAATGCTCCTTGCGGTCTGCGCCCATTTTCTTTCGGATAAGCTGAATACGGTTATAGGTAAATTGGTGCTTATCCGCAAACTCGGCTAAGCCAACCGCCTTTGCCACATTGTCAGTGCGGCTCGGATCGTGCGGCTCCAAGATACTGTACGAATAATCCTCACCGTCCTTTTCGACGATAAGCAGGTCGGGGTACATGGGAAGAATCTTTCCCGCGCTCCGATAAGGGATGCAGAGAGACCAGGGCTTGCGGTCAAGATTTCTCAGCCACGCATACGCGCCTTTTCCGATTTCTTCAAGCAACAGATCATGTTCCCATGCATTGAGCGTAGTTTGGAAAGTGCCGTCCTGTGCGATATAGATGTGCTTATCATAAGCGCGGCTGTCCTCACCTACGGTAAAGCCCACGCTTGACGGCAAGTGCCAATCTATATCCTGCGGTCTGTCGGTAGCGTCAGACAGGCGTTCATACTCAATACGCCGAGCATCGTTCAGCTTGCCGATTTTGGCGCGGTATTTGTTATACAGCTCCGCGAACTTGTCCTCGCACCAATCGTTGATACGTTGCATAGCGTCATTATGCCCTGCCAGCACAACAACCTCAATTTTCGCGTCCTTATCATCAATCCCCTGATTATGTTTGAAAATCCAGTAGGCATAATCCAAACCGTCACCGAGTTTTTTACCCGCAACCTTGAAATATCGGTCAATGTCAAATTCGGTCACGATCATGTGGTCAGCTTCGTCCACGCGATAGGCGTTATCGCCATAATCAAAAGTCAGCGATTTCAGATTAAAGCCTGTGATCGCCTGTGCAAGCGCGTCGTATTCACCTGCATTTTTGATACTTTCGATTTCATCCGCCATAAGCTGTACAATGGATTTCTGCATATCATGGTGGATATTGATATCGATCATATCGTCCTTGATAGCGCGGCAAAACTGCATGAGCCTACGCAAAGACGTGATTTTACGCGCCGTTTCAATGCGGTATGTAATCAATTTGCCATCCATATCCGCGAATACATCAGCAAATTGCGGATCTTGGTAATAGGTCACACCGGTACGGTTGGTGACGGTATCGGTGGGGATAATGTCCTCGCCGCTGTTCAGCGCGTCCACAACCTCTTTCACGGTCTGTTCGTTGTAATAGGGCAGGAACAGGCTGACTTCGTTCAGTTCGTCATTGGACGGTATACGCCGCGCCAATGGAGTACGCACCATGCGCCCCAAAAGCTGCGCAATATAGGTGTAGTCCTGTGCGCTGCGGAACGACATCATAACCTCGGCGCGGGGGCAGTCCCAGCCTGTGGAAAGGCTCATTTTGAAAATGACAAAATTAACCTGATCGCTTTCCTCAATGCGGGACGCTTCCATGTAGGGAATCGTCCATGTACCAACGGTCAGCAGCTTCTTGCTGTCCATACAATGCACAACTTCGCCGTTCACAAGGGGACGCCCAAGCTGTGTTTCAAGCATGGCAAGATAGGATTCAATTTCCGTATTGCTGACGATCTTATCGTTGCCGTCCTCAACCTGAATAACAAGGACGGGCTTGACAGTCTTATCCTCGCGTTCTTTTTCGCAATACTGCGCCCATTGCTCCGCTTTGCGCTGCCAACTTGCAACCGCGCCCTGAAACATCGTCATATCGGCATTGATGGCGATTTCGGGATAGTGAATCACAACACGGTCTTTAAGCAGCCCGGAATCACGAACATCTTCGGGCTTGATAATCACTTTGAGTTCGGGGGACTCGGTATTCTCGATCAGCTTATGAAAACGCTGAGGGGTAGCGGTAACGCCAATCACAAGGGGCATTTTGCATAAGCCGTCCGGTGCACTCCCTATGATAAACTTCTGCATGATGGATTTTGCAGCATTTTCGGCTTTTGCGGAAACATTCGTGCCTCTGTGCGCCTCGTCAATGACAAGGTACAGCTTGCCCTTATACTCCCGCACCGTGTTGGTCAGCGTTTCCCAGATGGTATACTGTCGTTTGTCCGATTTATGCGTCAGCAGCTTATCACTGCCGAGCTTCTGTGTGTTCAGAAAGTAGATATTGCCGCACTCCAAGGTTTCGCTGTCGAAAACGGAGTCGATGGTGTGAATGTTGCGGACACGGATTTTATCGGATTTGCTCTCGATTTTGCGGCGGGACTGCTCGTTGAGTTCGGGCATATCGGACAACCATACAACAATAGCGTCGGGATCGCCCTGTGTTTCAGCCGAACCGAAAAATATGTCCTCAAAAAGCGCAGTCATCACAATGGTCTTACCCGATCCTGTGGGGGCAGAGAAAGAAATGATAACTTGTTCTTCTGCGTCAGACAGGAGCATACTGTTCGCACTGTTGATGCGTTTATGGAGATCAGAGAGTGCGTCCTCCTGAAATCCGAATAGTTTTTCCCTCATGGTCAAATCCTCCTGCTATTGATAACAAAATTATCAATATAGTCCCTGTATAGCTGTGTCACATTTCGGGTGCGGATCCGCGATCCCATTTCCCTGTATGCGTCCTCTGAGTTGGTGACAAGGTAAACATACTCGATATCGGGACGCGCCTCTATTTCAGCCAAAAATGCACCGAAATAACGTTCATCGATCAGCACCGCAAAATTGCTGCTTTCAGGGATCAACATATCGGGCAGTTCTCCATCGGCAAGGGCAGGACGCTTGCCAACCGCGCCCGCTTTCAGCCAAAGCATAGGAAGTATCTCACGAAACTGCTGACCGAGGGCAACACTGCTCTTATCCAAAAAACCGAGTTTGAAATACTCCGCATTGGCGGCAAAACCGTCACTCATAGAAATCTCACTGCCCAGATATTCGCCTTTCAGCGGGTTGCCGTTTACATCTTGCCCTGTAATACTGCATACCGTCCGCGGCCAGGTGACATATCGGGCGATACCGAGCTTTTCCCATTCTTCGTCCCCCGTCTGATAGCCTTGCTTTTTTAAAGCTTTCGCCTCGTCATCGGATACTTCGTTATTTGTTACTAAGATACAGCGGCGATTGCCGCCGTCCTCTGCGTTGAGAAGATTGACTGCATGAAGCGTTGTGCCGCTGCCTGCGAAAAAGTCAACGATGAGTGCATTAGGCTTGTCCGCAACGAAAAACCGCAGAGTGTCACGAACAGCATATAGTGACTTCGGGAATGAAAACCGCCGATCGTGGAAAATGTTGTTGAGCAGTGTAGTTCCATATTCGCTTGCAGAATGTGATTTCTTATGCCATATAGTCATTGGGCGAACATCTCTATCCTCAGCGGATTTTAGTTCAATAATATATGCACCATCCTGATCTTGCCCTACAACATTATAGAGACCTTTCTTGAAGTTTTCCTCCTGACCTTCCGATAAATAATAGCCCGTTCTTTTATCGCCGTCCCAACGCCCAAAACTCAAAAAATGCTGACGGTGCTTATCCATTAATGTCGCGGGTTGCAAGTTCCAAGTAAGCTCTGTTCCATTTGCTCCAATAGGCCACATAGCCACAGTTCCTTCGGGGGGCATGTAGCTGTTTCTATCTTCGGCAATATCAAGGACAGGTCCGTGACCGACAAACTTTCCTGTATTGCTTTCAAAAAGAAGCGGATAGAATAGATTAGGACGATCTGTACGCTTTCCATGATTGCTTGCCTGTCTTAACAACGCTCTCAACCGTACAGACTTGTCTTTGCTATCTCCTATTTCATCTTCTTCCACTTCACGTAGCATATCTGTACCATTGGAAATGATAGCGGCAGCACCAATATAGATAAAATAAATGTATTCTTCACAGCGAGAAAACTCGTTGTCTCGTCTATTGCCTTTAGGATTTATAACAGTCGAGATCATCTGTATTCTCGCTTCGGGGAACATTTCTTCAAGCAGACAGCCAAGATGCAAATATTCTTTTTCATCAATGGTGACGATTAGCACCGAGTTTTCGGGATTGAGCAGCCTTTTTGCGATTTTCAACCGCCGCTGCATCATAGACAGCCATTTGCTGTGACGATAGCTATCAGAGGAGTCTACATAGTCGTTGTTGTATTTCCAATCCCGCGCTCCTGTGTTGTAGGGCGGGTCTATGTAAATGCAATCCACCTGTTTCGGATAGAGATATTCCAAAAGCTGCAACGCATGGAAATTGTCAGCTTCGATCAGCGTATGCCACAAGTTGCTATCGGGTGCATTTTCTACGCTGTCCATCGGGATAAGGGACGGAAAAATAGGCTCGCCAAATTGCGCCACAGCAACGAGAGTATCAAGCGGACGCTCGCTCTTTTCGCCTGTGGCTTTATTGACAATTGCTGCCCTTCCGTCAGAGATCGCGGACACAAAATATACATCGCGTATGTCCTCTCCCTTAACCGCAACAAGCGATCCCTTGCGGACAGCTACGCCATACAGCGGCGTACATTCGGGAATGTGATCCTCAAACACAAGCCCGAACTTTTTTTGTTTGCTCAAACGCGCCACTTCCTGCTGTAAGCGGTCGCGCAAATATTTATCCTCAATCTGTCGAATGAGATCGTTTATCGCTGCCATACTGATTTCCTCCATACGTCAGACATTGTAAAACTATTGTCGTGAATGACCTTTCCCGTATCGGAAGGACTAAATTTGCCCGCTGATCCTGATGCGTCAATTCGCACCCGCGAGGTGGAATGCGCGCTGCTATTTCGAGTTAGAGTCGCTATTGTCTGCAGCTCATTTTTAATTTTTAGTGGGCTTCTTAACGTACTTTCCGCTTTTGATTCTCGCGTCTGCGGGCTTCGGCTCATCATCAGGGATTGCCCATCTGTTGCCGATTTTCACCGCACCCGGTATGCGTTCCTCGTTGCACAATATCTGTATGCGCCGTGATGAGATACCCCACCTCTCGGCGGTCTGCGGGACAGAAAGATACTTCATGGTTGCAGCCCTCCCGGTCTGTCCTCTCAGCTTGTTAGCCTGATCGTAGTTACAATAAATCATTATATATTATAGTCCGATTAGCGAATAAAATCAATAGGTTTCCCGCGAAGTTCAGAAAGAATTTCCAATTCAGAAATCAAGGGTTTGGGACTTTCCCAAAAGAGGAAATGAGCGTATCGGCTGCAAGGCTGAAACGCTCATTTTTCCGGTGTGTACGGACACCGGATGTGCTTGCTATTCTCTAAAATCTTATACATGTATCTCCAATGCGTTCTCGTTTCCAGAAAAACCGAGAGCGCGTTTTTTATTGAAATCTTCGCGTACCGGTGGACAAACGCTGAAAAAATGTCCGTTGTAGGGTGAAAGAAAAAACAAAAAATCTGTGGGAATTACCCCCCAATGGGCTGAATAATGTCCGTTGTAAATTGAAGGGAGTGTTTTTATGGCAGACCGAACAAGACCAATACGCATTGAGTTCTGCGTCACCGAACAGGAAAAGAAACTCATACAACAAAAGATGGCGCAGCTCGGCACCCATAACATGGGAGCCTATCTACGCAAGATGGCGATCGACGGCTATATCATCAAAGTGGATTACACCGAGCAAAAGAAACTGGCTGCTGCCGTCAGCCGAGTTGCAGGAAACATCAACCAGATCTGCCGCCGTATCAATCAGACAGGGCATTTCTATCAGGATGATATCGTCGAGTTGAAAGCGAAACAGTGTGAAATTTGGGAACTACTCAAGCAGTCGCAAAGGGCGGAACTATGACCACAACGGGATTATCCGTGTATGGATTTCCCGTCACCGGATTTTCAGAAGGTGGATAACCAGACGCTCCGGAGCGCACCGTTATTGGATTTCCGGACGTCGGTTTTCCGAACATTCACAGAGGATGAAATTCATACCCAAATCAATAAGAAATAAACTAACGCTCAATAGAGTCATCCATCAATCCAATCAATACCGTTTTTTGATGGATAGGATGGGATAGGAGGTCACAATGACACAGAATTTTTTACGATTTACTACAGAGAGCCTTTCGGCATCGTACATACCGTTCCCACGGTTTCTTATGGAGGACAGCCTTGCGGATCTATCCAACGATGCAAAGGTGCTGTATGCGCTTATGCTGGACAGAGCCAGCATTTCAAAGGTTAACGGATTCATAGAGGCAGACGGCACAATCCGTCTCTACTTCACCGTAGAACAGGCACAGAAGAAACTGCATCGAAGTCGGCAGTGTGTTACACGCATATTCCGAGAATTGGAATATAGCGGATTGATCTGCCGAAAGAAACAGGGCCTTGGAAAGCCAGCGTTGATCACGCTCAATTACCCGTCCAACGCAAAGCTGATCCGCCCGAAGGAGGCGGGCGAAAATCTGTCAGGATAAAGGTCGAAAATAGGATATTTTATGCTCCACAAGAGACGCAAACGCTGAGGGGCATATCTTTACTCACCCGCGCCATAAAAACGCACCTGTGCGCCGTGAAGGGAGGAACAGAATGAAGAAAAAGAACTGCTATGATGTGAATGATGTTAACTCCGCTGAGATTCCAGAGTTTGTATATGAGTCTCTGGCAAGGAGTCTGCTGCCGGTGATTCAGAAGTATTATGAAAGCGATGAGGGCAAGCGGGCATTTGCCGAATGGAAAGAGAAAAAAGAAGCTGCGGCGAAAGATTCTACATAAACGAACCGGGAGGATTGCCATGTTCGGCAGTCCTCCCGGTTTTGCGTTTACCAATCTTCAATTTCCTCGATATAAACAATAAATCCGAACCCATCTCCGATTGGATAAAGGTTCGGATTATATTGATTTGGTGGAGGCGAGGGGAGTCGAACCCCTGTCCGAAAGCGCTTCAACAGGACTTTCTCCGGGCGCAGTTACGATTTGAACATTCCCTCCTCGACGCGGCACGCAACAGACGCGGCGATTCAGTAGAGTCATGATGCGTGGGCAGGGCAACTCTTACCTGCCTCACGGACGCCACCTTAACGACGCCTTCCCCGGCCGGTGGCCGCTCCGGTTCAGACGGTCACTGCTTAAGCAGCGACGGCAACAGTGTTAGTGTTGTCAGTTAATTTTAATTTGCCCGTTGTATGGTGGTCAGGCGCCACCGCCCGCTTATCCGGTCTCCACACCCCCGTCGAAACCAGTACGCCCCCGTATGACCCGCCCCGGAAAGGGCGGGAAAAAACTGGGGAAACAGGAGAAGGCTTACCGCTCCGGCAGCTTCTCCGGCTGGGGATAGTCCACGCCGCGGGTATCCACCCGCACTTTGGCCATCCGCTGATCCTTCTTGGGCTTGTTGGTCATCATGTTCCGGGGCGCGGAGGCGATGGCATCCACCACGTCCATACCGTCGATGACCATGCCGAAAGCGGCGTATTCGCCGTCCAGATGGGGCGCGTCCTTGTGCATGATGAAGAACTGGCTGCCGGCGCTGTCGGGGATCATGGTGCGGGCCATGCTCAGCACGCCGCGGGTATGGCGCAGATCGTTGTTGAAGCCATTGGACTTGAACTCGCCCTTGATGCAGTAGCCGGGTCCGCCGGTGCCGTCGCCCCTGGGACAGCCGCCCTGGATCATAAAGCCGTAGATGCAGCGGTGGAAGATCAGCCCGTCATAGTAGCCGCTGTTGGCCAGGGAGATGAAATTCCGCACGCTCTCCGGCGCGATATCGGGGTACAGCTCCGCCCTGATGACGCCGCCGTCCTCCATTTCAATGGTGACAATGGGGTTATTTTCCATGGGATCGTCCTCCTTTGTGTGTCAATAGCGCTCTTTGCGGGCCCGGTCCATTTCCCGCTTGGCGTCCCGCTCGGCGATGGATTGCCGCTTGTCGTAGTTCTTCTTGCCCTTGCAGACCCCCAGCTCCACCTTGACCAGACCGTTCTTGAAATAGACGCTCAGGGGGATCAGGGCATAGCCGTCCAGCTTCTGGGCCTCGTGCAGCTTGCGGATCTCCCGCTTGTGCATCAAAAGGCGCTTGGGCCGGTCGGGGTCGCGGTTGAAGATGTTGCCCTTGTCATAGGGAGAGATGTGCATGTTGTAGACCATCAGCTCCCCCTCTTTGGTGACGGCGCAGTAGCTGTCCTTCAGGTTCAGCTGTCCGCCCCGGATGGACTTGACCTCGGTGCCGGCCAGCTCGATACCGGCCTCATAGCGGTCCTCCACGAAGTAGTCGTGAAACGCTTTGCGGTTCTGGGCCGCGGTCTTGACGCCGCCGCTTTTTGCCATGGCAAGTCCCTCCTCTCCTTGGACTGGATAGACAGTATAGCACATTTCACCGGCAAATGCAAGGAGAAAGGCGGGAATCCTGTCGGCGGCGGGAACAATGCCTTGCGCCTCGCCGCGAAACCTGCTATACTGGCCTCATCAGACAACGGGAGGTACCCTTTTATGGATATGACGGAAAAGACGCTGACCACCCGGGAGGTCTATCACGGCCGCATCATCCGCGTGCGGCGGGACGAGGTGCTGCTGCCCAACGGCCATACCTCCGTGCGGGAGGTGGTGGAGCATCCCGGCGGCGTGGGCATTCTGGCGCTGGAGGAGGACGGCAGCGTGCTGCTGGTGCGGCAGTACCGCTACGCCTTCGGCCGCACGCTGCTGGAGATCCCCGCCGGCAAGCGGGAAAAGGGCGAGGAGCCGCTGACCACCGCCCAACGGGAGCTGCGGGAGGAGACCGGCGCCACCGCCGACGAGTGGATGTCCATGGGGACGCTGATCGCCTCGCCGGGCTGCTATGACGAGGTGCTGTACCTGTATCTGGCCCGGGGACTCCACTACGGCGCGACCCATCCCGACGAGGACGAGTTCCTGTCGCTGGAGCGGATGCCGCTGGAGGAGCTGGCGGAGCGCTGCATGAACGGGGAGATCACCGACGCGAAAACGGTCTGTGCGGCGCTGAAGGCGAAAAATTTGCTGCGCTGACGGGAAAAGCCTTGTGTTTTGGGCGAGGATACGGTACTATATAGATAAAGAAAGCCTTTGGGAGGAAGAAAGATATGAGAAAACTGGACGGAAGAACGCTCCTTGAGATCGTGCTTCTGGCGGTGGCGGTGGTCTTTTGGGCACTGCGCAAGGCCAATATCCTGTACATCCCCGGTCTGGCGGCCATTTCGCTGGCGGTTGCCATGGGCCTGCTGAGCATGAGCTATATTGCCCAGAAAAACAAGCCCCGCAAGCTGGCGGGCATACTGCTGCTGGCTTTCGCCCTGCTGCAGATCATTGTGGGCCTGATGGAGATCCGTAACTTCGCGGCGTAAGGCCCCACGGTATCTAACGGAAAAACCATCCGAAAGGATGGTTTTTTTACGTTGTGTTGCCTTTTGGCGGGCAACGATCCGCCCTCTGGCCTCCAAGGGTGAGAGGAGTGGATGGTATGGAGCCATACGAAGGCGCCGTCAGCAGGGAATGCGCCCTGTGCGGCGGTGAGATCTATCAAGGGGAGGCCTACTATTACATCAACGGGCAGGCCCTTTGCCGGGACTGTCTGAGGGACTATGCGGAGCGGATGCTGGCGCCGTTTCTGGTGAAGGAGGAACGGTAATGGGACGCGGCGGATCGTGGGAGACCTACATGAAGCGGGCGGCGGTGGAGCTGGGCCGTGCCTGCGCGGAGACGGCGGCCGGTATGGAGGCCGGCAGGACCGGCGTGCGGGAGATCCGGGAGCTGGCCGGCGCCATGAAGGATCTGACGGCGCTGCACGCCGCCCTGGAGGACACCTCCGCTGCGCCCCAAAGTCAGGTGCAGGTGGTCTTTGACCGGGACGCGGAGGCATGGCGGGAATAGGAAAAGAGACACGCAGATGCGTGTCTCTTTCGTCTCATTCGTCCTCTTTCCGCAGGAAACGGCGCTCCAATTCCCGCAGCTTGGCCCGGCGCTCCTTCAAGGTGGCCGCGGCGGTCTCCAAACGGGCGGTCAGCTCCTCCACAGGACCATCGGCCTTGCGCTGCCGCGCCATCTCGCCCAGCAGCTCCTTTACGCGGCGATTGGCGTCCCTGAACTCCTTGCGGGCTTTGTCCAGACGCTCCATCACAGCGCGGGGACGGGCCTGCAGCTCGGGGTACGCCTGATGGATACGGCGCAGGAACAGGTTGCGGTCCCGCAGCAGCTCGTGGACGCGGCGGCTGATCTCCTCGGTACTGTCGCCCTCCTGGGCGTCGATCTCCCTGCGGACAATGTCCATCAGCAGGTGGGAGATCACATAGTCCGTTACCAGCAGCGCCGCGATGGCGATGGCGGCAACATGCAGCCAGAAGGGGGACCACTTTTCGATCATCCGGAAGAATAACGGGTCGATCCACAGCACGATCACCACGCTGGCCAGACCGAACAGCATCAGATTGCCGATCCAGATGCGGCCGTTCAGGTTCATGGGCTTGCGGCTGTAATCCCACCAGCGGGCATGGAAGACCTTTTCCATGTACCAGCTGATGAAGTATTCCAGCGCGCCGCAGATGAAAAAGCCCGCCAGAAAGATCTCCCCCGGCGTGCCGCCACGGATGCCCACCAGACCGCCCACCAGCACCGTCACCATCACCACGCCGGCGCCGTAAATGGGGCAGTAGGGCCCGATGAGAAAGCCCCGGTTGATGAACCGGTGGTACTGGATGTATTTCAGTGTGACCTCCATGACCCAGCCGAGAAAGGAGAACACGAAAAACAGTACGACCAGCCGGCACAGCAGCGTCCAGTTCATGCACAGCACCTCTTACACAAGTGATATTGCGTCCCATTATAGAGGAAAACCGTACAAATTGTCAAGAAATACAAAAAAGGTGTTGCATTTTTGTGAAAAGATGATATGATAATCGGACTGATTTGATGGAAGAAGGAGGGGAATCTGTCGTGCGGGCCAACCGGTACGAGATCGACATGTGCAGCGGCAAGCTGCTGCCGAAAATACTGGCCTTCGCCCTGCCGCTGATGTGCTCCAGCGTTTTGCAGCTGTTGTTCAACGCGGCGGACATTGTGGTGGTGGGCAAATTTGCCGGGGACAACTCTCTGGCGGCGGTGGGCTCCAACGCGGCCCTCATCAATCTGCTGGTGAATCTGTTCGTGGGGCTGTCGGTGGGCACCAACATTCTGGCGGCCCGGTTCATCGGGGCCGGCAATCAGGATTCCCTGCGGCAGACGGTGCATACCTCCATGCTGCTGGCGCTTCTCAGCGGCATCGTGCTGACGGTGGTGGGCGTCACGGCGGCAAAGCCGCTGCTGCATCTGATGCAGGTGCCCGACGCCATCCTGCCGCTGGCCGCCCTGTACCTGCGCCTCTACTTTTTGGGAATGCCTGCCGCCATGCTGTACAACTTCGGCGCGGCGCTGCTGCGGTCGGTGGGTGACACCCGGCGGCCGCTGTACTACCTCACGGCGGCCGGCTTCGTCAATGTGGGACTGAACCTGCTGCTGGTCATCGTGTTCCGGCTGGATGTGGCGGGCGTGGCCATCGCCACCGTCATCTCCCAGTATCTGTCGGCGCTTCTGGTGGTGCGCTGCCTGATGCGGGAGGAGGGCGGTATCCGCCTTGTGCTGCGTCAGATGCGGATCGTTCCGGCCCGCCTGCGGCAGATCCTGGAGATCGGTGTGCCCTCCGGCGTGCAGGGTGTGGCCTTTTCCCTGTCCAACGTCATCATTCAGGCGGCCATCAACGGCTTCGGCGAGACGGTCATCTCCGGCAACACCGCCGCCGGAAATATCGAGGGCTTCATCTATGTGGCCTGCAACGCGTTCTGTCAGGCCAACACCGCCTTCACCAGCCAGAACTACGGCGCGGGGAACTATGGGCGGCTGCGGCCCATCGCCCTGTGCTCCGCCGCCTGCTCCGCATCGGTGGCTGCCGTGGGCGGCATACTGGGGTACGTCTTCGGCCCGCAGCTGCTGCATATCTACTCCAACAGCGACGCGGTGGTGGCCGCCGGCATGGTGCGCGTCACCATCATGTTCCTGCCCTATGTGCTGTGCGGCCTGATGGACGTGATCGTAGGCTCCATCCGCGGCATCGGCTACTCCGTCACCCCCATGATCGTGACGCTGCTGGGCGCCTGCGCCTTCCGGGTGCTGTGGATCGCCACCGTCTTTCAGGTGCCCCGGTTCCACACGCCGGAGGTGGTCTACTGGTCGTATCCCATCTCGTGGGCGCTGACGTTTCTGACCCATCTGGTGTGCTATATTTTCATGCTGCGCAGGCTCTACCGACGGGAGGGATTGCTGCGGAAGCACCACCATTTGACCCACCCGCAGGAGGAATAAAAAAAGATGACGCTCCCGGGAGCGTCATCTTTTTTATATGTATCTGAGTCAGCGGAAGATCTCGCCCACGGTGGGGTTGCCGGCGGCCTGTGCCTCATCGGTGTCGATGTGCATGGTGGTGGCGCCGCCCACGTTGACGCGAACCACCACGTCGTCGAAGATCAGCTTGCGGCCCTCACCGCCGCAGGAAACGCGGATGATCTCCTTGTCCTTGACGCCCATCTTGGCGGCGTCCTCCTCGGTAACGTGCAGGTGACGCTTGGCCACGATCACGCCCTCCGTCAGGTCGATCTCGCCCTTGGGCCCGATCAGCTTGCAGGCGCCGGAGCCTTTTACGTCGCCGCTCTCGCGGATGGGGGCGTCGATGCCCAGCGTGCGGGCGTCAGTGGCGGAGATCTCCACCTGATCGGCCTTGCGGACGGGGCCGAGGATGGACACGTTGGCCATTTCCTTCTTGGGACCCACGATGGTCAGGCGCTCGTTGCTGGCGTACTGGCCGGGGTAGGACAGGGGCTTGCGGATGGTCAGCTGATAGCCCTCGCCAAACAGCTTCTCCACGGATTCCTGGGTCAGATGGATGTGGCGGGCAGATGTTTCGATCATGAAAGACATGGTGATGTTCCTCCTTATACACAGCGGCGGGCCGTGTCGTATTTTCGAGGGTATTTTATCACAGCGCGGCGTGGGTTGCAAGTGATATTTCCGTTTTCCACCATGGTCTGCTCCCACAAAACAATAAGCGGAACTTATTTTTTATATTGTAAATAGATAGTTTACTTATACTTGAAACCTGCGTATAATAACGTGTTGTTTGTTTGCGGAATATCCGTTACAATATTCAGAACAGGAGGCAGGAAGCATGGCAAATTGCGCGATCGTAGGCATCAACTGGGGTGACGAGGGCAAGGGCCGCATGGTGGATTACCTGACGGAGCGGTTCGATGTAGTGGTGCGGTATCAGGGCGGCGGCAACGCCGGACACACCGTCATCAATGAGATGGGCAAATTCGCCCTGCATCTGCTGCCCTCCGGTATTTTCCGCCGCGGCGTGATGAACGTGCTGGGCAACGGCGTGGCGCTGGACTGCGAGAACCTGATGGAGGAGATCGGCACGCTGCAGGCCGCCGGTGTGGCTATTTCGCCGGAAAACCTGATGGTTAGCGACCGGGCGTCGCTGCTGCTGCCGTGGCACCGTGAGCTGGACGCGCTGGAGGAAGCACGGCTGAAGGACAAGAAGTACGGCTCCACCAAGCAGGGCATCGCGCCCTTCTATTCCGATAAGTACCAGAAAAAGACCATTCAGGCCGGCGAGCTGCGGTATCCCCGGCAGCTCAAGACCCATCTGCAGGACCTGCTGGAGTGGAAGAACCTGATCCTGCGGGAGGTCTACGGCGCCAAGGGCTATACCATGGACGAGATGACGGCGTGGCTGGAGCGCTTCGGCGGTCAGGTATGCCCCTATGTGGCCGATACGGGCCGCTATCTGCGTCAGGCCCAGGCCGAGGGTAAGTCCATCCTGTTTGAGGGACAGCTGGGCGCTCTCCGTGATCTGGACTACGGCATCTATCCCTATACCACCTCCTCCAATACCATCGCCGCCTACGCCCCGGTGGGCGCGGGTCTGCCCACGGCTTCCGTTGACGAGGTGGTGGGCGTGGTAAAGGCCTATTCCTCCTGCGTGGGGGAAGGCCCCTTCACCTGCGAATGGCTGGGGGAGGAGGCGGATAAGCTGCGGGAGGCCGGCGCCGAGTACGGCGCCAAGACCGGCCGTCCCCGCCGGGTAGGCCCCATTGATCTGGTGGCCACCCGCTACGGCGTGGAGACCCAGGGCGCCACCAGCATCGCCCTGACCAAGCTGGACATCCTCAGCTATATGGACAGGATCCCCGTCTGCGCCGCCTATGAGATCGACGGGCAGATCACCCATGATTTCCCCTTCCCGGCGCTGCTGGAGCAGGCCAAGCCCGTGATGGAGTACCGTCCCGGCTGGCAGTGCGATATCTCCGGTGCCCGGACGTGGGAGCAGCTGCCTCAGGCGGCCCGGGACTATGTGGCGTATGTGGAGCAGGCCATCGGCTGCCCCATCGGCTACGTCTCCGTGGGCGCGGAGAGAGACAGCCTGATTGTGAGATGACAGGAGAAACACCTATGGGAAATGACGTATACCGTTCGCCGCTGGCGTCCCGCTACGCCTCGCCGTACATGCTGCACCTGTTTTCGCCGGACAGCCGCTTTCAGACCTGGCGGCGGCTGTGGACGGCGCTGGCCCGTGCCCAGCATGAGCTGGGCCTGCCGGTGACGGCGGAGCAGGTGGCGGAGCTGGAGGCCCATATCACCGATATCGACTACGACACGGCGGCGGCCCGGGAGCGTGAGGTGCGCCACGATGTCATGGCTCACGTCTACGCCTACGGCAAGGCTGCTCCCACGGCGGCGGGCATCATCCATCTGGGCGCCACCAGCTGCTATGTCACCGACAATGCCGACCTGATCCTGTACCGGGACGGCCTGCGGTATCTGCGGAAGCAGCTGCTGGCGGTGCTGGTGAATCTGGCGGATTTCGCCCGGCGGTACGCCGCCACCCCCACGCTGGGCTATACCCACTATCAGCCGGCTCAGCCGGTGACGGTGGGCAAACGGGCCACGCTGTGGATGCAGGACTTCCTCTGTGACGTGGAGGAGCTGGATCAGGTGCTGGCGGAGCTGAAATTCCTGGGCTGCCGGGGTACCACCGGCACCGAGGCCAGCTTTATGGACCTGTTTGAGGGCGACGAGGAGAAGATCGACGAGATGAACCGCCGCATTGCCGCCGAATTCGGCTTTGCGGAGTGCTTTGCCGTGTGCGGCCAGACCTATCCCCGGAAGGTGGACAGCCGGATCCTCAACTGTCTCAGCGGTATCGCCCAGAGTGCCTGCCGCATGGCCAACGATATCCGCCTGCTGCAGCACGACCGGCAGGTGGAGGAGCCGTTCGAGGACAGCCAGATCGGCTCGTCCGCCATGGCCTATAAGCGCAACCCCATGCGCTGCGAGCGCATCTGCTCCCTGAGCCGCTATCTGATGGCGGACGCCATGAACGCCCCCATGACCGCCGCCGCTCAGTGGATGGAGCGGACGCTGGACGACTCCGCCAACCGGCGCATCTCCATGCCGGAGGGCTTTCTGTGCGCCGACGCGGTGCTGCGGCTGTGCCAGAACGTGACGGCAGGGCTGCGCGTCAACGAGACGGTGGTGGAACGGACGCTGCGGGAGTATCTGCCCTTTATGGCCACGGAGAACCTGATGATGGAGGCGGTGAAGCGGGGCGGCGACCGCCAGCAGCTCCATGAGAGCATCCGCCGCCACTCCATGGCCGCCACGGCCCGGATGAAGGAGGGACAGCCCTGCGATCTGCTGGAGCGTCTGGCGGGAGATCCGGCCTTCGGCCTGAGCCGGCAGGAGCTGGAGGACCTGATGGAGCCGGCACGGTATATCGGCCGCTGCCCGCAGCAGGTGACCCGGTTTCTGGAGAGCTGCGCGCCGCTGCTGCGGGAGGCGCAGGCCGCCGACGGCGGGATCACGGTGTAGTGTGATACAAAAAGAGACCCCACCACGGGAAAACCGTGGTGGGGTTTGCTGCTGCTTTGGGGCGGGAAAGTGCCCGTCAGCGGCCCGAAGCCGCAGCGCTGCCGCTGCGGCTCCGGGCGAAAGGAAATGAAAGAAGATGGTAATTTCAGGGCCGTTAACCGGCCAGAGTGGCGGCCATGACCGCCTTGATGGTGTGCATCCGGTTCTCCGCCTCGTCAAAGACGATGGACTGGGGGCTTTCAAACACCTCGTCGGTGACCTCCATGGCGTCACGGCCGAAGGCCTCGCCCATCTCCTTGCCGATGGTGGTCTTGTGGTCGTGGAAGGCGGGCAGGCAGTGCATGAACACGGCCTGGGGGCCGGCCTGCGCCATCAGCTGGGCGTTGACCTGATAGGGGGCCAGATCGTGGATACGCTCCTGCCAGACCTCCATGGGCTCTCCCATGGACACCCACACGTCGGTGTAGATCACGTCGGCGTTCTTCACGGCCGCGGCGGGCTCGGTGAGGAATTCCAGCGTGGCGCCGGTCTGGGCAGCAATGGCCTGGCACTGACCGATCAGCGCCGGATCGGGGAAGTACTTCTCCGGGGCGCAGGCCACAAAGTGCATGCCCATTTTGGCGCAGCCCACCATCAGGGAATTGCCCATGTTGTAGCGGGCGTCGCCCATGTACACCAGCTTCTTGCCCTTCAGACCGCCGCAGTGCTCCTGAATGGTCAGGAAGTCCGCCAGAATCTGGGTGGGGTGGAACTCGTTGGTCAGGCCGTTCCACACGGGAACATCGGCGTACCGGGCCAGCTCCTCCACGATGCTCTGGCCGAAGCCGCGGTACTCGATGCCGTCAAACATACGGCTCAGGACGCGGGCGGTGTCGGCGATGCTCTCCTTTTTACCGATCTGGGAGCCGCTGGGGTCCAGATAGGTGACCCCCATGCCCAGATCATGCCCCGCCACCTCGAAGGCGCAGCGGGTACGGGTGCTGGTCTTTTCAAAGATCAGGGCGATGCTCTTGCCCTGACACAGAGCGTGGGGGATGCCGGCCTTTTTCTTGGCCTTCAGCTCCGCCGCCAGCTCCAGCAGGTAGGCGATCTCCTCGGGGGTAAAGTCCAGCAGCTTGAGAAAATCCTTGTTTTTCAGACTGGTCATGATGTTGCTCCTTCCGGTTTTGATAGGGGGGTTTAATGGCGGTCGCCCTTGCGGAGCCGTTTTTCCAGCACCGCCAGCAGCCGCGTCAGCGCCACCACGATGGCGAGATACGTCACCGCCACCACCATCAGGGGATTGAACGCGTCAAAGGTGTTGTTGCGGATCAGGTTGCCGGCCCGGGTCAGATCCTGCACCGCCACATAGCCCGCCACCGCCGTTTCCTTCAGCAGGGCGATCATCTCATTGCCGATGGCGGGGAGGATGTTCTTCATGGCCTGGGGCAGGATCACATGGACGGTGGTCTGGAGCCGGGACATGCCCAGCGAGCGGCCCGCCTCCATCTGGCCCGCGTCCACCGCGCCGATCCCGCTGCGCATCAGCTCGGCCATATAGGCGCCGGAGTTGATGCCGAAGGTGACGATGCCCACGGTGATGCCGTTGGCGGACTGCATGATGACGAAGTAGAAGATCAGCAGCACCACCACCACGGGGATGCCCCGGATCACGGTGGTATAGATGTCGCACAGGGTACACAGGGGCTTGAGCGCGGGAACGCCCTCGCCGCAGTATTTGATGATGGCCACCATCGCGCCGATGACCACGCCGATGCACAGCGCACCCAGGGTGATGACGGCGGTGTTGCCCAGGCCCTCCACCAGCATCATGTAGCGGTCGTCCTCCAGAAACGTGGAGGCAAGCTTTGCCCCCCAGCTGGTGAAGAATTCACCGATGGCGGTAAAAATATTCATATCCGGCGGCTCCTTAGGTTATCTTATCATGCCGCATGGCGCGGCGCGGGACAATTGATGGGGATCTGGGGTATTTAACGGCTGAAAGGCCGAACTCCCGCGGGGACGAGGTACTTCTGCCGCTGCGGGCAGAAGTACCTCACGGGTTTTCTTGCTCAGGGGCGGTCAGGGCCCGACGTAGGTCACACCGTAGTCGGAGAAGATCTTCTCCACGGTGCCGTCGGCCAGCAGGGCGTCCAGCGCCTCGTTGAAGGGGGCCACCAGCTCGCTGCCCTTCTGGAAGGCAAAGGCGTAAGGCTCGGCGGTCATGGCCTCGTCCAGCACCGTCAGACCCAGATCGGGGGCCATGGCCAGCGCCACTTCGTTGTCCACCACCCATGCGTCCACCTTGCCGCCGGTCAGCGCGGAGGCGGCGTCGTTGTTGGCGGTAAAGGCCAGCACCTCATAGCCGTTGGCCATGCAGTAGTCCTCAGCGGTGGTGCCGGTCTGCACGGACACCTTCTTGCCCTCCAGATCGGCCTTGCCGGTGATGCCGCTGTCGGCGCTCACCACGATGGCCTGGCCGCCATGAAGTACACGCTGGAGAAGTCCACGTTCTCCTTCCGCTTGTCGGTGACGGTGATGCCGGACATGCCCACATCGAACTTGCCGGCCTGCACGCCGGGGATCACGGAGTCAAAGTCCATCTGCTGGATGTCCAGCTCCATGCCCAGCTTTTCGGCGATCAGCTTCAGGATATCCACCTCGATACCCACCACCTCGCCGCCTTCCAGAGACTCAAAGGGCGGGAAATCGGGGCTGGTGGCCACCACCAGCTTGTCCTTGGCGGTATCTTCGCCGGAGTTGTCGGTGCTGCTGTCCGCGTTGCTGCTGCCGCAGCCGGCCAGCAGACCCAGTACCATCACCAGCGCCAGTGCCAGCGCGGTCAGTTTGTTTAACTTTTTCATGTTCATTCTCCTTTTTGTTCAGTTTGTTGTTGGGAAAGATAGTCTTTTACGGCGGCGATCTGCGCCTCCACGGAGGCGGGGCCGCCCAGCGAGGTGCGCCGTGCCACACAGTTCTCCAGCGTGATGGCCGGGTACACATCCTCGTCAAATACATCGCTGTACTGCTGCAGCGTCTCCAGCGGCAGGGCCTCCAGCACCGTGTCGTGATGGATGCACCAGGACACCAGCTGGCCGGAGATCTTGTAGGCGGTGCGGAAGGGGACGCCCTTTTTCGTCAGGTAGTCCGCCAGATCGGTGGCGTTGAGGAAGCCCTTCTGGGCCGCCTTGTACATGTTCTCCACGCAGGGCTTCATGGTGGCGATCATGGGGGTGAACACCTGCAGGCACATCTTCACCGTGTCCACACAGTCGAACACCGCCTCCTTGTCCTCCTGCATGTCCTTGTTGTAGGCCAGGGGCAGGCCCTTCAGGGTGGTCAGCAGCGCCATCAGGTCGCCGTAGACGCGGCCCGTCTTGCCCCGGCACAGCTCCGCCATGTCCGGGTTCTTCTTCTGGGGCATGATGGACGAGCCGGTGGTGAAGCCGTCGTCCAGCTCCACGAAGCGGAACTCCCAGCTGCTCCACAGGATCAGCTCCTCGGAGAAGCGGGACAGGTGCATCATCAGCACCGCGCAGGCGGAGAGAAACTCCACGCAGAAGTCCCGGTCGGACACGCCGTCCATGCTGTTGAGGGCCACAGAGGAGAAGCCCAGCTGTTGGGCCTCCCACACCCGGTCAATGGGGAAGGTGGTGCCCGCCAGCGCGCAGCACCCGATGGGGGAGACGTCCATGCGCGCTGCGGTATCGTCCAGCCGTCCCACGTCGCGCTGCAGCATCATGGCGTAGGCCATGAGATGGTGGCCGAAGGTGACGCCCTGTGCCCGCTGCATATGGGTATAGCCCGGCATGATGGCGTCCCTGTACCGCTCCGCCTTGTCGGTGAGGACGGCCAGCAGCGCCAGCACCAGACCGCGGATGGCGGCGATCTCCTGCCGCAGGTACAGCCGCAGATCCAGCGCCACCTGATCGTTTCGTGAGCGGGCGGTGTGGAGCTTCTTGCCCACATCGCCCAACCGCTCCGTCAATACCTGCTCCACGAACATGTGGATATCCTCGGCGGCGGGGTCGAAGGCCAGCTTGCCCTCGTCCAGATCCGCCATGATCCCGGCAAGCCCCAGCACCAGCGTCTGGGCCTCCCGCTCGGTGAGAATGCCGCAATGGGACAGCATGGCGGCATGGGCCATGGAGCCGGTGATATCCTGCCGGTACATCCGGCAGTCGAAATGGAGGGACGAATTGAAGTCGTCCGCGATCTGTGCCGTTTCCTTTTCAGCCCGGCCGGCCCACATTTTTGCCATGGTTTCTGTCCTTTCCGGGGAAATATGCCGCTTACAGCTTGCCCTGCTCCTTCAGCGCCTGCATCTTGGTGGTCAGGCCCCACAGGTTGATGAAGCCGGCGGCCTGGGACTGGTCGTAGTCGCTCTCGCCGAAGGTCACCAGATTTTCGGAGTACAGGGAGCAGGGGGAGGTCATGCCGGCGGGGATGATGTTGCCCTTATAAAGCTTCAGCTTCACGGTGCCGGTGACGTTCTTGTTGGCCTCGTTGGCAAAGGCGGTCAGCGCCTCCTGCAGGGGGGAGTACCACTTGCCGTTGTAGATCAGGTCGGCGTAGTCCACGGCCAGCTTCTGCTTTTCGTGGAGCACTTCCTTGTCCATGGTCAGCATCTCCAGCTGGGCATGGGCGAAATAGAGGATGGTGCCGCCGGGCGTCTCGTAGATGCCGTGGTCCTTCATGCCGATGAGACGGTTCTCCACGATGTCGATGATGCCGATGCCGTTCTTGCCGCCCAGCTCGTTGAGCTTTTCGATGATCTTGCTGGCCTTCATCTTCTCGCCGTTGACGGCCACGGGGGCGCCGGCTTCAAAGTCGATGGTCACATAGGTGGGCTCGTCGGGAGCCTGGAAGGGGGACACGCTCATCTCCAGGAAACCGGGCTTGTCCAGATCCGGCTCGTTGGCGGGATCCTCAAGGTCCAGACCCTCATGGCTCAGGTGCCACAGGTTCTTGTCCTTGGAGTAGTTGGTCTCACGGGAGATCTTCAGGGGTACATTGTGGGCCTCGGCGTAGTCGATCTCCTCGTCACGGGACTTGATGTCCCACTCACGCCACGGGGCGATGACCTTCATGTCGGGGGCGAAACGCTTGATGGCCAGCTCGAAACGGACCTGATCGTTGCCCTTGCCGGTGGCGCCGTGAGCGATGGCGTCGGCGCCCTCCTCCAGAGCGATCTGGGCCAGCTTCTTGCCGATGACGGGACGGGCGAAGGCGGTGCCCAGCAGATAGGTCTCATACTTGGCGTCCATCTTCAGGCACGGGATGATCACGTCCTCTACCATCTCGTCCACCAGATCGGCCACGATCAGCTTGCTGGCGCCGGTCTTGAGGGCTTTCTCCTCCAGTCCCTCCAGCTCGTCGGCCTGTCCCACATTGCCGGCCACGGCAATAATCTCGGGATCGTTGTAGTTCTCCTTCAACCAGGGAATGATGATGGATGTATCCAGACCGCCGGAGTAGGCCAGTACGATCTTCTTGATATCAGTATGTTTCATGATGGTGCCTCCTTGCATCATTATGTATTTCATGTGCATAATTATACGTAAACACCGGAAAATGTCAAGAGGATATTCATTCAAAATTCAATTTTTATGCATATAGGCTGGGAAGATAAGAATAAATTACCGACTATTATGCAAAATGATAAGTAAATATACAGAATGGTCATGCATAGATGTATAAAGAGAGAGGAGAGAATGAAAAACAGCTTCAGAGAAGTCGGCCGTTCCTCATTTTTGACAAAAAAGGATCCTGCGCGAAAATGCGCAGGATCCTTTGGGGTTGTGGGTTCACCGTGAACCTGTGGGCAAGGATGCACAGCGGAGTCCCTGCTTCGTCCGGCGGGGAAGCGGCTGCCTCCTCAGCGGTACAGCGCGGGGCGGCGCAGGCTCGTGTAGGGACGGGCGGCGCGGATCCGGGCGGAGGCCGCCATGTCCACCTGAGCGTACAGCAGCTCCTCGCCGCTGCCGGCCTTGGCGATGGTGTCGCCGTTGGCGTCCACCACCAGCGACCCGCCGGAGAACATCATGTCATCCTCCCGGCCGGTGCGGTTGCACATGGCGATGGCCACGCTGCTGTGGAAGGCCTGCACCTTGATCTCCCAGTCGAACATCTCCAGCGGCTCGCTCTCCGTGTTGGCGGTGGGGATCAGGATCAGATCCGCCCCCATCAGCGCCTCGGTGCGGATGCTCTCGGGGTAGTGGCGGTCAAAGCACACCACGATGCCCAGCTTGCCGAAGGCGGTGTCGAACACCAGAAAGCCGTCATCGGAGGGCGTGTAGTAGTCCTGCTCATAGAACTGCGCCGCCTGGGCGATATGCACCATCTTCTGCCGGCCCAGCAGCGTGCCGTCGCTGTCGATGAGCAGCGTGGTGTCGAAGCGGCCGGCCGGCTCCTGCAGATAGAAGTTGGGCGCCGCCATGATGCGGTGCTGCCGGCACGCCTCCTGGAACTGCCGGACAACGGGGCCGTCAACGGTCAGCAGCTTGTCTGCCGCGTTCCGCCCTGCGTACTGGGGAAAAAACCGGTGGAGCTGCAGCTCCGGATAGACGATGAGATCGGCGCCGTTTGCCGCCGCCGTCCGCAGCGCCGCCAGACCCCGCTCCAGATTCTCCGCCTCGTCCGCGCTCATGCGCATCTGGCAAAGTGCAAGCTTCATAAAACCGCCTCCTGTATTGTTTTTTATGGTTGTGTGCGGCTTCTGTTTCCGAAGGCCGCATCATTCACTTGCTCTGCGTCTCGCAGTAGCGGCAGCGGTAGACGCGGCGGACAGGGTCCGTCAGCACGAACTCCTGGGGCAGCTCCTGCTCCACGGAGGTGATGCAGCGGGGATTCTTGCAGGTGAGAACGCCGGTGATCCGCTCCGGCAGCTTCAGGGTGCGCTTTTCCACCAGCTGGCCGTTGCGGATGCAGTTGACGGTGATGGTGGGATCCACATAACCGATCAGGTCCCAGTCCAGATCCATCTCCCGGTCGATCTTGATGATATCCTTGCGGCCCAGCTTGCTGCTGGCCACGTTTTTCAGGATGGCCACGGTGCAGTCCAGCTTGTCCAGCCCCAGGATACGGTACAGTTCCATGGCTTTTCCGGCGGTGATGTGGTCGATCACGATGCCGTTCTGAATCGAATCAATGATCATATTGGCTTACTCCTTTCCTCAGTCCATGCCCAGCAGCTTCAGGATCAGCGCCATGCGGATGTATTTGCCGTACTGCACCTGCTTGAAGTAGCAGGCTCGGGGGTCGTTGTCCACGGCCACGGAGATCTCGTTGACGCGGGGCAGCGGGTGGAGGATACGCAGATCCTCTTTGGCGTTTTGCAGCTTGTCCGGCGTCAGGATATAACTGTCCTTCAAACGGAGGTAGTCCTCCTCATTGAAGAAGCGCTCTCTCTGGACGCGGGTCATATACAGAATATCCAACTCGGGCATGACAGCCTCCAGCGAGACGGACTGCTCATAGGGGATACCGCGCTTCTTGATGGATTCCTCCTTGACATAGCGGGGGAGCTTCAGCTCCTCCGGAGAGACCAGCACGAATTTGATGCCCTCGTAGCGGCTCATGGCGCCCACCAGAGAGTGAACGGTGCGGCCGAACTTCAGGTCGCCGCAGAAGCCCACGGTCAGGTGATCGAAGCGGCCTTTCTCCTTGTGAATGGTCAGAAGATCCGTCAGGGTCTGGGTGGGGTGATTGTGGCCGCCGTCGCCGGCGTTGATGACCGGCACCAGAGAGTGCATGGAGGCCACCAGCGGCGCACCCTCCTTGGGATGGCGCATGGCGATGATATCGCTGTAGCAGCTGACGGTGCGGATGGTGTCCGCCACGCTCTCGCCTTTGGCGGCGGAGGAGCTGTTGGCGGAGGAGAAGCCCAGCACCTGACCGCCGAGGGAGAGCATGGCGCTCTCAAAGCTCAGACGGGTGCGGGTGGAGGGTTCAAAGAACAGAGTGGCCAGGATTTTGCCGTCGCATTTGTGGGCATAGTCCGCAGGGTGCTCCATGATGTCGCAGGCTTTGTTCACCAGCTCCATGATCTCCTGAGGGGAGAGTTCCAGAATGTCGATGAGATGCTTCATATCAGTCGATTCCTCCTTTATTGATCCAGCTTTCGTCGGACGGATCGTCCCGGAAAGCCAGCAGCCGGGCCACGTCAGACCGGGTGATGTAGCCGCCCTCCACACCGGCCTGCGCCACGGCGTCCAGATCGGTCAGGCTGGTGTTCTGCACACCGGCGGCCGCCAGACGGTCCACGCTCTTTTGCATACCGTAGGTAAAGATGCTCACCACGCCCAGCACGTCAGCCCCGGCGTCCCGCAGCGCCTCCACCACGCTGATGACGCTGCCGCCGGTGGAGATCAGATCCTCAATGACCACCACGCGCTGGCCCGGCTCCAGCCGGCCCTCGATCTGATTCTGGCGGCCGTGATCCTTGCTGCCGGAGCGGACATACCCCATGGGCAGGCCCAGAATATGGCCGGCAATGGCGGCGTGGGCGATGCCGGCGGTGGAGGTGCCCATCAGCACCTCCGCGGTGGGATAGATCTGCTTCACGGTGTCGGCAATGGCCTGCTCCACCTGATCGCGCACCTCCGGCGCGGTGAGGATCAGGCGGTTGTCACAGTAGATGGGGCTTTTGATGCCGCTGGCCCAGAGAAACGGCTCCTGGGGCCGGAGAAAAACGGCTCCGATGGAGAGCAGGCTGCGGGCGATGGTGTTGCGAATGTCCATAAAATGATCCTCCTGTCATTATTTTACAAATTCGGCCATGCAGCGGCGGTAGGCGGCCACCGGATCCTCCGCCTGGGTGATGGGACGGCCCACCACGATGTAGTCGGAGCCCAGCGCCCGGGCCTGGGCAGGGGTGGTCACACGCTTCTGGTCGCCGGTCTCGCCGCCGGCAAAGCGCACGCCCGGCGTGACGGTGAGGAAGCCCGCTCCGCAGCGGCGGTGGACGATGTCGGCTTCCAGCGGGGAGCAGACCACGCCGTCCAACCCCGCCTCAGCGGCATTGGCGGCATAGTGCAGCACCACCTGATCCAAAGGCTCCCGGATCAGCAGCTCCTCCTCCATACGGCTCTGGTCGGTGGAGGTCAGCTGCGTCACGGCGATGAGCAGGGGACGGGTGCCGTCCGGACGGGTCAGACCCTCCAGCGCGGCAGTCATCATGGCCTTCGTGCCGGCGGCGTGGAGGTTGATCATGTCCACGTCCAGCGCGGACAGCGCCGCCATGGCCTTTTTGACCGTGTTGGGGATATCGTGCAGCTTCAGATCCAGAAAGATGCGGTGGCCCCGGGCACGGATCTCCCGTACAACGGCGGGCCCCTCGGCGTAGAACAGCTCCATGCCGATCTTCACAAAGGGCTTTTCCTCCGTGAAGCGGTCCAGAAAGGCCAGTGTTTTGTCTTTGCTGTCAAAGTCCAGTGCGATGATAACGTCCTTACCCATGATGCGCGCCTCCTATGATATCGTTTAAGTCGTGAATGCCGTAACGCAGCATAACGTCCGGCAGCGTTTCAATGATGTTCCGGCAGGCGTACGGCTCCACCAGATTGGCGGCGCCCACGCCTACGGCAGTGGCGCCTGCCAGCATCAGCTCCAGCACGTCCTCGGCGCGGCTGACGCCGCCCATGCCCACAATGGGGATCTCCACCGCCTGATAGACCTGATAGACCATGCGCACCGCCAGCGGGAGCATGGCGGGGCCGGACATACCGCCGGTGCCGTTGGCCAGCAGGGGAGCCCTGCGCTTCAGGTCGATGCGCATGCCCGGCAGGGTGTTGATGAGGCTGACGCCGTCGGCCCCGGCGTCCTGACAGGCCCGGGCCACGGCGGCGATGTCCGCAGCCGTGGGGGACAGCTTCAGGATCAGGGGCTTATCCGTCACGGCCCGGACGGCCCGCGTGACCTCCGCGGCGGCCTTGGGATCCGCGCCGAAGGCAGCGCCGCCGCCGTGTACGTTGGGGCAGGAGATGTTGACCTCCACCCAGCCCACCTGTTCCTGCGCCGCCAGCAGGGCACAGGTCTCGGCATATTCCTCCACTGAGAAGCCGCTTACGTTGGCCATGACCGGCTTGCGGAACACCTGCCGCAGTCGGGGCAGCTCCTCGGCAATGACGGCGTCCGCGCCGGGATTTTGCAGCCCCACGGCGTTCAGCAGCCCGCCGGCGTACTCTGCGATGCGGGGCGTGGGGTTGCCGAACCGGGGCTGGCGGGTGGTGCCCTTGAAGGAGAAGGTGCCCAGCATGTTGATGTCGTAGAGCTGCGCGAACTCATAGCCGTAGCCGAAAGTACCGCTGGCGGGGATGATGGGGTTATCCAGCCGGATACCGCAGAGGGTGACTGCCGTGTTTACCATAGGATCTCCTCCTTTTGCAGAACGGGGCCGTCCTTGCAGATGCGCTTGGTCCCGTATTTCGTGCGGCAGCTGCAGCCCATGCAGGCACCGAAGCCGCAGCCCATGCGCTCTTCAAAGCTGAACTGTCCGGAGGTGCCGCAGTGCTGCCACACCGCCCGCAGCATGGCCTCGGGGCCGCAGGTGTACAGGTAGCTGTACGGCCCGGCCGCCGCCATGCCGTCTGTCACCAGACCACGCAGTCCAGCGCTGCCGTCGGCGGTGGTCACCACCGGCTCGATCCGCAGCGCCCGGAAGTCCTCCAGCAGGAAGAGATCCGCCGCGCTGTTGAAGCCCAGCACGGCCTGCACGGCTTTGCCCTGAGCCCGCAGCCGCTTTGCCAGACCGTACAGGGGCGGGATGCCGACGCCTCCGCCCACCAGCAGCGGCCTGTCGCCGCTGAGGGTCATGTCGTAGCCGTTGCCCAGACCGGTCAGCACGTCCAGCCGCGTCCCGGCGGGAAGGCGGGTCATCGCCTCCGTGCCCCGGCCCAGCACCTTGTACAGCAGCGTCAGCTCTCCGTCGGCCCAGTCGCACACGGAGATGGGGCGGCGCAGATAGAAGCCCTCCAGCTTCAGGTTCACAAACTGGCCCGGAGCGGTGATGGCCGTGGTGTCCCCCTGCAGGTGCAGGCGGTAGATGCCCTCGGCCAGGGGGGTATTCTGCACAATGGTGAAGGTAGTCTGTTTCATAGCGTATTTCCTCCCTGCGGCAGCAGTGTGCCGTCGCTCCAGGCGATGCGGCCGTCGGACACCGTCAGGACGCAGCGGCCCTGTACCTGCCAGCCGGCAAAGGGCGTGGCCCTGCCCTTGGACAGGAACGATGCCGGGTCGATGGTGTACGGTGTGTGCAAATCAAACACGGTGAAGCTGGCGTTTTCCCCCTCTGTGGGGCGCTCCGGAATGCCGAAGCGGCGGCTGGGGGCGCTGTGCAGCAGCTCCATCAGCCGGGGGAAGGAGAGAATGCCGGGCTTGAACAGATAGGTGTACAGCAGGGGGAAGGCAGTCTCCAGTCCCACGATGCCCATGGCGCTGTCGGCAAGTCCCCGGCCTTTCTCCTCGGCGCTGTGGGGCGCGTGGTCGGTGGCGATCATGTCGATGGTGCCGTCCTGCACCGCTTCCAGCAGCGCCTCCCGGTCGGCTTTTTCCCGCAGGGGGGGATTCATCTTGAAGCGGCCGTCCTCCTGCAGCATGGATTCGTCCAGCAGCAGGTAGTGGGGCGCCGTCTCGCAGGTGACGTCCAGCCCCTCCGCCTTGGCCCGGCGCAGCAGCGCCACGCTCTCCCTGGTGGAGACGTGGCAGACGTGATAGGCGCAGCCGGTCTCCCGCACCAGCGCCAGATCACGGCGGATCTGGCCCCATTCGCTTTCCGAGCAGATGCCCCGGTGGCCGTGGAGGCGGGCGTAGCTGCCGTCGTGGATATAGCCGCCCCGCAGCAGCGTGTTGTCCTCGCAGTGGGCGACGATCAGCTTGTTCAGCCGCTTGGCCTCAAGCATGGCCTGACGCATGAGACTGTCGCTCTGCACGCCGCGGCCGTCGTCGGAAAAGGCGGCCACGCAGGGCGCCAGCGCGGCCATGTCCGCCAGCGCCTGTCCCTGCTGCCCCACGGTAATGGCCCCGTAGGGCAGGACGCGGATGCAACTGTCCCGGGCGATCAGATCTAACTGCGCCTGCAGATGCTCCGGAGAATCGGGCACCGGGTCCAGATTCGGCATGGTGCATACCGTGGTGTATCCGCCGCGGGCCGCCGCCAGCGTGCCGGTGCGGATGGTCTCCTTATAAGAAAAACCCGGCTCACGAAGATGTACGTGTACATCGACGAAACCGGGTAATACAAAAAAAGAAGAAGCGTCCACGGCGGTGGGAACAGTACGGCCGCCGGGAAGAACACTGTCCCCGCAGGGGAAGGAAACATCGCTGCCGGAAAAACCACCACGGCAGTAAACCTGAGCATGTTTCAGCGTTACGGTCATCGATCTCGCCCCTTTTCTGCAAATTTTTTATAATGTATCATACCGGTGCCTGCCTGTCAAGGGATTTCGGCAAGAATCGGCGGCGTAAAGCTTTCCACCAATCAAAAAGACAGGCAGCCGGCGGCTGCCTGTCATTTTTTTAAGAGATTACCGGTTCAGATTGCCCGGGGCGGTTTTGCTCAGGCCTTTTTCTTCTCAAATTTCTCGCCGGGGCAGCGGCACAGGGGGCAGATATAGCCCTCGGGAATGACCTCGCCGGTGTAGTGATAGCCGCAGATGGGGCAGATCCAGCCCTCGTCCTCCGCCATGGTGCGGTATACGGTGGCGGTGGGAGGGGGCGCAAAGGAACCCTTCTGCAGGAACTCGTCCATGGTCATCAGCCGCTCATTGCTGAGGACCTGTCCGTCCATCGCGTCGCAGATAAACAGATAGTAGTTCTTTACGGGAATGGTCTCCGTGACCTTCAGGCTGACCCACGCCGCCATCTTTTCCGTCAGGTAGGGGTTGCCGAAGGCGTCCTGCTGCACCGCCAGCCCGGCAAATTTGTCCATGATACGGCTGGATTTATAGCCAAAGGTGTTCAGCAGCTCCTTGTCGGCGTCCTGCCCCACCATGGAGACGGCCAGCGTACCCTTTTTCAGCAGCGCGTCGCAGGTGCGGTTGTCCCGGTTGAGGATAACGGCACACTTGCGGGGATTACCGCTGGTGATCTGAGAGAAGGAGCTGATGAGACATCCATAGCTGCGGCCTTCGTCTGAAACCGCCGCGATATACAGGCCATAATTCAGCTTTTCAAATACATTACGATCCATAGGTTATCTCCTTTCTTATAATGGCTCTATGCCCCATTGTAATCCCTTTTACCCAAAATAGCAAGCAGAAGTTGCCGCCTGCATGTCACGTCGGCCACAGATCCCTGACCACCTCCCGGAACAGCGTTGTGAGCTGCTCCGGCGTCTCGTAAAAGCCCCGCTTGATCCATTCGTCCAGAAGCCCGAACAGACCGTAGGAATAGAACCGGGCCTCGTAGCACTCCACCGGATCATCGCCGTACTGGGGTTTCATGATCTGGTAAAAGGCGTCATATACGCAGGCCTGCAGCTCCGCCTGATAGATGAGGGAGAGCATGTCCCGGACTGACGCGTTGAAGGAGAAAAACAGATCCGCGTTGTCCACGGTATAGCGGTGATATTCTGTCATGCCGTGGTTGGCCGCCCACCGGTACCAGAGCACCATCAGCTTAAAGGTCAGGGCCTCCGTTTTGGTGGCAAAGTTACGGAACCAGGTGGAGCGGTTGACGCCTGCGATCCGGGCGATCTCGTTGACGGTGATCTTGGCGAACGGCTTCTCCTTCATCAGTTGGAGGAGGGCATCCGCCATGCATTCCTTTAAAAAAGAGGTGGTTTTCGGACTGGCTCCCATACTATGGCCTCCTGTGTGAGCGACTTTTTCCCATAAGAGTTGCTTTTGCCGCAAACGGGATTGATTATTTTTCCCAAATCTTTTATAATCATTTGCGGCATTTTCCTGCGACATAAGTTGCATTGAGCGTCCTTCGCTTCTTTTGTCAGCATAGCAGGCGATGTCGGAAAAGTCAAGAACAACACGCAGGATCCCGTGCGCCCCGTGTTTCGCGGGCTGACGGCGCGGAGACGCTGCCTGCCAGGGAAGCCCGGAAAGCTCCTTCGCAGCCCTCCCGTTTTACCTGCCCTGCCCCATCCGAAAGGAGTATACCATGACAAAAATCAAGATTTCCACGGATTCCACGGCCGATATCCCCCAGTCGTTTTGTGAGGAGCTGAACATCTCCGTTCTGCCCCTGACGGTTGTGGCGGATGAAAAGGAGTACCGGGACGGCGTGGACATTACCCCCCAGGAATTTTACCGCATCATCGACGCGTCCAAGAAGCTGCCGGTCTCCTCTCAGGTGGCCTCCGTCCTGTATACGGAGCTGTTTAAGGAGACCTGGAAAGCCGGCTATACCGACCTGATCCAGGTGACGATCAATTCCAAGGGCTCCGGCACTTATCAGGCCGCGGTCCTGTCCCGGGATCTCTTTTATGAGGAGCATCCCGAAGCCAGGGAGCAGCTCTCCATTCATATCATCGACTCCCAGACCTACAGCATGGCCTACGGCATCGGCGTCATCGAAGGGGCGCAGCTGGTGCGTCAGGGCGCCTCTGTGGCCGAGGTGATCGCTCATATCGAGGAATGGCTGGCGCATACCCGTCCCCTTTTTGTCCCGCTGAACCTGCGGTGCGTCAAGAAGTCCGGCCGCATTTCCCCGGCGGCGGCCTTTGCCGGCGACGCCATCGGCCTGAAGCCGCTGATCACTTTCGAGGAGGGAGAGGCCAGGATCATCGGCAAGGTCAGAGGGGAGCGCAAGGCCATCGCCGCTCTGGTGGAGCAGTGCCAAAAGGAGCGCCGCCCCGGCACCAACTACGCCCTTGTTTACGGCAGCAATCAGGAGGCCTTCGGCGCACTGAAAGAGGCCTGCGCTCAAGTCATGGATCTTCCTCCCATTGCCGAGTATCCGGTGGGATGTGTCATCGCCATCAATACCGGCCCCGATATGATCGGGATTTTGTACCGCACATAAGGAGAGCAAAAGAATCATGCGAAAAGACTATATCATCGCGGCGGATTCCTCCGCCAACCTGTATCGGGGCGACTGCGCGGATTTTACGCCTGTCCCGCTGAAGATCATTGCCGGCGAGAAAGAATACGTGGACGATGAGTCGCTGGATGTTGCCGGAATGCTGGCCGGCCTGCGGGAGTACAAGGGCCGTTCCGGCTCGGCCTGCCCCGGCGTGGGGGACTGGCTGGAGGCCTTCGGAGACGCCCGGGAGGTGTACGGCGTTTCCCTTACCAGCCACCTGTCCGGCTGCTACAATGCGGCCTGCATTGCGGCGCAGCAGTATATGGCGGAACATCCCGAGCGAAAAGTGTTCGTGCTGGACTCCCTTTCCACCGGCCCTGAGCTGGAGCTGCTGATCGAGCAATACCGGGACCTGATCGAACAGGGCTGTGCCTTTGAGGAGGTGCGGGACGGGATCCGGCAGTATGCCCGGCGGACGCACCTGCTGTTTTCGTTGGAATCCCTGTCAAACTTTGCAAAGAACGGGCGTGTCAGCCCGGCCCTTGCCGCGGCGGCCAGTATTCTGGGGATCCGCATTGTGGGACGGGCCAGCGATGAGGGCGAGCTGGAGCCGCTGCACAAATGCCGCGGAGAAAAGCGCGCCATCCGCCAGCTTTGGGAGTGTATGCGGGATGGTGGCTTCACAGGCGGAAAGGTCCGCATCCGGCATTCGGAGAACCCCAACGCCGCCCAGCAGCTTGCGGAGACCATTCGGGAGAGCTATCCCGACTGCGATATCCGGATCGGTGTCAACCGCGGGCTGTGTTCCTACTATGCGGAAAAGGGCGGCGTGCTGGTGGGCTTTGAGAGCTGATATGCAGAAGAAAGGACGATCACTTTGATGATAACAACGGTTCTGTTTGATCTGGACGGCACGCTGCTGCCCATGGACAACGACGCCTTTACAAAGGGCTACTTCAAGCTTCTGGCCGCCAAGCTGGCGCCCCACGGATACGAACCCCGACAGTTGGTGGAAGCTATCTGGGAGGGGACGGCCGCCATGGTGCAGAACGACGGCAGAGAGACCAACGAGGCCGCCTTCTGGAAGAAATTCACCGGCATTTACGGCGACAAAGTGCTGGCGGACAAGGAGCTGTTCGACGCGTTTTACACCAATGAGTTTCAGGAGGCCCGGCATCTGTGCGGCAGCAATCCGGAGGCCGCAGCCGCCGTTCACGCGGTGAAGCGGCTGGGACTGCGGGCGGTTCTGGCCACCAATCCTATTTTCCCCGCCGTTGCCACGGAGAGCCGCATCCGCTGGGCCGGACTAGCGCCGGAGGATTTCGAGCTGTACACGACCTATGAGAATATCGGGTACTGCAAGCCGAATCCCGACTATTACCGGGAGATCGCGCGGCGGCTGGGCGTCAGTCCGGCGGAATGCCTGATGGTGGGCAATGATGCGCAGGAGGACATGGCGGCCGAGGAGACCGGCATGCAGGTGTTCCTGCTGACAGACTGCCTGATCAACAAAGAGGGGAAGGACATCAGTCGGCACAGGAGGGGCAGCTTCGACCGGTTGATGCAGCTCATCACGGAGGAGCTGCGGCCCTGTACGCCGTAACGAAGGGAACCGGCGAAACAAAAGCCCCGTGAAAACAGAATGACACCCCATGTGTCAGACGGAATGGTGTACTGTCTGACGCATGGGGTGTTTCGTTATGCCGAACGGCCGGTGTTCAATGCATGGGAATGATGTATTTGTAGTCATTGCTTCCGATCCGGTGGGTGCCTATGCAGACGTCGATCCCGAAGGCCATGCGGAGATTGCTTTCGGTGATCACCTGCTCTGCGGCGCCTGAGATCCCGGTGCCGTCCTGACACAGCAACAGGGCCTTGTCGGCATACCGCAGGGCATGCTCCGGATAGTGTGTGTTGAGTATGCACGCCGTGTCTTTGGACAGCTCCCGGATCAGACCGAGAATATGCATCTGGTTGTGGTAATCAAGGTTGCTTTCCGACTCATCCATGATGAGGAGCCGCGGCCGGGCGTCAGAGGATTCTCCGTACATGTATATAATGATGGCGGCCCCGATCATGGATTTGCGGAAATTGAATGCAGCCTTCCGGCCGTCCTCGGTGAATATGGAAGATCGTCCTGCATGGACACGATTGCGACCTGGATCTATGTGGGAAAAGAAGAAAATTTGAAGCGAATCGGCAAGATACTTCTTGGCTGTGAAGTGGAATTTCAATAGAAAAGAGGATACAATATGAAAATTGCCATGGGTTGTGATCCCAATGCCCAGCTTTATAAAGAAGAGATGATGGCGTTTGTGAAATCTCTGGGACATGAAGTAGTGGATTTCGGCAGTGATGATATCATCTACGCCCATGTAGCGACAAAAGTCGGTGAAGCTGTCGCCGCGAAACAGTGCGACAGAGGGATCCTTTTCTGCGGGACAGGGATCGGCGTCATGTTGGCAGCAAATAAAGTGAAAGGGGCGTATGCGGCAAATGTAGGGAATGCCTATGCCGCAAAGCGGGCCTGCTTGAGCAATAACTGCAACATTATTACAATTGGCTGCCAAACAACAGGAAATATGTTGGCAAAAGAATTGATCAGTGCCTATCTGGAGTGCGAGTATGTGTACAACGAAAGGTCCGGCAAAAAGGTAGATGCCATCGTAGAGTATGAGCAAACGCATTGATATTCGGAAATATGATCGTTAGCGGCAGCGTATCCGCTCGGCTTTTATCTTAGGGACTATTACGGGCCCTCATGACAACCATATAACTGCATAAACGGCAAAGAGGGAGCGGTCACGCTCCCTCTTTGTCGCATATTTAGCCGATCCTGTCGCCTACGCTTCCTCATCACCGCAGATGGTTTGGGCGATGCTTTCCAATTCACCTTACCGCTCAGCAGCACGGAGATGTCGCGGGGGAAAGAAACGCGGTCACAGGGGGAGGAGTCCCTATTCCGCAGGGCTTTCTTTTGCCTGCCGCATGCTGAGGCTGATGCGCTTTTTCTTCTCGTCCACGTCCAGCACCACCACTTTTACGATGTCCCCTACGGACACCACCTCCGAAGGGTGCCGGATGAACCTGTCCGCCACCTGGGAGATATGCACCAGGCCGTCCTGATGAACGCCGATGTCCACGAACACGCCGAAGTCGATGACGTTCCGCACGGTGCCGGTGAGCGCCATGCCGGGCTTCAGATCCTTCATTTCCAGCACGTCGGTGCGCAGAACGGGCTTGGGCAGCTCGTCCCGGACGTCCCTGCCCGGCTTCAGCAGCTCGGATACGATGTCCCGCAGGGTGGGCACGCCCACGCCGATGATACCGGCGGCCTTTTCTTCGCCGCAGGCTTTGATCCGCTCCGGCAGATCGGAGATGCGCTCGGCCTTCACGTCCTCCAGCGTGTAGCCCGTCAGCTCCAGCAGCGCCTTGGCGGCGTCATAGCTCTCCGGATGGACGGCGGTGTTGTCCAGCACGCTCCTGCTCTCCGGCACACGCAAAAAGCCTGCGCACTGCTGGAAGGCCCTGGGCCCCAGCTTGGGCACCTTTTTGATCTGGGCGCGGGAGGTAAACGCGCCGTTTTCCTCCCGGTAGGCCACCACATTTTTCGCCGTGGTGCCGTTCAGCCCCGCCACCCGCTGCAAAAGGGACGGCGACGCCGTGTTGATGTCCACGCCCACGGCGTTGACGCAGTCCTCCACCACGCCGTTCAGCGCCTCGTCCAGCTGTTTGGGGGGCATATCGTGCTGGTACTGGCCCACGCCGATGGCCTTGGGGTCGATTTTCACCAGCTCCGCCAGCGGATCCTGCAGGCGCCGCGCAATGGACACGGCGCTGCGGAGATTCACGTCGTACTGCGGGAACTCCTCGGCAGCCAGCTTGCTGGCAGAGTACACGGAGGCCCCCGCCTCGGAAACGATCATATAGCTGACGTGGGAGCCGGCTTCGTTCACCTGCCGGATCAGCTCCACCGCCATCTGCTCCGTCTCCCGGCTGGCGGTGCCGTTGCCGATGGCGATGTGCTCCACGCCGTGCTTGCGGATCAGCTTACTCAGGACGGCAATGGCCTCGTTTTTCTGCCGCTCACCGTAGGTGGGATACACCACGGCGGTGTCCAGTACCTTGCCGGTACCGTCCACCACCGCCACCTTGCAGCCCATGCGGTAGCCGGGGTCAAGACCCATGGTGACCTTGCCCTTTACCGGCGGCTGCATCAGCAGGGGTTTCAGGTTCAGGGCAAACTGGCCGATGGCGCCCTCGTTTGCCTGCTCCGTCAGCAGGTTCCGCACCTCCCGCTCCAGAGAGGGGAAGATCAGGCGGTCATAGGCGTCCTCGCAGGCCGCCTTGATGAACTCCATGGCGGCGGAGCCGGGCTTTACCACCGCCCGCCGCAGCTGGGGCAGCGCCTGCTCCCGGTCCAGAGCAACGGAAACCTTCAGAATTTCTTCTTTCTCTCCGCGGTTGATGGCCAGGATCTGGTGGCCTTGCAGCCGGGAGACAGGCTGGGTGAAATCATAGTACAGGCGATAAACGCTGTCCTCCTCTGTGGCGGCACGGCTCACCAGTTGGCCTTGCCGCTGGAGCAGCGCCCGCAGGCTTTTGCGAATGGCGGCGTCATCGGAGATCTGCTCGGCGATGATGTCATTGGCTCCCTGCAGGGCGTCGGCCACGGTCTCCACGCCCTTTTCCGGATCGATGAAGCGCAGGGCGGCGTCCTCCGGCCGGGGGAAGTCCCGTTCCTGGGCAAACAGCAGCGCTGCCAGCGGCTCCAGCCCTTTTTCCTTTGCCATTGTGGCACGGGTGCGGCGCTTCTGCTTATAGGGGCGGTAGAGATCCTCCACCTCCGCCAGAGTTTTGGCATTGTCGATGGCGTCGGCCAGCTCTGCGGTCAGCTTGCCCTGCTCCTCAACGGACTTTTTTACCGTCTCCCGGCGCTCTTCCAGATTCCGGAGATACTGGAGCCGTTCCTCCAGCGCGCGGAGGGAGGTGTCGTCCATGGCGCCGTGAAGCTCCTTGCGGTAGCGGGCGATAAAGGGGATGGTGTTGCCCTCGTCCAGCAGGCGGACCACATTTTCCACGTGCTGGGGATTCCTGTCAAGCTCTTGGGCAAGTGTCTGAATGATGTCCATAGGTATTCCTTTCCGAAAAGGATGCCGCGGCGCGGCGTCCGGTAAGATATAGCAGCCATAGTATACCATTCCCTCCCGCCGCTTGCAACCTCACTTCCCGACAACCGTGCTTGGCGCCGGGGCATCTTTTTGCCGCTCAAGCTGCCTTGCGCCGTGCCATACAGCGGGAAAGAGCAGCACCCTGCAGGATTTTGCCGTCCTGCAGGGTGTTTTGTCAGTTATGCTGTTTTGTTCCGTTTCCTGTTACCGGGAGCTTCTTCTGCGTTTGCTGTACACGCCTGCGCCCATCACACCGGCAGCCGATACGGCAAGCAGGGCAAACCATACGGTAAGGTTACTGTTGTCGCCGGTCTGCGGGCTTGTTATCGTTCCGGTATTCGTGCCGTTTTCCGACGGTCTGGTACTGGATTTTGTATAGGTGTTGGTAAAGGTCATCCGCTCCACCGGGTTTGCTCCATCAACCATGCTGTAGGACAAGCCGCCGTCGTCCGTCTTCTCGCAGGTTGCCGGGAAGATGAACACGGTATTTTCCGGCGCTGCATCATCTGCGAGTTCTGCAACATTCCGCAGGAACAGCCCCCACACTGTGTCGTCATAGGTCCAGTTCGCTTTTCCTGCGTCCACCTGCCGCACGAACGCGCCCTCACCGAGCATATCATCAAGATCCTCCAAAGAACCGGTGAAGGTCATGGTACCCTTATAGGTGCCCTTGCCGTTGGTGGTGACGGCGGCGGTGACTTCCACGCCATTGAAGACTAACTTATCACCTTGAGAATTCACGATCTCCAGTTCAAACACCGTCTTTCTGGGTGCTGCGCTGCTGCCCTGCTTCACCGTGATGGTGAAGGGCACCTTCAGAGTGGGCTGCGGCACCAGCGGCCCGAAGACACCACTGACGTAAGCCTTACCGAAAAATCCATCGTAAACAGGGCCGTAGGCATCGTCGTGAGGCTCTCCGTTCACAGCAGCGGTCATATCTTCGTTTAAGGAATAATTCTCATTGGGAGTGAAGAATAGCTCAACGGAATAGTAGTAGCCCTCCTCAAACACATCATCCGCAGATATTTCATCCCATGCATCTTCATTGGTGCCGGCATAATCATCCTCAGAAATCTTATACCAAAAGAATTCATCCAGTGTTACGCTGCCCTCAGGGGTTGCTGTAAACTCAGGGGTGTAGTCGGGTTTTGCGCCGATCACAGGCTCGTCCACTGTAACGGCAATATTGCTGATTGGCTGAAGTTCCTTTGCCTCAAATATACGACTCAGATCGCAAGACTTACCGTCAGGCGCTACTTGAACATCACAGGTTTCACCGTTAATGGTCGCCTTGACAGTATTGGGAATGGTGTGGGTTTCTGTTACACTATTGCCAACGCGAACGGAAAAGACTGCTTTATAGTAGTAGTCTTTACTGCAAGAATACCCGGAATTAATAAGTTGCCAACTATCCCCTGCTGCTCCGGTGTATGCCTCCTTAGATATCTGATACCATTGAAGACCTACATTGACAACACCGGAAGGCGTCGAGCTATACAGCCAACTACCATAATCAGGGTGCTCATCAATTACCGGGGTCTTAACGTCGTAAACGGCAATTTCTGTTATCTCTTCCAGGGCTTCCCCTTCCGCAAAGGCCGTCACCGGGCAGAGCATCAGCACCATGCAAAGGCACAGCAGAATACTCAAAATTCGTTTTTTCATGATGTGTCCTCTCTTTCTCCCGCGCCATGAGCCGCGCGGGGCGTTCTTGTTTCCTTCCCTCTCTCCGGCGGCAGCGGCCTGACGGCATCCGTTTTCCGGAAACAGCCGGACGCTTCGCGCGGCCAGTCCATCTCCCCCTGCTGCACAGGTTGGCTTATAAACCAATTGTAGCAGACGCGCGACCGTTTTGCAAGCCGGTGCGGTGTTTTTTTTATGGCAATTCTTTCGGACCGTGTCACGGCCGGAGCCGCCGGCATAAAAATCCATTGAAAAATCATGCGAAATATGGTATATTTGTCCCAAATCATGATTACGAAAGAAGAAGGACTGTACTGTGGCAGAGGATGAAAGACTGTATCAGCAGTATCTTGCCGGGGATGAAACGGCGGCGGATGAACTGGTCGCGCGGTATGGTGATACGCTTACATTATACATACATGGATTCCTCGGCGACCTTCATGAGGCAGAAGACCTGATGATCGAGGCGTTCGCCCTGATGTTCGCCAAGCCCCGGCCGGTCAGTGAGCCGGGCAGTTTCAGAGGATATCTGTTCAGGGTCGGGAGAAATCTTGCCGGACGGCACCGGCAGAAGCACCGGCTGCGGCTGCTGAGCCTGGATGAGCTGACATTCGAGCCGAAGGGCGAAGTGCTGGCGGAAACGCCGCTATACGGCATGGAACGGAAACGGCAGTTGTATCAGGCCATGGAGAAGCTGAGGGACGACTATCGGGAAGCGCTGTATCTGGTATACTTTGAGGATATGAGCTACCGGCAGGCAGCTTCCGTTATGGGAAAATCAGAAAGTCAGATCACCAAGCTGGTTTACAGAGGAAAGCAAAGCCTGAAAACCATATTGGAGGAAGAGGGATTCGAGTATGCGGACAAATGAGGAACGCGCGGCACTGGTCCGGCAGCGTACCGAAACCATAAAAGAAGAACGGCGGAGGAAGAAACACAAAATTCAGATGACGGTTCTGGGCGGGGCGAGTCTGGCGGCGTGCCTGTGCCTTCTGGTGGCCATGGGCAGCGCAATGCCGCAGATCCTCTCCGGTTTTGGCGAAGCAGCGGTAACCCACACATCGGGGGCAGCCAGCCTGCTGGCCGGAAACGAGGCGCTGGGCTATGTGATCATGGCCGTCTTTGCCTTTTTGCTGGGGATCTGCGTGACGCTGCTCCTTCATGTGATCCACCGCAGGCAGCAGCGGCAGAGGCACGAGCCCGACGGGAAGGCGTCTGACACGAAGGAGTCTGACGGGGATGGATAACTTTGAGATCTATGATAATGCGTTTCAGACCCTGTCGCTGATGGTCATGATGATCGTTTCCGGCGCCGCCGGGCTGAAGTATTCCAGCCGCAAGCTGGTGGTGCTGGCCTGCGCATATGGCAGTATCATGCTGGGGACGCTTTTTTACATGCTCCATCTGACGATCATCGGAGATATCCCGCGGATATTCTATGTATCTGAAATTTCCTGGATGGCCGGATATCTGTTTTTCCTGTTCCTCGTCACACTGCGGCATGAATGGAAAAAGGCGACCCTTCAGCCGGTTCCGGCAATGCTGGCGCTGGGCACTGTGGCGGCCTCGGTGCACAGCGAGGTAATGGGAAACTCCGTGCTCATGTCCCTGGCATTCGGCGCAACAGCAGGCGCCATCGTCTATATTTCGTCTGTCAGGCTCCGCTGCGCCCGTCTGTCCGGCACACCTGCGGCGGCCTTCGACGGGATGATGATCGCCGTGGTCATTCTTCAGATCCTGGTGTATTTCGTTTCGGAATATATTTCGGACTTCAGTACGTTCAATCTGTACTTCGCGATAGATATCCTGTTTACGATCAGCCTGTGCAGCTTGTTCTGGATGATCCGAAGGGAGGTGCGGCAGCCTTGACCTATATTGAAAATGTGTTTATCTGCATTTCCGTACCGCTGCTGCTTTCTCTGCTTCTGGTGAAAGGGGCTCAGCGAAAGTATACCCTGCTGCTGTGCATCGGAATGGGGATCTGCATGGTATCGGCATATGTGAACAGCTATTTCATGGTGCTGTATCAGGTGGACGGCGTCACCGCGGCCATTGAGATATCTCCGGTCTGCGAAGAAATTCTGAAGCTGGTGCCGCTGCTGTTTTATATCCTCATCTTTGAGCCGGAGCCAAAGGAGATCACACCGGCGGCCATCTCCGTTGCCGTTGGCTTCGCTACGTTTGAAAATGTGTGTTACCTGTCGGAAAACGGCGCCGGGAATTTCACGTTTCTTCTGATCCGCGGTATGTCAGCGGGCGCCATTCATATTTTATGCGGCATTGCGGTGGGCTATGGCATCGCATACGTGTTCCGCCAGCGCTGGCTTGCCGTCACCGGAACGGTGGGGATTCTGGGGGCCTGTATCGTGTTTCATGCCATTTATAATCTGCTGGTCACGGCCGAAGGGGTGTGGAGGACCATCGGATATATGTTCCCGTCCGTGCTGATCCTTGGCATCTTCGGATTGCGTCTCCTGCTGCCGAAGATACATATCCGGCTGGAATAACAGGACAAAAATCAGCAAAAATCTCCAAAAAACTTCTGCCCTGGGTGGAAGTTTTTTTCTTTTTTTGTCTTTTATGTAATAACAGGTAATCTCAGGGGAAGGAAGGAGGTCGGTTTCTTGCGGGATTTGCGAATGAGAATGGAGCAGATACGAAAACAGATCTCACGTTACCGCAGCAGGCATGAGAAAAGGCTTATGGCCGGCCTGACTGCCGTGTGCACCGTGTTGAGCGGCGGGATCGGCATTTTGCTCGGGCTGAAACAGGGACCGGGAATTTTTACCATTCAGACGGAGTATGGTACGGTGCTTTTGCATAACGGAGGAGAAGCATACATTGTGATCGGTGTGTTTGCGTTCCTTGCGGGAGCGGCACTCACCCTGCTCTGCCTTAAGCTGAAGGCGGCGAACGCCATGGAGAAGGTCCGGGCGCTGGTGAAACAGGAGATTTTCCGCGACGCCGGAAGCTTCAGCTTCAAGCAGATCCAAAAAGGCAAAAGCGAGGTGACCGGAAAACTGGTAAACGGAGTAAAGTTTCTGCTGAAAAAAGCGGGAGCTGCTGTTATCGAAGGTGAGGCAAAACTGCAGAAGAACTGCATTGTCACCTGTGGCGGCAAGGAGTATCAGGGAAAGCATGTGGTCATTGCCACCGGCAGCGTACCGATGATGATCCCTGTGCCCGGTCACGAATACTGCATCGATTCCACCGGAGCGCTGAATCTGGCCAGCCTGCCCCGCAGCATGACGGTCATGGGCGGCGGTGTCATCGGCCTTGAACTGGCCTGTGCCTTTGCGGCCTACGGTACCGAGGTGACGGTGGTGGAAATGCTGCCGGAGCTGATGCCTCATGAACAACCCGAGGCGGTGCGGATCCTTGTGAACGACCTGAAGAAACAGGGGATCGCTCTGAAAACCGGCGCGAAAATGCTGCGCATCGAAAAGAACGGGGGACTGCTGAGGGCGGTTTATGAGAGAGACGGCCAGGAGCAGTACACCGACTGTGAGCAGGTGCTGATGGCGGCCGGGCGGAAAACCAACCTCACCGGCATCGACGCGGCGGCACTGGGGCTGCAGCTGGATCAGAAAAACTGCATCGTGGTGGACAGCCACCAGCGCACCAGCCTGCCGGGCGTGTACGCCATCGGTGATGTCGTGGGAGGCTATCAGCTGGCCCATGCGGCTTACGCCGAGGGCGAAGCCGCGCTGGCGGATATCCTGGGTGAAGACAAGCCCTATGGTACCATGCCGGTTCCGGTGTGCACCTATACCATTCCCTGCTTTGCATCGGTGGGCATGACCACCGGCAAAGCAAAAGAGGCCGGATACGAGCCGGTGCTGGGCAGCTTTGACTACGGCGCCAACGGTATGGCGCTGGCGGAGGGTGCGTCCGGCGCAGTGTTTGTGGTGGCCGACAAGGCGACGACAAAAACATTGGGCGTTACCATCGTGGGCGAAAACTCCTCCGAGATGATCGCCATGGCGGCATCCGCGGTTGCGGACGGCCTGACAGTTGAACAATGGGAACAGATGATCGTGGCCCATCCCTCCCTGTGTGAGATGGTACGCGAAGCGGCACTGGACGCTTTCGGGCGCTCGGTACATAAGGGGTAAAGGAGAACGTGTGATGAGCGACAGCAAAAAGGAACTGCTGGCAGGGCGCGTAGCCCTTGTCACCGGCGGCGGTCAGGGGATCGGCGAAGCCTGCGGCCGGATCCTGGCGGAATACGGAGCGAAAGTGATCCTGGCGGATCTGAACGAAAAGACGGCGCAGGCAGTGGCGGACAGCCTGAACGCGCAGGGCAGCGAGGCAGCCGCGATGATGTTCGATGTGGCGGATTTTCCCCATATCAGGGAAAAGGTGGCACAGGCCCGCAGTATTTTCGGGCGTATTGATATTCTGGTAAACGTGGCTGGCATCGCCGGGACCTGCTCCATTGAGGAGATCACCTTTGAGAGCTGGGACCGTATGATGGACATCGACCTCAAGAGCATGTTCTTTGTGTCTCAGGCGGTGTTTGAGATCATGAAAGAGCAACGTTACGGCAAGATGGTGCACATGTCCTCTCTGGCAGGACAGCGGGGCGGCCGCAGCGCCGACGCCTCCTATGCCATCGCCAAGGCGGGCGCGCTGAACCTGAGCATGGGGTTTGCACTGGCCGGCGCCGAATACCATATCACCTCCAATGCCGTCTGCCCCGGCAATATTCTCACCCCTATGGGCAAAACCATGTCGTGGTCCCATGTGGATCCCAAGACCTATATTCCACTGGGTCGGTACGGCTGTGCCGAGGATATCGCCAAGGCGGTGCTGTTCTATGCCAGCGATCTGTCTGACTATGTGACAGGCGATTCCATGAAAGTCAACGGCGGCATCTACATGTAGGCGGCAGTATCGTGTTATGACCGGAACAGGCGTGTACCGTATGGCGGCGCACGCCTGTTTTCTATCCGGTGGAAAGGGGAAATATGGGTATTATCATTTTTGCCGTGTGTTTGGCGGCGTCGGTTATCGGAGGCATTTGCGGGATCGGCGGCGGTGTCATCATCAAACCGGTACTGGATGCCATGGGTGTGATGTCCGTGTCCGCCCTGCACTTTCTTTCCGGCCTGACTGTGCTCGGCATGTCTGCGGTATCAGTGCTGCGGCGGAGAAAGGAGCGCTTGCTGGAGCTGCGGATCAGCAGCGCGCTGGCGGCAGGCGCCGTACTGGGCGGCGTGGCAGGAAATGCGCTGTTCCAGACGCTGAAGGGAGCGGTGGGCAGCGAACAGACAGTGGGCATGGTACAGGCTCTGGTCCTGGCTACACTGACTCTGGCCACACTGTTATACAGCGCGCTTCTGCGCCGCCGTATCCGCTCCTATCATGTCGCCGGTCTGCCCGCCTGCGGCCTGATCGGTTTTGTGATGGGGCTTTTGTCGGCCTTCCTGGGAATCGGCGGCGGCCCGATCAATCTGGCGGTGCTGTATTTTTTCTTTTCCATGGGTACGAAGAAAGCATCCGCCAATTCCCTGTATATCATTCTCTGCTCGCAGGCTGCCAGCTTTCTGACAACAGCGGTCAAGGGGACGTTCCCGGTATTTTCGTGGTATTATCTGCTTCTGATGGTGCCGGCCGGAGTGCTGGGGGGTATGATCGGCGCGGGTGTGAACCGGCGGATCTCAGCCGGAACAGCTGACCGGCTGTTTTATGCACTGCTGGCGGTCATCATCGGTATCTGTCTGTATAACGCTGTCCAATTTGCGGCATGAGATTGCTTTTTGCCGCCGTTTCCTGTAAAATCAAAGAGAAGACCACGGCATAGTTTCGGGAAGGGAGAGACGGGTCATGACGCTGAAGGATATTGCGGATAAAGTGGGGGTCTCCGTTTCCACGGTATCCCGGGTCCTGAATGACCAGGATACGAAGGCGGCGTCCCGGAAGGTGAAGGAACAGATCTGGCGTGTGGTACGCGAAGCAGGCTATACGCCCAATACCGTGGCCCGCGAGCTGCGGAGCCGGCGCCGGGACAAGACGGAGAAAAAATACATTGCCTGCATCTATGCCCGGACCTCCAACCACCGGGTGGACTCTTTTTTCTCCCAACTGGCCGCCGCTATTGAATATGAGCTTTTTAAGAACGGCTATGTGATGAAGTATTCCATTTACGCCGGCGGCATGGATGTGGAGACCTTCGCCAATGTGCTGGCCGGAACGAATGTGGACGGCATGATCGTCATGGGCCGCTTTTTTGATGAGCAGATGCGGGAAGTGGTGGAAAAGATGAAGAATGTGGTCTATGTATCCCTCAGCGGTACGGAATCCGCCAACCATGACGTGGTGTTCAGTGATGCCTATAAAGCGGCACAGAGTGTCATGCGGGAGTTTTACCGACTGGGGCACCGGCACATTGCTTATGTGGGAGAAAAGCGCCGGGAAATGCGGTATAAAGGCTATCACGATTTTGTGCAGGAGAACGGCCTGGAGGAGCTCTCGGCAGATGCCGAGCAGACCATGGACGGTGGCTACGGCGGCACGGAAAAGCTGCTGGCGGCAGGGCAGAAGTTTTCCGCTCTGTTCTGTGCCAATGACGAGGCAGCCATGGGAGCGGTAAAGGCGCTGCGCAGTCACGGCCTGGAGGTGCCAGGGGACGTATCTGTGATCAGCGTGGACGATATTGATGTTGCCAGCTATTTCTCTCCGATGCTCACCACGGTGCATATTCCCATCAATGAGTTGGGGAAGCAGGCGGCCCGCGTCATGATCGACCGGATCAGCAATGCAAGGAAAATCGCGCTGCGGGTAGAACTGCCCAGCTCCCTCTCCCGGCGGGACAGTAGCAAAGAGAAGTAAGATCGGCTGCGGAGAACAGACAGGCAGCCGGATGCCCCGACAGACGACAGCCCTGGAACCGATAGCGTCAGGGCGTCTTTGCGCCGCGAAAGGGAGAAATAAGGGAAAACAGCAGATTCGGGCATAGCATACGCCGAAATACACCGCCCGCGAAGACGCTGCGTGCGGAGGAGCAATCCATCCGCATCCGTGAGCTTGAACGGGAGAATGCCGAGCTGCGAACCGCAAACGACATTCTCAAGGATGCACTCGGTTTTTTCGCAAAAGACCGCAAGAAGTAAAAGCGTGTGAACGACACCTGTTCGTAGTCGAACGCAAGGGTGTCTACACGGCAAAGGAGATGTGCCGCGTCCTGCACCTGAGCGAATCCGGTTATTACCGGTGGCTGCGAAACCGGGACAGGCACAGCAGCCGTCAGCTTCTTGCGGGAAAGGTCAAAAAGATCCTCGAAGAGCATCCGGATAATCGCAATTACGGCGTGGATCGCGTATGAAGAGTTCCGGCCCGACGTAAAATTTTGTGTAAGCGTTTTTCGACAAAAATCAAGAATGGCGCTGGAAAGCAGGGCGGATTCTGGCCTGAATCCCTTGGTAACCGAAAACCATAGCGGTCAGAACGGTATGCGCGCCGCTCCGGCGTGAATGCCGGTCTGGCCGCTGTGGCATACTAGGACAAGGGAGTCAGCCAACGGCTCGGTCGGCGAACATGATCTCCAGCTGACTGAGCACCAGATCCCAGTTTTGACATCTGGCGTGCCAGTGCTTCACGATACGCTGGGAGGCCAGATACAGCATCCGGCGCAGGGAGTCGTCGTTCGTGAAGGAGGGCTTGTTCTTCGTGATCTGCCGGAACTGGCGATTCAGGCCCTCGATGATGTTCGTCGTGTATATGATTTTCCGAATCTCCACGGGGTATTCGAAGAATGTGCTTAAAACTGGCCAGTTTTCCTCCCAGCTTTTCACGCAGGAGGGGTACTGCTTGCGCCAGGTCTCCGCGAAGGTCTGCAGATTTTTCTCGGCTTCCTCCAGTGTGACGGCACCATAGATCTTCTTCAGATCCGCAACGACTTTCTTGATGTCCTTGTAGCTGACATATCTGGTGGAACTGCGCACCTGGTGGACGATGCAGCGCTGCAGCCTGCTTTTGGGGAAGACAGCCTCGATAGCCTGCATCATCCCACACAGGCCGTCTGTGCAGAACAGATATACATCCAAAACGCCCCTGCTTTTGAGGCCATTCAGCACGTTCAGCCAGAATTTGCGTTTATATTTGTATACAATAGATGTTGTCTTACAGTGGATAAGGTACAATAGCCTGCCAACTCATATCCATAGTCTTACCCTCCCTCATACAGCTTCCGGAGCTTCTTGATAAGCCGCTGCCCGCGCTTTTTTGCGGCGTCCTCGGAGATGTTCAGCAGTGTTCCAATCTCCTTGTATCCCATTTCCTGCGTGTACCGAAGATAAAGAAAGCGGCTGTCATCGGGATCAAGGCTGTCGATTACCTTGGACAGTCTATGCACATCGGCATTATGGATACATTCGTCTGCGAGATCGTCAGCATCCTCGCCCGGAACATTGTCCCAACAGTCCATGTGAACACTCTGCCGGGATTGGTGCAGCACATCAATAGAAGCATTTTTCACTATACTAACGTAGAAAGCGGTCATTTGGGAACAGGGTAATTCGGAATTTTTTTCGATGTTGTCCATGATCTTGACAAAAGCGGTGGATACAACATCTTCTGCGGCTTCTTCTGATTTTACGATTTTGAACGAAATGCGCTGGAAGTGGATACGGTGTTCATGGAATATCCGCTCGACCAGCACACGCTGTTCCGCCTGCGGCGGATAGTACGGAGGACGCATCCTCCGGGGTAAAGACGGTCTATGTTCCCAGCTGGATGCAGGACAATTCCGTGGTGTGCTATGACGCGAACTTGAACCGGACCATTGAGAAGGGCGGCGACCTGACGGAGGATGGCCTAACAGCTGAGAGGATATCGATCCTGCCCAGCAATACGGCATCACGCTGGCCGGGCACAACACGAAGGAGGAATATGACCTCCACGGCTTCATACAGGACATCTACTATTTGGGCGGCGATGGGCAGTATTATCTGGCCTCCCAGACCGCCGCCAACGTCAAATCCTGAGGCACGGATATAAAAAGGCGGCCCGGAGCAGGACTTGCCTGCTCCGGGTCGATTGCGAAACCGTCGTGATGGCGGGGTCCTCCTCCTGTGAGGAGATAGGGGAAGGAAGAGAGGATTTAAGAAATTTCCTGATCTGTTATGTAAGGGCCTTCCGCGCTCCGTTCATCAGGAAGCTGACGTCGGAACCGATGGCGATATAGCGCACGCCCATGGCCTCGTATTTGGCTGCGGCTTCCGCAGTGCCAACAAAGATGCCTACGGGAACGTCATACCGCGCCGCTACTTCAATGATGCGGCGGATGGCTTCCTGCTCCTCCGGGTTGGAGGGATCGCCGGGGTGGCCGAAAGACTGACTCAGATCCATGGGACCGATGAACAGAACGTCCACGCCCTTGATCCGGCACAGCTCCTCGGCGCGCTCTGCCATTTCGCGATTTTCAACATGGAACACCTTGACCAAATTATCGTTGGAAAAGCGCATATACTCGAACTTATCCATGGTGCCGTAGCGGGCGGAGCGCTGCGCAAAGGACAGGCCGCGATGGCCCTCGGGGGCATACAGAGCGGCATCCAGACAGGCTCGTACCTCCTCTGTGGAGGTAAGGCCGGGGATCTGCACGCCGGCGGCGCCCATGTCCAGCACCTTGAGGATGTGGAATTCATCCGCCACGGGAACACGCACCACCACGGGTAAGCCCACACAGTCCGCCGCTCGCAGCATAGACTCCAGGTGCATCTCGTCCAGCGGCGCGTGCTCACCGTCGATGATGATGAAATCAAGGCCGGCGAGGCCCAAAGCCTCGATGGCCGTGGGACAGTTCATCTTGACAAAGGTGCCCCGCAGGGGCTTTTTGCCGTATATCTTCTGCTTGAAATCCGCCGAGATCATTTTACGTACTCCTCGCGTTTAGGCGTAAAGATGTCGATGTTGATCAGCACTTCATCGCCAACCACCTCCGCGTAGTGCATGGCGTTGGGGGGAATCACCAGCATACTGCCGGGAACTAGGCGGAATACCTGATCCTCGATGTGATAGTCGCACTGGCCGGCGGTGATGTAAGCAATCTGCTCGTGGGGGTGTTTGTGGGGGCGAGGCTCATGGTGCGGCAGAAGCTCGTTCAGGGCGATAGTGGCTCCCTCGCCGGTGAACGCCTTGCGGCGCACGCCGGGGCGCACGTCCGTCCAGGGAAGCGTATCCCAATTTGCGTGATTATACATAGTTTTATACCTCAGCTTTCTTTTGGCTTGTCAAAGTTCCAATCCCAGCAGCCAGGCGGGGTTCGTCTCGCCGATGCGGCGGATGTCGTCGTTTGTCAGACCGCATGCGCTTTGCAACAGCTCGATAAACTTCGCTACGCCGGCCACGGGGCTGCCGTTGTTTTTCTGACCATAGTCGGAGTCGATCACGATTCTGTCCAGGCCGCAGCGGCAGATCATCTCCTTGGCCTCGGAGATATCGTTGGACTTGAAGTGGGAGCCCTCCACGAAGGCCACCGCATTCAGTTCGATATAGCAGCCCAGCTTAGCCCAAGACTCGATATCGTCCATGCTGGCGCCGATCATATAGTGAGGGTGGTTCACCAGGATGCGCCGGATGCCGTAGGTGTTCACAGCCTCGCGGATCAGCTTGTCGATCTCATCGCGGCTGCCGTGGCCGGTGCCCAGGATCACATCGGGTTTATTGGCCAAATACGCCAAAATGCCTTTGACATCCTGATGCAGCTCACCGTTGTCGTCTAGGTACATGATGGGCTTTTCCTCTACGCTCATTCCCTTGCTGCCGGGGAAGGCCAGCCCGTGGCCGCTGTGCATGATCTTGTGGCGGAGCGCTGAGACGGTGGGCATCCAGATGATTTTGGCGCCCAGCGCGCAGGCGGCGTCCACCGCCTTGAGATTCAGGCCGCCCACGGAATTGTTCAGAGCTAGACCGCCGAAGACCCGGCACTTTCCGTTGCCCATGTTGCGAGAGATGTTCTCCGCACTCATCATGGTGGGGAAATAGTGATCCTTGATGATATAGGCGGAGTAGCCGGCGGCCACAGCCTCCTTATACATATCCACGCCGTCCAGCTCCCGGGGCATAACGGAGGGGCCCGCGTGTACGTGCAGATCGATCAAACCCATAGCTTATTCCTCCAAATTTTCTGTAACAGGCAGCACTTTCTGCTGCTTTTTGACCTTATGGCGATAGAAATAATAGAGTACGGCGAAGATCACCACGCCGAACACATCCGACAGGTGCTCCGGCCAGACCAGGAACGCCGCCGCCAGCAGCGACAATATCCGGGCCCACCACGGTATCTTCCCTTCCACGACGCCCTCTATCGCCCACGTCAGGGCCATACAGCCCAGCACGGCGGTGGCAAAGGAGAGGAAGATGTCGATGGGTGCGCCCTCAAAGAGCAGCACGGGGTTGTATACGAATATGAAGGGGATGATATACGCCACTACAGCCAGACGGACGGACTCGAAGCCCACCCGGATGGCGTTGGCATCGGCAATGGCCGCCGCCGCGTAGGAGGCGATGGCCACCGGAGGCGTGATGCAGGAGAGCACCGCGAAGTATAGCACGAACATATGGGCCGCCATGGGCGCTACGCCCATCTTGATCAGGGCGGGAGCCACCAGCGAGGACATGACGATATACGCCGGGACGGTGGGCAGACCCATGCCGAGAATGATCGCCACTACCGCGGACAGGATCAGCGCGATGAGCAGGTTGCCGTTGGAAACGGTGGTGATGATGGACGTGAATTTCAGGCCGAGGCCGGTGATCATGATGACACCCACGATGATGCCGGCGCAGGCGGAGGTCACGGAGACGCTGATAACGCCCTTTGCGCCGCTCTCCAAGGCATTGGTAATGGTCTTCCAGTTCAGCTTCTTGCGGTTGAAGATCAGCAGAATGACCAGCAGCGACACGACAGCGAAGAAGCCGGCCATCATAGGCGTATAGTTCAGCATCAGCAGGGCGATGAGGACCACGAAGGGCAGTGCCAGATACCAGCCGTTCTTCAGGACCTCCCGGCCCTTGGGAAGCTCTTCCCTCTTCAAGCCGGCGATGCCCAGCTTCACTGCCTTGGCATCCACCATGGTGAAGAGACTCCAGTAATAGAGGACAGCAGGGATCAAGGCCGCGCCGCAGATGCTGATATAGGGCACGCCAAGGTTATCCGCCATGATGAACGCCACGGCCGCCATGACGGGCGGCATGAGCTGTCCGCCGGTAGAGGCAACGGCCTCCACAGCGCCGGCGAAATAAGAGGGGTAGCCCACGCTCTTGGACAGGGGGATGGTAAAAGTGCCGGTAGACACCACGTTGGCCACGGAGCTGCCGGAGATGGAGCCGAAAAGACAGCTGCCCAGGACGGCGATCTTCGCGGGGCCACCGCGGTTTGTGCCGGTGGCGCTGGAAGCCAGGTCGATGAAGAACTGACCCGCGCCGGTGGTCTCTAGGAAGCCAGCGAGGATGATAAATATGACAACATAGGTGGCGCTGATACCCAGAGAGGAGCCGAAAATACCTTCGCTGGTGATAGAGATCTGTTCCAGAATGCGCTTTGCCGTCAGGTGCGAGTGGCCCAGCACGCCGGGCAGCTTATCGCCCCAAAAGGCGTAGACCAAAAAGACGAGGCACGCAATGGGTAACGTCAGGCCGGTCAGGCGGCGCGTAGCCTCCAAAACCAGCACAACGATCAGGATCAGGGCGGTATACTGTATGGTGGAAAACGGCGTAACGAAGGCGATGCGATTTTCCAAAACTCTGTTCTCTACCACCAGGTAACCCATGGAAAAAACGGTGGCAACGATCAGGAGCCAGTCTGCGATGTCGAGTTTTCCGTTGTTCTTTTTCCCCTTGAAGTTGAAGCAGCCGAACGTCAGCACACACGCCAGCAGCAGGTGCACCGCACGGTGTAGTTGGGATGCCGGAATACCGACAATACACGTCACCAGATGGTAGAGTGCCATCAGGATAGCGACCCACCGGAAGATCACGGCACCGTTGAAGTTCTTTTTTGTCGCGTCCATAATATCTCCTAACTTGCCGGGCGACGCCGAATATGTCCTTCAGCGTCACCCGGCTGGGCTTTAAGGTCGGTTACTGAATGGCGCCGACTTCCTTGAAGTACTTCTCGGCGCCGGGGTGCAGGGTAATGCCGATATTTTCCACCACGAACTCGGGGGTCATATTTGCCAGGGACTTATTGACTACGCATAGGTCGTCGTAATTGTCGAACATCAGCTTGGTCATCTGATAGACCACATCCTCGGGCATCTCGCTGTTGGTGAACAGGATGGTGGTGCAGCCCAAGCAGTTCACGTCCTCATCTGCGCCGGGATAGGTGCCGCCGGGGACGGTGAACGTAGAGTAGGCGGGGGAACTGTTCAGGATAGTGGCCATGTGCTCTTCATCCACCTCCAGCAGGTGTACGCCTCTGGACTCTGCCAGATCCTGCAGCGCAGAGTAGGGATAAGTGGACATATAGCACAGGGCATCCGCATGGCCGTCCTTGATCAGGTCAGCCGCGTCAGAGAAGCCGACGTAGTTCATGGTCACGTCCTTCTCAGTGATGCCGTAGGCATCCAGTACCTTCCAGGTCATCTTATAGGCGGCGTTGCCCTTGGCCTGGGTACAGATGGTCTTGCCCACCAGGTCCTCGATGGTGTTGATGCCGGAGTCGGCGGCAACCGCGATGTGCAGCACGCCCGGATACAGGGCAGTAACGCCCACCACGTTATTCAGGGCGTTGCCTTCGAAATCGCCGACGCCGTTCTGGGCATCCAGTACGTCATCGGGGAAGCCGAAGCCCAGCTGTGCCTCATTGGCGGCGACGCTGAAGATGTTGGAAATGCCTGCGCCGCTGGTGGCGGTGGAGGTCACTCCCTCGATGTTGTTTTGGAAGAGATCAGCCAGTGCACCGGCGATGGTATACCAGGCGCCGCCGGAGTTGGCAGAGGCGATGGTGATGGTGTCCACCGTCTTTGCCGCATCGGAGGCATCGCCTGCGCCGTCACCGGCAGGTGTGTTGCCGCAGGCCGTGCAAAACAGCATGAGCAGGGCCAGCGTCAATGCAAACAGCGCTTTAAGAGACTTTTTCATGTGAGTTTCTTCTCCTTTATCTGATTTTTTCTATTCTGACAGCGGCATTGGAACAGACTGCTCTGCACATTCCGCAGCCACTGCAAGAAACATCGTCGTGGACCAGCGTTCCGCCGGCAAGGGACAGGGCCTGATAGTAGCAGCGCTCCAGACAGGGCTTCTCCCGGCAGGAACGGCACAGCGAGGTGTCGATGACCGCTCTGCGTGCGGCGATTTTTGCCAGCTCCTTGTAGGGAACAATCTTCTTTGCCACCAGGCCGGACAGCTCCGCCGGACTGCGGCTGGTGGCCGCCGTCAGCGTCTCCAGCTCTCTGACCAGCTTAGCCGCGTAGGCCGGGCCCTTCAGCATCATGGAGGAGCCTACCTGCACCAATCCCGCGCCGGCCAGCAGAAAGTCCAGCACATCCTGAGCTGTGTCGGCACCGTTGCTGCCCATGATGGAGAGATGGGTGGCGTTGCGCACCTTCGCCACGTTTGCCAGAGACAGCGGCTTCATCCAGGGGCCGCCGATGGCCGCGTAGCCGCCGATCACCGGCTCCAGCGTCTCGTGGTCGATGACCAGCCCCTGATAGCGGTGCATAATGGTAACGGCCTGCACGCCGGCCGCCTCCAGCGTGGAGGTGAGCACCGCAAGGTCAGCCACTTGGGGCGTCAACTTCACTACCACAGGGATGCGCACCGCGCGGATCACCGCGGCGGCCACCTCTACGCAAAGATCTGTCTCCTGACTGATTTTGAAGCCCAGCTTATCCTTTGCGGCCTCGCCGTGGGGATTACCCAAATTCAGCTCCAGCATGGGATAGCCCATCGCCTCGAACCGCCTGGCGTACGCCACCCAGTTTTCCAGCTTGCCGGCGCAGATGCTGGCGATGGGGACCACGTGATAGCGCTCAGCGATCTGCAATATCTCCTTTGCCACCGGCTCGTAGTCGTCCATGGCTACCATGGAGCCGCCCCGGGAGAAGAAATAGTAGTCGTCCGGAATGGAAGCACACTGCTCCACCGGCGTTTCGTCCATGGTGCGGATGTCGAACATGGTGATGCCCTTGTTCTGAAGCGGCGCGGCGTCCGTCACGGATTTGGTGATGATGCCGCCTACGCCCGTCTTGGCAAAGCGCTCGAACACCACCGCGCTGCGGCCGATGTCCGTGGAGGCCACCACCACCGGGTTTTTGAACGTGATCCCGCAGAATTCCGTTTTAAGTACAGATTCCATTCCACTACCTCCTGTTGGCTTTTGTCGATATTAGATTTGATATTTTATCAAATATTAGGCAAAACAGCATCAGCTGTCTTCTTTCAGCAATTCAACCGTCAGCTCGAAGCCCTCCTCCTTATGCAGCCGCATCAGGAACTGCGCCTTTTCAAGATCCCTGACGCTGATAGCCTCCGCGATCTGCCGATGCTCCTGGGCGGATATCTGCATACGCTTGGGGGAGAGATAAAAGATGCTCTGCGACTGGCTGGACTTGGCAATCAGGTCGTTGATGATGCCAAGCAGCGTCTCGTTGCCGCAGCAGCTGTATATGGCGTCGTGGAACTGGCGGTTGAGCTTCGTATAGCTGCTGGGGTCTCCGTCGTCTATGCAGGCCTCCATCTCTGCCACGATCTCGAACAGCCGGCCCACATGAGCGGTGTCCATCCGCTCCGCCGCCAGCCGCGCCGCCATGGACTCCAGCTCGCTTCGGACTGCGATGATCTCCAGATATTTGGACTTGTTGAAGGAGACGACTCGCGCGCCCACGTGGGGCGTGATCTCCACCCAGCCGTCCTGCTGCAGGCGCTGGAGCGCCTCCCGGACGGGCATGGAGCTGACGTTAAACTCCGCAGCCAAGTCCGCCACCACCAGCCGCTCACCCGGATGGTACGCACCCGAGAGCAGCTTGTCCTTCAGGCGGCTGTAAAGCATATCGTTCTTTGTGGTATAGAAACTCTGTGTTCCTTTTGCCATGTATGTTCCTCCACTGTATCAGCGGATACCCGCCCCTTTATATTTGATATAATATCAAATAGTTAAGATAGAAGCAATCCTTTCTTCGCCATCTATGTCAAATTTGTGAGCTTTTACAATTCTTTTCCGCCGTGATTGTACGATATATCCAACCCCCGGGGCAGCGGTGTGAACCGTACTCCGTCAAGAGAACAGTGAAAAATATAAAATTACCCGAACAACAGCCAAGCGCTGCTGGTCGCTTTTATGCAGTAAGGTACAGCTCATGCTTCTCTATCGGTGTCAATATACCCAATGAAAATTTTTAAAGCCCTTTCTATACGTCTTTAATACGCACACAATACGCATTATCTCCGTAATACGCATTTAATACGGAGATAATGCGCATTGCGTTTTTGACTACGCCTTCTATTAATACACCATTTTGATATTTCTGTATTGACAACTACAACATATTGTGGTATATAAGAATTATCATTGTTCTTTGTGCACCATTTGCAGAACCAATATCTGCATCGCACACGTTGTTAAGTTTGTACTGAGGGACATCATGCTCCCGTTTGAGATTAGGGCCATTGTGCCCTCGTGTTTCAATGACTATGCTGTGAGAAAATTTCTCACAGCATTTTCCACCTGTACGCCGCTTTGCCGCCGTGCTAAGATATGCCTTACTTAAGGCATCGCGCATTTAGGTCGGAGCAGAGCAGGCACAGGTGGAAAGACTATTATCGGTCTTTTGCCTTGACTAAGAACTCGAAGTATGTCAAAATGCGCCCTCCCGGCAAAGCGGGAAGGCCATCAGAATGGAACAATACTGCAAACGCAGGAAGGATCGTATGAAGCCGAAACGGCAGGAAGATTCTTCCTGCGTTTTTGCTTACCGTTTTTGTCGCGGCACTTGCCACCGCCACGATACCGCAGGAAAAAGGAAGAGCACCGAAATCGCTTCGGTGCAGATCAAGAAAAAGAGGTTGTGTAAAAAGCCGTTGGGACGATACGGCAGGAAAATCGTCAAGGGAGAGGTAAGCTCCCGCCCCTGTATGCCGCAGTCAGAGTGCGGCGCCGGTCATGCAGGGTTCGAATATCCCCGATCCGTTGCCGGACGGATCACAGGACACTGGCGGAGCCTTCCGCAGCCGAGTTCAGCGGCCTGGTGTCCGCCACCGCTCCATCGGAGCAGGGCGTATTCGCCCCATGTGGCTTCGTACTGACCTGGCACAAGTAAAGAGAGACAGGCATACAGGCAGGCCGTGAAAAGCACGCAGCAGCAAGGCTCCCCGCTTATTACAAGCCTTTGTTCCTGCGGAAAAGCACCGGAAACGGTTCTCTTTGTCAACGGGTGAAGTGCGCCCATCTGATGCTGCAAGGGTTGCTGGCTCCGCAACGTCCGCATTGGACGGCAGATCCGCATCCCGCGGGATGCCCTGCTGGAGTTCCTGCAGAAGTAAAGCTCTTGTCACAGAAAAAACTTGCACAACAGCCGCGCGGGATATATCATGGAGGTGGTACATTCCGCGCGGCGGAAAGGAGCGTATATGCCGCGTACAAAAACAGGAAAAGGAGCCGGTGGTGCCGGCTCCATCAGAAAGATCACAACAACGAAAAACGGGAAAACCTACACCTACTGGCAGGCCCGCTACACCAAGGGATTTGACCCCGGCACAGGAAAGCAGATCCAGCGCAGTATCACCGGTCCTTCCTGCGCTGGGGGCGGTACGATTGGAGGCGTTGAACGCACCGATGATACAGGCCTTCTACAATGCCATGGGCGAGCCGTCCCAACAGAATCCAAAGGGGCTTTCGGCCAAAACGGTGAAAAACGTCCACGGTGTCCTGCACAAAGCGCTGCAACAGGCGGTATTGATCGGCCATCTGCGAGTACAAACGCACTGTGGCGGCTATAGGCTGCCCCAACGCCCGTTTCCACGATTTGCGTCACTCCTACGCAGTTGCCGCGATCCGCGCCGGAGACGACATCAAGACAGTGCAGGGTAATCTGGGCCACGCCACCGCCGCGTTTACGCTGGATGTGTACGGCCATGTGATGGATCAGATGAAGCGGGAAAGTGCGGACAGAATGGAGCGGTTCATCCAGTCAATCTCCGCAGGCTGATCCCATAAGGCTAAAAATAAGGCTAAAACCTGCTTCTGAGCATAAAAAACTCCCGAAACACAGGTGTTTCGGGAGTTTTGGTTGGAGGTGACACCCGGATTTGAATTGCCCAAGGCACGTGTTACCACAGCATGATTGTTACTGATTGTTTCAGTTTCTTCACAAATATCATTACTTTTCGTACCTGTTTGTGTTATTGCTTCCGGGCCGATTTTTCCCGCTTAAGGGAAACAATAAGGGAAAATTTTATGCATGTTTTCCGAGCAAAAATGGCTCTTCTCCTCCTGCATGTTTTGATTCTCTGCCAAGATTTCCTTGTCATTTTATGTAATTTTATATTGAAATAACAAACATACATATAAGAACGCGTGAGCTGTGCCAAAGAATCTCGATTCCTATGTACAAATTTTAAATCATTTTATCTCACGCCAAGGAGGATCAGATTATGATTCAGTATATTTCATACTCGGACCTGAATGAGTTCTACAGCATCAAGGAGGTTTGCCGTCTGCTGGAAATGGACAAGGAGAATCTGAGAAAAAGCTGCGAGAAGTACAACGTGAAGCCCAGCCGAAATGAGATCGGCGACTGGGGATTGACCTGCCACGACCTGCGTCGACTGCACAACTTCTTGTACAAAGAGGAAAAGAGCATGGCTGCGAGAAGGGACGACGATCCGTGGGCGTAATCGAACTTCTTACCGTAGCCGAGACCGCAGCCTTGCTGAAGACCACGAAGCAGCAGGTACGAAAAATGATCGCCCAACAATTGATTCCGGCGATGAAGATAGGGCGTGAATGGAGGATCAGCAGGCAGTATCTCGAAGACTTTTTGCGAAACAATATGATCTAATATTTTTCTGCCAGCGACACTCTCTGTCCACCTTCTCTGCTATACTACGCCTTACCACAACAAAGGAGGGCGTATCATGCAAAAAACATTGCTGGTGAAGCTTGTGGAGGAGTATTACGGCGCGGGGAAGTCTGAGCGGGTCTACGGGCGCTTGGCGGAAGAAATGCGGCTGGTGGGCCGCAGCACATGGATGCCCCTATGGCGGTGCGTCGCGGCACTGCGGCAGGAGTTCGGCCCGGAGAATGTGCTGGTTCTTGGCAGTACCAACGACTCGCTGTTGGCCTGCCTGCTGGGCGCCACATCGGTGAATCCCCTGCCGCCTTACTACCGCTGCAACAACTGTCACTATACTACCTTCAACTGTGACCATTATGAGGATGGCTGGGACATGCCGGACGCCGTCTGCCCGGCCTGCGGCGGCAGCATGGAGGGCGACGGTCATCGGCTCTCCAGCCGTTCGCTGGCGATGCGACTGCCGGATATCAGCCTTCGCGTCCCCGATGAAATACGGCAGCTGGTGACGGACTTCATTCCGGACTACTGGCAGCGCATGGACGAGAACGGGACTCTCACGTTGGAGCCTTACAGCGATGAGGAGCTGACCGCGCTGCGGCTCGTCCAATCGGATGGCCAGCAAGGCATTATCGAGATCGGTGCGCTGCGGGACGATGCTCCGGCGTTGGAGGGCCTGCCGCCGCTGACGACCACCTACCACCACATCAAGGCCATGGGCCTGCAGTTGGCGGAGGGCGCGTGGAGTCGGGCAGAGCAGATCGCCATTCACCGGGGTGATGTCGATTTTCTGGACGTGATCGCCTTTCGCGAGGACGTGTATGACCTGATCCGTCGGCACACGCCGCCCAAAGCCCGCGCCGAGAACGGCATCCCCTGGCAGATCATGGAGGCGGTGCGCAAGGGCAAATATGCCCGCTGCGGCATGCCGGAAGAACTGAAGCGCTATCTCAGCTGCACCTTGCGTCTGCCGAAATACTACATCGGCGCCCGTTTTTGTGCGGTGAGGCTTATCACGCGTTGTGCGATAAGCGAGAATAGACAATATGAAATGACCCCTTCGCTTGTAAAGCGTGGATTTACCTGTCATACTTAAAGTGCAAACAAAAAGCACACAGGAATTACCACATACAAGAGGAGGAGTCATCATGACAAGTATAATCTATGTAGGAATGGATGTCCATACCACAAATTACACGCTTTGCTGCTACAGCATGGAGGATGACCGCTTTTTTGCCGAGGTCCAAGTCGAGCCGGATGCGAAAAATATTCTGAAATACCTCGCTCGCATTGAAAAGCAACAGAGCAGGGATTGTCGCATTGTCTGCGGTTACGAGGCAGGATGTCTCGGTTACTCATTGTATCATCAACTGCACGCTCACGGTATTGACTGCGTGATCCTTGCACCGACCACGATGATGACAACGCCAGGCAAGCGCATCAAGACAGATCGCAGAGATGCCCGTCTAATCAGCAAGTGCCTTGCTTTCCATACTTACAGCCCTGTGTATATTCCGACGGAAATGGATGACGCAGTGAAAGAGTATATCCGTATGCGTGATGACGCCAACAGCGCATTGGCTCGCGTCAAGCAACAGATTATTGCATTTTGTATCCGACACGGCAAAATCCATGATGGTAAGAGCTATTGGACAAACAAGCATTTGGTGTGGCTCTCAAGTTTGGATCTCGGCAATAAGATTCTGTCCGAAGTGTTGCAAGAGTATCTGATCCGTTACTACCAGCTGCGGGAGCAGGTGGATATGTATGATATGCGCATCAACGAACTTGCACAGGCAGAACCTTACCGGCAAAAGGTGGAGAAGCTGGGCTGCTTTCGCGGTATCGCCGCGCATACGGCATTGTCTTTCTGTGTTGAGGTAGGAGACTTCCGGCGGTTTGCGACTGCGCAGCAGTTTGCGTCCTATCTTGGACTGGTGCCGGGAGAATGCTCCAGTGGTGATAAGCAGCAATATACCGGTATTACAAAAGCCGGCAATTCACATCTTCGCAAACTACTTGTAGAAACGGCTCAGGTATTTGGTCGGAGCGCAACAAAAAGCGGAAAATCAGTAGCGCTCAAGGAACGGCAGGCAAAGTGCGATTCATTGACTGTTGCCTATGCGGATAAGGCAAACGCACGGCTAAAGAAAAAATACTTTAAAATTGCAATGCGATCAAAGGTAAACATTGCAAAGACTGCTGTGGCAAGAGAAATGGCTTGTTTTATCTGGGGGATGATGACAGATAACATTTCTTGTGCATGATTCCTTGATAGAGCGTATTGCGTAAAAATCCGTGCGTCAAGGA
>CAMEER010000005.1 GCA_945915065.1 uncultured Clostridia bacterium | reverse complement strand
AAGTATCAGGGAATGGATCGCTACGAGTGCCGCAAGGCCATTGTGGAGGATCTGGACGCCGCCGGCTATCTGGTTAAGACCGAGCCTTACAGCCACAACGTGGGTACCTGCTACCGCTGCCATAACGACGTGGAACCTCTGATCTCCGCCCAGTGGTTCGTGAAAATGGCACCTCTTGCCAAAGAGGCTATCCGCGTGGTAGAGGACGGTACCGTCAAGTTTGTGCCGGAGCGTTTCACCAAGACCTATATCAACTGGATGGAAAACGTTCATGACTGGTGCATTTCCCGCCAGCTGTGGTGGGGCCACCAGATCCCCGCGTGGTACTGTGACGAGTGCGGCCATATCAATGTCAGCCGCGAGGATCCCACCAAGTGCGAAAAGTGCGGATGTACCCATCTGACCCGTGAGGAGGACGTGCTGGATACCTGGTTCAGCTCCGCCCTGTGGCCTTTCTCCACGCTGGGCTGGCCTGATCTGGATGCCGCCGACCTGAACTACTGGTACCCCACCTCTGTGCTGGTCACCGGCTACGATATCATTTTCTTCTGGGTGGCCCGTATGATCTTCTCCGGCATGGAGCAGATGAAGAAGGAGCCCTTCAAAACGGTGCTCATCCATGGCCTTGTGCGGGATGATAAGGGCCGCAAAATGTCCAAGTCGCTGGGCAACGGCATCGATCCGCTGGAGATGGCGGAGAATTACGGCGCCGACGCGCTGCGCTTTAACCTGATCACCGGCAACAGCCCCGGCAACGATATGCGTTTCTTCGTGGAAAAATGCGAGGCCATGCGTAACTTTGCCAACAAGATCTGGAACGCCAGTCGCTTTGTTATGATGAATCTTACCATTGACAAAGTGGAGCTGCCGGAAAAGCTGGAGCTGGAGGACAAATGGGTCCTCAGCAAGCTGAACACGCTGATCCGTGAAGTGACAGAGAACATGGATGCCTTTGAGTTGGGTGTGGCGTCCGCCAAAATCTATGATTTCATCTGGGACACCTATTGCGACTGGTATATCGAGCTGACCAAGACCCGCCTCAACGGCGAAGACGCCGGGGCGAAGCTGGCAGCCGAAAACGTGCTGTGCTATGTGCTGCTGCGTATTCTGGAGTTGCTGCACCCCTTCATGCCCTTTATCACTGAGGAGATCTGGCAGGCGCTGCCCCACGAAGGCGATTTCCTGATCCGCGCGGCATGGCCGACCTATCAGGAGGCCCTGCACTTCCCACAGGCGGAGTCCGATATGGAAAATGTGAAGGATGCCATCACCGCCGTCCGCGCCCGCCGTTCCGAGATGAACGTGCCGCCTTCCAAGAAGGCGCAGTTGATTTTGGTGACCCGCCGTCCTGAGACCTATGAGGTGGGTAAACACTTCATTACCCGTATGGCCTATGCAAGCGAGGTGACAGTCACAGACAAAGCGCCGTCTGACCTGAAGGGCATGGTCACTGTGGTGACTCACGATGCCAATATCTATCTGCCGTTGGCGGAGTTGGTCGATATTGACGCTGAGCTGGAACGTATCGCCAAGGAGAAGGCCAAGGCTGAGGATAACCTCAAGCGCATTGAAGCCAAATTGGCTAACGAGTCTTTCACTTCCCGCGCACCGGAAAACGTTGTTAATGCCGAGCGTGAAAAAGCTGATAAGGCCCGTGCCTTGATCGCCAAGCTGGAGGAATCCGCTGCCGCTATGAAGTTATAAGGATAGTCCCATTGTCTTGCGCGTTTTTGCCTCCAAATGGGTTGGTTTCCCGAGAGCAGAACACTTCGGCACACAGGCAAGGCCATAAATCTTTGATTTATCCGTTTCGTCGGCGAATTTCGTGCAAAAGCGCATAATAAATCCCGTATAATCACCGTAGAGAGATTTCTCTGCGGTGATTATTTTTTTGCCATGAAATAAAAAGGACATGCCTGCGGCATGTCAGTACATGTAGAACATATAAAAGGAGCATGAAAATGGAAGTGACTGCCACTTGTCGGGAGAGAGTTCTGGAACTGCAATTAAAAGGAGAATTGGATCACCATGGAGCCCGTGGCCTGTTGACAAAGCTGGAACGGGAGATCGAAGCCACACTGCCTGCGGAATTGGTGCTGGATTTCAGCGGCGTTACCTTTATGGACAGCGCCGGCATTGCTGTGGCCCTGCGGGGTTGGCAGCGCATGAGAGAATTGGGCGGCTGTGTCAAACTGCAGCATGTTGCATCCCAACCAAAAAAAGTATTGGAAGCCGCAGGAGTCGGACGCATGATGACGATCCAATAGTGTGATGGATAGCAATCATATAGCAGCGTACCGGGGAGACAATGTCGCCCCAATAGTCAATCATCAAAAGAAATATCGATATGAGAGGAGTATACATATGCAGCGCATGGAAAACTATGTGACATTGGAATTTCTCAGTCGCAGCAGCAACGAGGGATTTGCCCGTGTAGCGGCAGCCGGCTTTGCGGCTCAGCTGGATCCCACACTGGATGAATTGGGGGATATCAAAACGGCTGTCAGTGAAGCGGTCACAAATGCCATTGTTCATGGATATCCTGACCAGTTGGGAAAAATCGTGATGAAACTGAAACTTCTGGAAAATAATACGATAGAGATTACTGTCCGCGACTGGGGAAAAGGAATTGAGGATATTCAGCAGGCTCGACAGCCGCTGTTTACCACTGGCGGGGAAGAGCGCAGCGGCATGGGCTTTACCATTATGGAGAGCTTTATGGACCGCCTGACTGTCAAGTCAACATCGGGTCGTGGTACCACCGTTACGATGCGTCGGCGCATCTCTGCCAGAATCAAGCGATGAGCGAGATGTTTGCGCTGCTGGAACGGGCGCAGGGGGGAGACGACGAGGCATGCCAGCAGGTGCTGACAGAGAACAGTGGACTGATCTGGTCCATTGTCAAGCGGTATTACGGCTGCGGTGTAGAAACGGATGACCTCTATCAGCTGGGATGTATCGGTTTTATCAAGGCAGTAAAAGGGTTTGATCTCAATTACGGTACCCAGTTTTCCACCTACGCCGTGCCCAAAATCTCCGGTGAGATTCGACGCTTTCTTCGAGATGATGGCGCCATCAAAGTAGGCCGCACCATCCGGGAAAAGGGCCAGACCCTCTGGTCGGCAAGGGAAAAACTGCGGCATCAGTTGGGTCGGGAGGCCCACCTGTCCGAGCTGTCAGAGGCCACCGGAATGACAGTAGAGGAAATTGCCAATATTGACCTTGCCACTGTGGCTCCGGAATCGCTGCAGCAGGAAACTGCAGAGGGCTTGACACTGGAATCGACATTAGGTACGGATGCAGAGGAAGAGCGCCTTGTGGAGAGCATAGCCTTGCGGGAGGCCATTGATACGCTCCCGGAAAAAGAAAAGATGACCATTCTCCTGCGCTTTTTCAAGGGGCTGACTCAGGAGCAGACAGCCCGGATCGTGGGAGTATCGCAGGTTCAGATTTCCCGTTTGGAACACAGGGGCTTGGAAAAGCTGCGCAAGCTGCTGGCGGATTGACGCCTTTTTGTTGTGCTTCATAGTCGTCCGGCAAAAACTCTGTCATAGTGCCGCGATACCGCTTTGGCATAAACGTGTTCTGACACCGGGGATTATACCGTTCTTGGATAGCAATGGTTTCATAGAATTGTTTCCATAACCTGCGAAACTGCACCTCTTCTTCACCGGGCAGCGACAACTGCAGACTGTCCACTGTAAGAAGGCGGGAGTGACTGTTGGCATAAACCAACAATTCTTTGTTGGTTCGGTCATATATAAAAAACGCCTCATTGGCGTATCGGTCACAGAAGTGCTTTCGCAGCAGGGGTAAAACCCGATTTTTTGGTTCGATCTCCGCCCCCAGAACGCCCTTGTAATCTGAAAAACGAACAAAGCCCCGCAATTTTTCCAACTCACCGCTCAGGTGACGAAGGGCTTTGGCAACGGGGTAGTACACCGGATCAGAAATATTGTGCAGAAAACCGGCGCCCTCCTCATATAGCTTTTGAATCACGGCATATAATCGGGATTCCTTTTCCGGCAGACAGGTGAGAAACCCGCGCCGCACTACATCCGCTGCGCCTTTGGAACGCCGCAAAATACTGTCGTATACACGGCGGGCATGCTCTCGCTCTGTCACCACATAGCGCACCTCATACAGCGACCAACATTCCTCATTGCCGGAAAAAGCAATGGGGAATTCTTTATGCACATAGCTCTCAAACACGCAGCACAGAAAACCTTCAAAAGTGCCGTCATATTGAAAAACCACATCTCTCCATGCCACACTGTTCACCCCGCTGCGTCAAATAAAGATAGCTGCTGCATCTCACTTTCTGGCAACGACCCTCGTTCTACGGCCTCCAGCTGCTGCACGATAGTGGAAGGGGAGAACCGCAGCCCGGGCGCGGCGTGACCATCACAGAGAAGGAAATACTGTGCCCGCTTAACGACCACCCCCAGCTTTTTCAGATCCTCAAGCCGCAGATGTGTGGTACGCCGGGCTGAGAGGATACGCTTGGCACTGGTCGGACCGATACCCGGAATCCGCAGCAGCGTTTCATATTCTGCTCGCATGATCTCCACAGGAAATTGCTCCAAATGGGCAACCGCCCAACTGCATTTGGGATCCAGCTGTGGATTGAAGTCCGGATGAGCCTCATCCAACAACTCGGAGGCACGAAAACCATAAAACCGCAGCAGCCAGTCTGCCTGATAGAGCCGATGCTCCCGCAGCAGCGGCGGCTTGGTATCCAGAGAGGGCAGGAGACTGTTTTCTACTACCGGAACATAGGCAGAGTAAAACACTCGTTTGAGACGATATTTCTGATAAAGTGCCTCTGTCAGATGCAGAATGTGCCGGTCGGTGTCTTGCGTCGCTCCCACGATCAGCTGGGTGCTCTGTCCTGCCGGAGAAAAGGACGGGGCGTGCTTATATTTGACCAATTCCTGACGGTTTTCCAATACCCTGTCGCGGATCAGTCCCATAGGCCGCAGGATAGCTTCCCTTGTTTTATCGGGAGCAAGCAGCTGTAATCCCTGCTGGGAGGGCAGCTCGATGTTGACACTCATGCGGTCAGCCAAAAGGCCCAACTGCTGCACCAATTCCGGAGATGTGCCGGGGATGGCTTTTGCATGAATGTACCCATTAAAGCCGTATTCCTGCCGCAGGATCTGTAGGGCACGGATCATTTGCTCGGTAGTGTAGTCAGCATTGCGCATCACACCGGAGGAAAGAAAAAGCCCCTCAATATAATTCCGTCGATAAAAGCCGATGGTCAGTTCCGCCAGCTCACGGGGCGTAAAAGCAGCACGACGGGTATCGTTGGAGCGCCGGTTGACACAATATTTGCAGTCGTAAACGCAGCTGTTGGTCATCAATACCTTCAACAGCGTGATGCAGCGTCCGTCGGCGGAAAAGCTGTGACAGCAGCCTGCAATAGAAGAGGAAGTGTTGCCGATCTTCCCGGGCTGAAACTTACGCTTGACCCCGCTGGATGTACAGGCGGCGTCGTATTTGGCGGCATCCGACAGAATGGTCAGCTTTTCCAGAAGATCCATGACTCAGGCAGCATTACGGCGGCGCTGACTGCGGCGCGGCCGTTCCAGTCGGTCGATCAGGTGCATCAGATTTACGGAAACGGACATCGCTCCCAGAATTACAATTACATACCCAATAGTAGCCATAACAGGAACCTCCAATAGAATTTTTGTTCGATATGCATTATACATCGAACAAACGTTTCTGTCAAGAGAAAATCGAACAAAATTTCTAAGATTTACGGTAGCTGTTGACCGGGACAGGATTTTGTATTACAATAGGAAAAAACACCACAAGGGATAGGGGAGCGCACAATATGACGGAACTGGAACAGAGATTTATCCATGCACGGCGGCAGGCGATCGCTGTGGATTACGCCCACTTGAATGACATGCAGCAGCAGGGCGTGATGGCCACGGAAGGACCGCTGTTGCTGCTGGCCGGAGCGGGCAGCGGAAAAACTACGGTGCTGATTCACCGGGTGGCCAATCTGCTGCGGTACGGCCGCGGCAGCGACACAGATGAGATCCCTATTCCTATTTCAGAGGATGAAGTGGCGTTTCTGGAGGAATATGCGGCCCACCCCACACCGGAGCAGCGTCCCCTGATGCAGTATCTGTGTGCGTTAGAGCCTGCCCGTCCGTGGGAGGTGCTGGCCATTACCTTCACCAATAAGGCAGCCAATGAACTGAAGGAGCGTTTGGAGCGGATGCTGGGGGAGGAGGCCCGGGACGTATGGGCGTCTACGTTCCACTCTGCCTGTGTCCGCATCCTGCGGCGGGATATCGAGCAGATCGGCTATTCCAAAGATTTTACCATCTATGATACGGATGACAGCAAACGCGTGGTCAAGGACTGTCTTAAGGAACTGGATCTGGATGAAAAGACTTTCCCGGTTCGGGAGATCGTATCGGTTATTTCCCGGGCAAAGGACGAGATGCTGCTGCCGGAGGATTTCCGTGCGTATTGGGAAAAGAACAACGATTGGCGAAAGACTCGGATTAGTAAAGTGTATTCACTTTACGCAAAGAAACTGCGCGATGCCAACGCACTGGACTTTGACGATATCATTTTATTGACCGTACAGCTGCTGCAAAGCTGCCCGGAGGTGCGGGAGTACTATCAGCGGAAGTTCCGCTATGTGCTGGTGGACGAGTATCAGGACACCAACCATCTGCAATACCTGCTGACCAGTTTACTGGCGGGAGGATATCGCAACATCTGTGTGGTGGGCGATGACGATCAGAGCATCTACCGGTTCCGCGGCGCCAATATCGAGAATATCCTCAGCTTTGAAAAACAGTATCGGGGCGTGCGCACGATCCGTCTGGAGCAGAACTACCGTTCCACCCAGAATATTCTGGATGCCGCCAACGCCGTCATCCGCCATAATCAGGGCCGAAAGGGCAAGACATTGTGGACGCGCAACGGCACCGGAGACAAAGTGCTCATCAAGACCAATTTCAACGAAGGCGACGAGGCCAATTTCGTGGTGGGGCAGATCATGATGAACTACAACCGCGGTATGAACTGGCGGGATCACGCGGTGCTCTACCGTATGAATGCCCAATCCAACGCGCTGGAATATGCCTTCAAGCGCAGCGGTGTTCCCTATAAGATCATCGGCGGTATGAAGTTCTTTGATCGGGCTGAGATCAAGGATATGCTGGCGTATCTGTGTGTCATCAATAACCCCGCCGATGATCTGCGCCTGCGGCGCATCGTCAATGTTCCCTCCCGCAAGATTGGTGCGGCCACGGTGGATAAAGCCCAGATCCTTGCCACGGAGCAGGGGGTGCCCTTATATGAGATCTTTTGCCATGCCTCGGCCTATCCGGAATTGAAAACGGCGTCTGTAAGGCTGGAGACCTTCACAGCATTGATGGAGGAAATGCGGGCTAAAGCAGGGGAATTGCCCTTGCCGGAGTTTTACGAATTTGTCTGCAACCGCAGCGGCTACATTGCGATGCTGACGGAGAAGAATGATATGGAGAGTCGGGGACGTTTGGAAAACGTGCAGGAGCTGGCCTCCAGCATCCACGCCTTTCTGGACAACCAGCCGGACGATCCCTCCCTGTCGGGTTTTCTGGATGAGGTGGCACTGTATACCGATCTGGACAGCACTGAGGAGAGTGAAAACTGCGTGGTGCTGATGACCATGCACAGTGCCAAGGGGCTGGAATTCCCGGAGGTATTTGTGGTGGGCATGGAGGATGGCCTGTTCCCCGGCAACCGCGCCATGGGCGATGAAGAGGAGATGGAAGAGGAGCGTCGGCTGTGCTATGTGGCTATGACCCGTGCCAGAGAGCACCTGACTATGACCCATGCCAGGCAGCGCATGCTGTTCGGCCGCACCACGCCGACTATGCCCTCCCGCTTTCTGGAGGAGATCCCGGAGGAAAACAGCCAGTGGATCGGCAAACCGGAGCCTCGTGCCGAGCGCCACTGGAGCGACGATTATAACGACGATGCCGGCGGCTTTGGTAGCTTTGGCGGAAGCTACGCAGGCCGCAGCGCTGTGACATCGTACTCGTCTGATGGCGTAGCGACGGCCCGACCTGCGGTGAAGAAGCCTGCATATACGGCTGCGGCACCGAAGCGGGAGAGCGGTCCTCTGCTGGAGCTGAAGGCCGGCGAGAGTGTGACGCATACCGCCTTTGGCCACGGACTGGTGCTGTCGGTGCGCCCCATGGGCGGCGATGCGCTGATCGAAGTAGCCTTCGACAATGTAGGGACCAAAAAACTGATGCTGAAGGCTGCCATGCGGCACCTGACCAAGGAGTAAAACCTTGTAAACTTCAGATTGCGGAAAAGTGCCCCTCCGCAATCTGAAGTTGATGGACAAGCCGGTGAAAAGACGGTAAAATAGTAAGGAAAGACCACCCCTGATGGCAGAAAGAGAGGAACAACTATGGGATTTAGCTTTGGATTCGGCGCGTTTCAGGTGATCTTTTTCCTGATGTTCGGCATCTTCATCGTGTTTTTCCTCATCACGGCAGTGAAGGGGATCCGCGCATGGAATAAGAATAACCATTCCCCGCGCCTGACGGTGGAGGCCACGGTAGTGTCCAAACGCCAGAACACAAATGTGCATCACCACAACACTGGCGATAACGGGGCCATGCATACCTCTACCTCCTCGACCTATTATGTTACCTTTCAGGTGGCCAGCGGTGACCGAATGGAACTGCATGTGAGCGGTCGGGAATACGGCATGATGGCTGAGGGGGATTTCGGCGAGCTGACCTTTCAGGGCACCCGCTACCTGAGTTTTGAGCGCCGGGGCAGCAGAACCTTCGACAGCAGTGCGGTGCGTGACCGCGCTTCTTGGGATCCGGAACGGTAAGAAAAAACCAGCCCTGCGGACGTGAGAAATACCGCAGGGCTGGCACCTATTTTGCTATGAAAAAAGCTCTGCGGAAGTTCCACAGAGCTTTTGCTCATTCAGATCGCGCGGGTAACTTTACCGGAACGCAGGCACCGGGTACAAACATACACATGGCGAGGCGTACCATTGATCAAAGCCTTTACGCGCTTGACGTTGGGCTTCCAGGGACGATTGGAACGACGATGAGAGTGGGAAACCTTGATACCGAAGGTCACGCCCTTATCGCAGAACTCGCACTTAGCCATCCGTTGCACCTCCTTGCTGTCGTAACATCATACTTGCAGTCGTTTCGCAAGCAGTAGTTATCATACCAGAAGTTGCGGTAAATTGCAAGCATTATTTGACAAAAAACTGAAAAAATTTTCAAGCGGGAAAGTTGCGAAAACCCTGTGAATACGGTATAATATAAACTGTATTGTTATCAATAGAATTTGAGGAGCGACAAGCCATGGAAAAAGTGAAACGTACCCCTGCCAGCGTCAAAAAGCTGGCGGAATACTTTCATATGGAAATTCTCTGCAAGGGCAGCGACTACGACACCTGCGTGATCACCGTTTCGGATGTGTTCCGTCCCTCGCTGCAATTGGTGGGGTTTTATGATTATTTTGACACCAAGCGGCTTCTGATCCTGGGCAAGAGCGAGATGCGTTTTCTTTCCCGCATGTCCACAGAGGAACGGACACGGGTGTTTAACCGCCTGATGAGCTACAGCTTTCCCGCCATGATCATCTCCCGCAATCTGGAGGTATTCTCTGAACTGCTGGAAATGGCCCAGAAGCATGGCCGTACCCTGTTGCGTACTGCAAGTGATACGGTAGACGCCACCAGTCATATCATTGACTATCTCAACAATGCACTGGCGCCCCAAATCACCCGCCACGGCGTGCTGATGAATATTTACGGCCAGGGTGTGCTGATCCTTGGCGACAGCGGTATCGGCAAAAGTGAGACGGCCATTGAGCTGCTCAAGCGCGGTCACCAGCTGGTGGCGGATGACGCGGTGGAGATTCGTCGTATTTCAGATACCCTCCACGGTACGGCTCCGGAACTGATACGCCACTACATTGAGATCCGCGGTGTGGGCGTCATCGACGTGCAGCAGCTGTTCGGCATGGGTGCGGTGCAGTTCGAGACGGAGATCGACCTTGTGATCCAGCTGGAGCAATGGCAGGACGGCAAATTCTATGACCGTCTGGGCCTGGGGGAAGAGCGCTATACGCTGCTGGATGTATCGCTGCCCGTGGTGACCATCCCGGTGCGTCCCGGCCGAAATCTGGCCGGTATCGTGGAGATCGCCACCATGAAGAACCGGCAGATGAAGTACGGTTATAACTCTGGCCGGGATTTTGTGACCCAGTTCGACAGTAAGCTGGATGCCATGATTCAGCAGAACGGAAATATTGTATGAATTATATCGGCATAGATATTGGCGGGACCAACTTAAAGGCAGGTTTGGTGGATGAGACGGGCCGGTTGCTGGCCACCCGCAAAATGAAGGTAGCGGGCATCGCCGATCCGGCGGCGCTGGCCTGGACGATCCACGTCTTGAGCATGGACCTGTGCCATGATTTCGGCTGCGGCTTAGAGGATATTGTCTCTATTGGTGTGGGCTGTCCCGGCGCCGTGGAGATTCGCGGCGGTTCCATTCTGTATACCTGCAATCTTCCTTTGCGCAATGTGCCGCTAAGGCGGCTATTCCATCAGCTCAGCGATTTGCCCCTGTACATAGAAAACGACGCCAACTGCGCGGCTTTGGCGGAGTACTATGTGGGCGGCGGCCGGGGCAGCAAGCGCTTTATCACCGTCACGCTGGGTACCGGTGTGGGCGGCGGCATCGTCCATAACGGAAAGATTTTCCACGGCTCCAACGGCATGGCCGGTGAGGTGGGGCACATGTCCATTGAGATGAACGGCGAGGAATGTCCCTGTGGCCGCCGTGGCTGTTGGGAGCAGTATGCCTCCGCCAACGCCCTCAAGCGCCAAACGGCCAGAGCACTGTCAGAGCATCCCGACAGTATTTTGGCCCGCGTCATTGCGGAGAACGACGGCCATGTGTCCGGCCAGTCTGCCTTTATCGCCGCCCGTCAGGGCTGTGAGATAGGGCAGCAGGTCTGTGACCAATACATCCGATATCTCACCGTGGGAATCGTCAATATTATCAACATTTTCCAGCCGGATACACTGGCAATCGGCGGTGGCGTCAGCAATGAGTCGGATGAACAGCTGCTGCTGCCCCTGCGCCGTCAGGTAGCGGCCCACAGCCTGCCCTGCAACTATGACAAAATGACCCGGATCGTCAAGGCGGAATTGGGCAACGACGCCGGTGTCATCGGCGCGGCGCTGTTGGGTAAGAACAAGCGAATGATTTGAAAAACAATGATTTGGGAGGCGCTTCATGCTTTGGTATGAGCTTTTGGACGAACAACTGCGGGACTACTTGCCCGATCTGCCGATGATGGCGGAGGAACCGCTGGCAAAGCACACTTCCTTCCGCATTGGTGGCCCGGCCCGGCGGATGGCTTTTCCCCGGAACAGCGAGCAGCTGGTGCTGCTGTTGAATTTTGCCGTCCAGTGCGGCGCACGGCCCTATATTATGGGCAACGGCACCAATCTGCTGTTTCCTGACGGTCAGGTGGATCGCCTGATCATCAACACCCGTGACATGGACGGCATCGAACTGACCGGCGAAGGGCACATCAGGGCCGGCGCCGGTGCGTCGCTGGCACGGGTGGCCAATTTTGCCTGCCAGCAGAGCCTGACGGGACTGGAATTTGCCCACGGCATTCCCGGCAGCGTAGGCGGCGCGGTGTGCATGAACGCCGGCGCGTACGGCGGTGAGATGGCGCAGGTTATTGAGGGCGTCAGTGTGCTGTTTCCTGAAGAAGGTGTAAAGTATATTCCCTGTCATGCCATGGATTTTGGCTATCGCCGCAGCCTGCTGACCGACCATCCCGACGCGGTGGCGCTGTACGCGGTGTTTGCTCTGCAAAAGGGCGATCCTGCCGCCATCCGTGGCCGTATGGAGGATCTGATGGCCCGGCGCAAAGCGTCTCAGCCGCTGGAATACCCCAGCGCCGGCAGTACCTTCAAGCGGCCGGAGGGGCGTTTTGCGGGCCGCCTGATAGAGGAAGCCGGCTGCAAGGGGCTGACCATGGGCGGCGCGCAGGTTTCGGAAAAGCACGCGGGCTTTGTCATCAATACCGGCGGCGCCACCTGTGAAGATGTACTGGCTCTGATGGCGGAGGTACAGCGCCGGGTCAAGGAAATCTCCGGCGTAATGCTGGAGCCGGAAGTGCGCATCGTTGGCTGAACAGGGGAGAAGCTATGGAAATACTGATCATTACAGGCCTGAGCGGCAGCGGTAAAAGCCGCGCCGCCTCTATTCTGGAGGATATCGGCTACTATATCGTGGACAATCTCCCGGCAGAGATGATGGTGAAGTTTGCCGAGTTCTGCGCCGTGTCCCACGGCCATTATGACCGGGTGGCGCTGGTGTACGATGTCCGGGCGGGAGAGCCCTTTGATCTGCTGATTGCTGCGCTGGAGCGGCTGAAACGCACGGATGTGAATTGCCGTCTGCTGTTTCTGGACGCGGATAACGCCGCCATTATCAACCGGTATAAAGAGACACGCCGCGCCCATCCGCTGTCGGCGGAGGGACGCAGCATCGAACAGGCTGTGATGCTGGAGCGGCAGATGCTGCAGCCGGTGCGGGATCATGCCGACTATGTACTGGATACCTCCGCCTTTTCAGTAGGGAAGCTGCGCAGCGAGCTTTTGAATCTGTTTGGCCGTGAGAAGGACCGGCAGGGGATTCATGTGGATGTGATGTCCTTCGGCTTTAAGCATGGACTGCCCATGGAGTCGGATCTGGTGTTTGACGTGCGCTTTCTGCCCAATCCCTACTATGTGCCGGAGCTAAAGCACGGCACAGGGCTGGACGCGGCGGTTCGGGACTATGTGTTTTCCTTTCCCCAGACGGGGGAGTTCATGGAGAAGCTGAAAAGCATGCTGCGGTTTCTGCTGCCTCTCTATAATCAGGAGGGCAAGACCGTGCTGGTGATCTCCGTGGGCTGCACCGGCGGGCATCACCGCAGCGTGGCGGTGGCCCACGCGCTGGCGCAGGAGCTGACGGACGTCGGCTTCGACGTAACGGAGAGCCATCGGGACATTTCCCGCTGACAGAGGGAAACGCGGAAAGAAGTGACGGTTTTATGCCTCATTACCTATATCATATCCCGCCGGAAAACGGCCCCAAAATTGTGGGCATCGGCGGCGGAACCGGATTGAGTACCTTGCTGCGGGGTCTGAAGCTGTATACCCGCAACATCACCGCCATCGTTACTGTGGCGGATGACGGTGGCAGCACCGGAATGCTGCGGCAGGACTTGGGCATGGCGGCTCCCGGCGATATCCGCAATTGCCTGCAATCTCTGGCCAACTGTGAGCCGTTGATGGGCCAGTTGATGGCCTACCGGTTTGCAGACGGCTCGCTGGCGGGCCAGAGTCTGGGCAACCTGCTGCTGGCGGCGCTGAACGATATCATGCCCAGCTTTGACAAGGCGGTGGCGGGCCTGAGCAAGGTACTGGCCATCACCGGCCGTGTGCTGCCTGTGACCAATGAGAACATCCAGCTGGAGGCCACCTTTGAGAACGGGGCCACCGTGCTGGGAGAATCCCGCATTTTCTATTGTAAGAAAGAGCAGGACTGCCGCATCCGCAGTGTGCGCCTGCTGCCGGAGCATCCCAAGGCGCTGGACGCGGCAGTGGAGGCCATTCTGGACGCTGACATGATCGTGCTGGCCCCCGGAAGTCTCTATACCAGCATTATCCCCAATCTGCTGGTGGACGGTATTGCTGATGCTATTCGGGAGTCTAAGGCCATTAAGTTGTATGTCTGCAATGTGATGACGCAGGAAGGGGAGACGGAGGGCTATACCGTTTCCGACCACATACAGGCGTTGTTCCATCACAGCTATCCGGGATTGTTCCGCCTGTGCCTGACCAACTCCATGCCTATCCCGGAGACGATCGCCCGCCGCTACGCACGGGAGGGAGCGGAGCCCATCCACTGCGACACGGAGAAATGCCGTGCCCTGGGCGTGGAGCTGATCCAGCGTCCGTTAGCCAGTCTGGAGAACGGACTGGTGCGCCATAATCCCGGCCATCTGGCGCATGAACTGATGCGCATTTACGAGACGTATTCAGAGAAAGACCCCACATGAAGGAGGAAAGCCCATGCAGTCGTTTTCGTTCAAGGCAAAGTCTGAGCTGTGCCGCACAGCGGTGCAGCGGCTGTGCTGTGCCCGGGCCGAATGCTACGGCGTATTGCTGTACTGCAATACCTTCACTATGCGGGAGGTGCGTATCATTACGGAGAATCCGGAGTTTGCCGCCCGGCTGCCCCGACTGTTCCACCGAGCCTTCGGCGTGAAGTTTGACCGCCAGCCCTCGGACGAATTGCCCGGCAGCAAGCTGGTGTTTCAGATCACCGAAGCGGAAAAGCTCCGCCGCATCGTGGACACACTGGGCTATGATCCCCGCCAGTCGCTGGTGCTGCATGTGAACTTTGCCCTGCTGGAGGAGGACTGCTGCCGCACGGCGTTCCTGCGGGGGGCGTTTCTGGCCGGAGGCAGCGTCACCGATCCGGAAAAACGCTATCATCTGGAGTTGTCCACCTCCCATGTTCAGGCCAGCCGGGAGGTATCGGCTCTTTTGCAGGAAATGGGCTTTATGCCCCGCAGCGTGATGCGCAGCGGCAGCGCGGTCATTTACTTCAAGCAGTCTGAACATATTGAGGATTTGCTGACCATGCTGGGCGCGCCGGTGGCCGCCACCGAGATCATGACCGCCAAGGTGGACAAGGAGATCCGAAACGGCGCCAATCGTGCCATGAACTGCGATATGGCCAACGTTAACAAGACGCTGGACGCGGTGGCCGCCCAGCAGGAGGCCATCGAAACACTGAAACGGCACGGACAGCTGGAAAAGCTGCCCGAAAAGATACAGGAGACGGCCCGTCTTCGGATGCAGAATCCGGAGCTGCCGCTGGCTCAGCTGGCGGCACTGTTTGACCCACCCATCAGTAAATCCTGTTTGAACCATCGGATACGAAAGATCATGGAGGAGGCGCGGAAACTATCATGACAACGCGGGAAAGATGCCAAAAAGCAATGGAATACCACGAAAAAGGCCTGAACTGCGGCCAGAGTGTGCTGGCGGCGTTCACGGATATCACCGGCTTTACCGAGGAGCAGAGCATCGCGCTTGCCAGCGGCTTCGGCGGCGGTATGCGCTATGGCGGCGTTTGCGGTGTGGTCAGCGCCTGTGTGACGGTACTGGGCATGGCCTATCCCAGTACGCTGGAAAATGGCCCTGAGGGGAAAAAGCGCGCCACTCAGCTGGTCAACGAGTTCCAGAGCCGCTTCCGGCAGCGTTTCCACCAGCTGAATTGCCGCGAGCTGCTGGCCGAGCCAGGGATTGAGGGAACAGATATTGCCCGGGAACTAGGCGTGACCCAGCATTGCCGTTTGCTGGTGGTCTCCGGTGTGGAGCTGTTGTGCGGCATGCTGGACGAGCTGGAGGCACAGTGATATGTCCTTTGTCCACCTCCACGTCCATACAGAGTATAGCCTGTTAGACGGCGCCTGCCGCATCCGTGACCTGCCCAAGCTGGTCAAAGAGATGGGGCAGACTGCCTGCGCCATCACCGACCACGGCGCCATGTACGGTGTCATTGACTTCTACCGCGCCTGTAAAGCGGAAGGGGTTCACCCCGTCATCGGCTGCGAGGTGTATGTGGCCCGCCGCACCCGTCTGGACAAGCAGCACGAGTTTGACGCCGAATCCCGTCATCTGGTGCTGCTGTGCAAGAACGAGACCGGTTACCGCAACCTGTCCTACATGGTGTCACAGGCGTATATCGAGGGGTTTTACATCAGGCCCCGCATCGACCTTGACCTGCTCCGCGCCCACAGCGAGGGGCTGATTGGCCTGTCTGCGTGCCTTGCCGGTGAAATTCCCCGCCGCATTCTGAACGGCGACTACGATGGAGCCAAGGCCTATGCGCTGGAACTGCAGGACATTCTGGGGAAGGACAATTTCTATTTGGAACTGCAGGATCACGGCATTGCGGACCAGACTACCGTCAACCGTGCCCTGCTGCGAATGCACAATGAGACCGGCATCCCGCTGGTGTGCACCAACGATGCCCACTACCTCCGCCGGGAGGATGCCGAGAGCCATGACGTGCTGCTGTGCATCCAGACCGGCAAGAACGTGGACGATGAAAACCGGATGCGCTACGAACCCCGGAACTTCTACCTCCGCTCCACGGAGGAAATGGAGGCCCTGTTCTCCGGCTACCCGGAGGCTGTGGAGAACACCCAACGCATCGCGGATCGCTGCCAGCTGGAATTTACCTTCGGAAAATACCATTTACCGGAATTCAAGCTGCCTCCCGGCTACGATTCCCCCACCTATCTGCGCAAGCTGTGCAATGAGGGCTTTGCCCAGCGCTACGGCAATGAGAAGCCGGATTACCGGCAGCAGCTGGAATATGAACTGGCCATGATCGAGAAGATGGGCTTTACGGACTATTTCCTCATCGTGTCTGACTTTGTGCGCTATGCCCGTGAGGCGGGCATCCCCGTCGGTCCCGGCCGCGGCAGTGCCGCCGGCTCCATGGTGGCCTACTGCCTGCATATCACCGACATCGATCCCATGCAGTATCAGCTGTACTTTGAGCGTTTCCTGAACCCGGAGCGTGTGTCCATGCCGGATATTGATATGGATTTCGGCGATACCCGCCGGGGTGAGGTGGTGGAGTATGTCCGCCGCAAGTACGGCGACGACCATGTGGCCCAGATCGTCACCTTCGGTACTATGGCGGCTCGGGGTGCCATCCGTGATGTGGGCCGTGCGCTGAATATGACCTATGCCGAGGTGGACGTGGTGGCCAAGCTGGTGCCCTCCGGACCCGGCGCGCTGCATATCACGCTGGATGACGCGCTGCGGCTGTCCAAGCAGCTGTCCGACCTCTATGAGTCCGATGAACGGGTGAGAAAACTCATCGACACCGCCAAGGCGCTGGAGGGAATGCCCCGCCACGCCTCCACCCACGCCGCCGGCGTGGTCATCACCCGATTGCCTGTGTACGAGTATGTACCGCTGGCCCGTAACGACGAATCCATTGTCTGCCAGTATAACATGATCACGCTGGAGGAGCTGGGCCTGCTGAAAATGGACTTTCTGGGCCTGCGCAACCTGACGGTGCTGGCAGATGCGGTGAAGATGGTGCGCCGGTATGAACCGGACTTCGATCTGGAGAAGATCCCCATGGACGATCCGGAGGTCTTTCAGATGCTGACGGAGGGCCGTACCTCCGGCGTGTTCCAGATGGAGTCCACCGGCATGACCGGTGTGTGTCTGGGCCTGAAGCCCCAGTCTATTGAGGACATCACTGCTATCATAGCACTGTACCGCCCCGGCCCCATGGAATCCATTCCCCGGTTTATCGCATGCAAGCATGATCCCAAGCTGGTGACGTACAAACACCCGTCTTTGAAGCCGATCCTGTCAGGCACCTACGGCTGCATCGTCTATCAGGAGCAGGTCATCAAGATCTTTCAGGAGCTGGCGGGCTATTCGCTGGGACAGGCGGATATGGTGCGCCGTGCCATGTCCAAGAAGAAGGCCAAGGACGTGGAGCGGGAGCGGGAGGCGTTCCTCCACGGCGATGCGGCACGGAATATCCGGGGCTGCGTGGCCAACGGCATCCCGGAAGCCACGGCACAGGCCATTTACGACGAGATCTATGATTTTGCCAACTATGCCTTCAACAAGGCTCACGCCGTCAGCTACGCGGTGGTGGCCTATCAGACGGCGTATTTCAAGTGCCACTATACCAAGGAGTATATGGCGGCGCTGCTGACCTCCGTGCTGGACAACTCCGACAAGGTGGCGGAATATATTGCCGAGTGCCGCGAGTGCGGCATCGCCCTGCTGCCGCCGGATGTGAACTGTTCCTACGACGGTTTCACGGTGGAGGAGGGCGGCATCCGCTTCGGCCTTGTGGCCATTAAGAACATCGGCCGGGGCTTCATTCAGGCGCTGGTGCGCGAGCGGGACAAGGGCGGCCTGTTTACCTCATTCCAGGATTTTTGCGAGCGGATGTTCGACTGCGGTGACATGAATAAGCGGGCTGTGGAGAATCTCATCAAGGCCGGAGCGTTCGATACCATGGGCGCCTACCGTTCCCAATTGATGCAGGTCTACGAAAAGGTGCTGGACGCCATTGCCGGCAGCCGCAAGGTCAACGTGGAGGGGCAGCTGGATATGTTCGGCATGGCCGCCGGAAACGGTGAACAGGCGGCTGCCATCCACCTGCCTGAAGTGCCGGAGTATACCGCCACCGAGCGGATGTTTATGGAAAAGGAGACCACGGGCCTGTATCTCAGCGGCCACCCCATGAATGACTATCGTGCCGCTGCCCGTGCTGCCGGCGCGGTACCGATCCACGATATTCTGGAGGACTTTTCTGCCGAGGGCGGGCCTGCCCGCTATGCCGACGGGCAGAACGTCACCGTGGCCGGCATCGTCACCTCCAACCGGACCCGCACCACCAAAAACAACACCCTCATGGCCTATGTGGTGGTGGAAGACGAGGTTTCCTCCATTGAATTGCTGTGCTTCAGCCGTACCATCGAGCAGTGCGGCAGCTACATGGCGGTCAATACGCCGGTCATCGTGAAGGGGCGGCTGTCGGTGCGGGACGAAAAACCGCCCCAGATCATGTGTGATACCCTGTATCCGTTGGACACCAAGGCCGTCCCCCCCATATCGGCGCAGCCTGCGGAAAAGAAGGCAGCGGCCATCTTCCTGCGCGTTCCCGGTATGGATAGTGTGGCGTTCCGTCATATCCGTCTGGTGATGACCATGTTTGAGGGGGAGACCCCGGTGAAGATCCGCCTTGCCGACACCGGTAAGCTGCTGGCAGGGAAATGCCTGTACCATCCGGCGCTGCTGGCGGAGTGCCGCCAGTGGCTGGGAGAGGAAAATGTAGTGGTGCGGGAGGGCTGACCTGTCCATGTTGACAAATGAGCACAATTTCCGTATCATGAAAAGGGAAGGGAGCGTGATGCTATGAGCGTTGGCTTTATCCGTGACAAGCTGGAGATCAAATTTCTGATTCTCTATGTGACCGCCGGTGTAGCGGAACCCATGCCGCTGAGCGATATACAGGCGCTCACCATGATCGACGACGGCATCGACTATTTCGATTTTTCCCAGTGTCTCAATGAGCTGGTCAAGACCGATCATCTGCGCATCAATGAACGTCAGCAGTATGCCATCACACCTAAGGGGCTGAAAAACAGCGAGATCTGTCAATCCGGCCTGCCCTATTCCGTCCGCATGAAGGCGGACAGGCTAATCGCCGCCCACCGGCAGGAGCTGGTACGCCGGGCGCAGGTCCGGGCGCAGGTGGAGCGCCGGGAAAACGGCACTTATACCGTGGAGCTGAGCCTCAGCGACGATGTGGACAATGTTATGCGCCTGCAGCTCATGGTGGCCACCCGGGAGATGGCCGAGGATCTGGCCCAGCGTTTCAGAAATAATCCGGAGCAGATCTATTCCCAGCTGGTGACGGCACTGTACGGCGGATAACAGCTGATAAAAAACGATACCGACACACGCTCTTGTCACTGGGCAAGGGCGTGTTTTTTGTTGTCATATCCCCGAACAAGCCATCATACAGTGGAGTATCAAACAACAGGGAAGTGGTCGGATGGACGAGCGATACGCCATCTCACGATATGAACAGGCGGTGCTGCTGCTGCCGCCCAAATGGCAGCGGCTGGCCCGGCAATTACCGGATCATCAAAAGGTGCTGGCGGAGGAACTGCGTCTGCGAACCGGACAGCCTATGACGGTGCTGCTGCCGGAAGGGGAGGTCTGGCCCTCTCAGGAGCAGCCTCTGCTGAGGGTGTCCCAGGCAGATCTGGAGCAGCTGTGCGATCTGGTGACAGGCTACTCCCGCTACGCCGTCACTGACACGTTGGCGCAGGGATACCTGACAGCGCCCGGCGGCTTCCGTGTGGGGGTATGCGGCACGGTGGTGCTGCGGGAGGGTGACAGCCGCAATCTGAGAGATCTGTCCTCTGTCTGCATCCGCATCGGAAGGGAACAGGAGGGACTGTCCGACACGGTGCTGCCGCAGCTTTGGGAGGGGGAACGGTTCTGCTCCACCGTGCTGCTCTCACCACCGGGACTGGGCAAGACCACGCTGCTGCGGGACATGATCCGCAGTCTGTCCGATGGCGCAGCGCTCCATGCCGCCCAGCGGGTGGCAGTGGTGGATGAGCGAGGCGAGATCGCCGGAATGCATCGGGGTGTACCCCAACTGGCGGTAGGCTGTCATACGGATGTGTTGGACGGCTGCCCGAAAGCGAAGGGAATCCCCATTCTGCTGCGTGCCGCCAACCCGCAGATCATCGCCGTGGACGAGATCACCGTCCGGGAGGACCTGTACGCCATGGCGGCGGCCGCCAACTGCGGCGTGGCGCTGCTGGCCACCATCCACGCGGCAGATGTGGAGGAGCTGAAGCGCAAGCCGCTGTTTTCCCAGCTGCTGAAGCTGAAGGTATTTGAAAAAGCGGTGATTATCACACGCCATGGCGGGGAGCGCTGCTATCAGGTGTCAGCACTGTGACGGGAAAGCTGTTGGGAGCGGCCTTTATCGCGGCGTCGGCTCTGTGGGTCTTTACGGCGCAGCTGCGGACCAGAAAGCGGCAGACGCAGCTGCTGCAGGAACTGGCGGCAGCACTGGATGCCATGGCCGCCGCCATCCGCTGGAAGCGGATGGCAATGCCGGACATCTTGGCATCTTTGGAACGATACCCGCTGGCGGGGCCGTACTTTCAAAAAATAGAGAAACAGCTGCGGCAGGGCATACCACTGGAAAAGGCGTGGTATCACCTGTTTTCCACTCTTCCGGTAGGCAGCGAACTGCTGACGGCGCTGGAGCTGACCGGCGATGAGGAAAAGCTGACTGCCGTGCTGCTGTATACCGCCCGTCAGTTGAAGGACTGCTGTCAGCGCCGCCGGCAGGAACAGCGGCAGGGAACGAAGCTGTGGCTGGCTGGAGCGCTGTCCGGAGCGGGACTGTTGATCATTTTACTGATGTGAGGGGAAAAGCATGGATGTGGATCTGATCTTCAAGATCGCCGCCATCGGGATTCTGGTGGCGGTTCTGAATCTGATACTGGTGCGCTCCGGCCGGGATGAACAGGCGCTGCTGACCACACTGGCAGGTCTGATCGTGGTGCTGATGATGCTTTTGCAGCAAATCAGCGACCTGTTCGATCTGGTAAAACGGCTGTTTTCCCTGTAATGGAAACGGCGGCAAAAATCGCAGCGGTGTGCCTGTTGGGCGCGCTGCTGACAGCGCTTTTAAAAAAGACAAGCCCTGACACGGCGCTGCTTCTGGCACTGGCAGTGTGCGTTGTGGTGCTGACGGCGCTGGCCCGGGGATTGGAGGAGGTCACATCCTCCCTGCGGGAACTGCTGGACTGGGGCGGCCTGTCTGTGGAACTGTTCGTTCCACTGCTGAAAACGGTCGCCATCGCCCTCATCAGCCGCGTTGGCGGCGCGCTGTGCCGTGATGCGGGGGAAGGAGCCATGGCAAGCCTGGTGGAAATCGCCGGGGCCTTTGCCGCTATACTGGTGTCATTGCCCCTGTTTCGGGCCGCGTGGCGGATGCTGGAGGGATTGATGTGAAAAAGGGGGTCATAACCGCCGTTATTGGGGTCCATATCCTGTGGTTATGTACCGTTTTTACATGGGCTGCGCTGCCTGAAACGGTAGACGATGCCTTATCACCTGATGCACAGGAATTGCTGGAGCAATTGGGGGAGGATACCGCCGACAGTGGTACGCTGTCTGAGGGACTCGCCCGGCTGTGGGATAAAGCCTGTGATCTGCTGGCTGCCAATTTCCGCAGCAGTCTGCGGGTGATGGTGGTACTGCTGGGAACGGTCCTGCTGTACGGTGTGGCAGAGGGCAGTTTTCAGGCGGCGGAGCATCCTATTCCGGCCAATTTTTTGCCCTTGTCCTTTGTTCTGGTCATCACCATGACGGCGGCAGGGGACGTACAGACCATGATGGGCGCCGGAACGGAGACAATGGAACAGCTGGACGTGCTGGGCAAGGCATTGCTGCCCACGCTGGCGGCAGCGGTGGCGGCCAGCGGCGGCATCGTTTCGGCCGGCGTGCGGCAGGTGGCCACGGTGTTTTTTGCCGACCTTCTGCTGTCACTGATCCGCAATGTCTTACTGCCATTGGTATATTTCTATGTGGCGGCAGCTTCCGCCAATGCCATGCTGCCCGGTGACCCGCTGAAAAGAGTCGCGGACGGCATCAAAAAAGTGGTGACATGGGCGCTGACCGGCTCACTGGTGCTGTTTACCGGCTACCTTACCATGACCGGGGCGGCCTCAACTTCCGCAGATGCTCTGGCGCTGCAAATGACCCGCACCGTGATCTCAACGGCGGTTCCGGTGGTGGGCGGTATCATCTCGCAGGCCAGCGGCAGTGTGTTGTCCGGTGCCGGACTTTTAAAGAATTCGGTAGGAATTTTCGGAATGTTGGCAGTGTTGGCCACCTGCCTGACGCCGTTTCTCCGGATGGCGGTACAATATCTGCTCTATAAGCTCACCGCCTTTCTGGCAGGCACCGCCGGAAACGGCACGCTGGTGGAGCTGATCAACGCGCTGGGCAGCGCCTTTGGCCTGGTGCTGGGGATGGTAGGAAGCTGTGCGCTGCTGCTGCTGATCTCCATTACATCTTCTGTATCGGTGGTGATTCCATGAGTATTTTCCGGACGTGGCTGTTTGGCATTATGGCGGCGGCTATGGCGCTGTCCATATTGTACGCATTGGTACCCAAAGGGGCGCTGCTGACCATTGCCAAATGCACCGGCGGTCTTGTGATGCTGTTGGTAGTGGTCCGCCCCCTGCTGGCGTTGGCACCGGGGGAACTGCATCTGCAATATGAGGGGTGGGAGCGAACCATTCAGCAGCAGACGGAGACATATACCGCTGCCAACCAACAGGAGATGGAAACGCTCATACAAGAGGAGACCGCCGCATATATTTCAGAAAAAGCGGCGCAGCTGGGTGTTGTATGCCACCCGGAGGTGACCTGTCAGGTACGCGATGGCGTGCCCTTTCCGGTGGAGGTGACGCTGGACATTCCAAAGAATACAGCGCTTTCGCAGATCATCCGGACCGATTTGGGGATCGATGAGATGCACCAGCGCTGGCAGGAAACGGAGTGAGACATATGGCGAAGGAGAAGCTCATATCCTATGTAAAAAAGTACAAATATGTGGCGCTGGTGGCGCTGGTGGGCGTGGTGCTGATGCTGCTGCCCTCCGGCGGTAAAGAGCAGCAGGATACGACGGAGCCGGTAAATGTATCCGAGGCCTACTCACTGGCGGAGACGGAGCAGCGGCTGGAACGGCTGCTGGGCCGGATCCGGGGTGTGGGACAGGTAGAGGTGATGCTCACGCTGAAAAGCGGATCGTCCCTGCAATTGGCGGAGAACCGCAGCACCAGCCTGCGGGACACGGAGAACCGGCAGGACCGGGATGTGGTGACGCTGAACCGGGGCAGCGGCTATGAGGAGGTAGTGGTGACGGAGCAGACCTATCCGGTGTATCAGGGCGCGGTGGTGGTGTGTCAGGGCGCGGGTGACAGCAGCGTCCATTTGGCGGTGATCCAGACGGTGTCAGTGCTGACAGGACTGGGCAGCGATAAGATTACAGTGGTGCAATGGAAATGAATATAGCAGGAAAAATATAGCGGAAAGCAGGAGGGCAAAAGCATGAAGATCCAATGGAAGAAGAACTGGAAACGGCCGGCGGTAGTGTTGGCGGTACTGGTGCTGGTGGGAGCATCCGTGTACCTGAACTGGCGCTATGCCGACAATGTGGCGGAGACTGACAAGATCCTGGGGCAGGCCACGCTGGTCAATGAGAACGGTGAAGGCGTATCTGTGACGAATGACGCCGCGGAGAATGACTACTTTGCCACGGCGCGGCTGAGCCGCAAGCAGGCCAGGGACAGCGCCATCAGCATGCTGCAGGAGGCGGAGATAGACGAAAACGCCACGGAGGATGTGTGCAACGAGGCCAGTCAGACGCTGCAGGTGCTGGCAGGCTACACGGTGGCGGAGTCTCAGATCGAGAATCTGGTGACGGCCAAGGGCTATGCCGACTGTGTGGTGTTCATGGGTTCGGATTCCTGCAGTGTGGTAGTGGCCTCCGGCGAGGAGGGACTGACGGCTACTGACGTGGCCCGGATCAAGGACATCGTGATCAATGAAACCCAGTATACTGCCGGGCAGATCAAAATCATGGAAGCGGATCAGTAAATTGTTGTTGTAATTTCCTCATAGAAATGGTATACTGATTTGTACGAATGAGATTATTTACAAGGAGACGCAAACGTTATGCCTGAAAATAAAGAGTATATGAGCCATCAGGAGGAATTGGGCACCATCCAGATTTCGGAAGAGGTGGTGGCGTCCATCGCATCTGCCGCCGTGCTGGAGGTGGAAAACGTGACCGGCCTGATGAGCGCCAATGTATCGGATTTCATGGGCGGGAAGAAAATGACATCCCGGGGGGTCCGGGTAGAGATGGACGGCGAAGCCATCATGGTAAACGTATTCATCACGGTGCGTTACGGCTGCACCATCGGCGAGGTGGCCAAGAAAGCACAAAACGCCGTATATCAGGCGCTGGAGAGTACCACCGGATATCCCGTATCCACCGTGAATATCCATGTGGGCGGCATCAGCTTCAACTAAACGGAGAAAAAGAGAGAGAAGAATATGACACGCAATACCGCCCGTGAGATCGCCATGCATCTGGCGTTTGAACTGAGCTTTACCGATCTGCCCATCGGGGATTTCCTGGATCAGTACCTGTCCGACGAGAAATTTGCGGAGCTGGCGCCTGAGTGTGAGCTGTATGCGCAGCTGCCCAATGCCAAGCAGGAGAGTTATATCCGCCGTCTGGTTTCCGGCGTGGCGGAGCATGCCGCCGAACTGGATACCTACATTGAAAAGTACGCCAAGGGATGGCGCTTTGAGCGTATTTCACTGGTGGCCTCCGCGATTATGCGGCTGGCCATGTACGAAATCATGTACATGCCGGATATTCCTCACGGCGTCGCCATCAATGAGGCGGTGGAGCTGACCCGCAAGTATGACGAGCCGGAAACGGCGAAGTTTGTCAACGGCATTCTGGGCAGTTTCCTGCGGCAGGAGGTCAAGGAATAAGCGGCCAAATCGGAGGGCAGGGCGGAGGCCCTGCCTTTTTTACAGGAGGAGCCATGGAACAGCGCGTTTTCAGCGTGACGGAAGTCAACCAATATATCAAACAGATCATCGACGACGTGCCGCAGCTTAACGAGCTGTTGATTCGCGGCGAGCTGTCCAACTACAAGATATACCCCTCCGGACACCATTACTTTACCCTGAAGGACGGTGAAAGTGCCATCCGCTGCGTCATGTTCCGGAGCAGCGCGGGGAAGCTGCGGTTCCGGCCGGAGAGCGGAATGCAGGTGATCGTCGGCGGACGCATCAGCGTCTATCCCCGGGACGGCGCGTATCAGCTGTACTGTACGTCGCTATCGGCGGACGGCATTGGCGACTTGTATGTTGCCTTTGAGCAATTGAAAGAAAAGCTGAACCGGGAGGGACTGTTTGACCCCGCCCACAAAAAGCCGCTGCCGCCGTACCCTGAACGCATTGCCATCGTTACCTCATCGGCGGGTGCGGCGGTACATGACATAATCCGCATTCTGCGGCGGCGCTATCCCATTGCCAAGGTGTTGCTGCTGCCGGTGCGGGTGCAGGGTGTGGAGGCGCCGCCGGAGATCGTGGGCGCCATTCGCTACGCCAACCGCTGGCGGTTGGCGGACGTGCTGATCGTGGGCCGGGGCGGCGGATCCATCGAGGATCTGTGGGCCTTTAATGACGAACGGGTAGCCCGGGCCATCTACGCCTCGGAGATCCCGGTCATCTCCGCCGTAGGCCATGAACCTGACGTGACCATCTCCGATTTTGTGGCGGATCGACGAGCATCCACGCCCTCCAACGCGGCGGAAATCGCCGTGCCGGATCAGGTGGAGCTGCGCAAAAAGTTGGACAGTGTTGGTCGTGCTATGGCACAGGGGACGCTGAACGCCTTGGAAAAAGCGGACAGGCAGTTGAAAGCGCTGGCCGCCAAGCGAGTGCTGACCGATCCCATGGCCTTTATTGAGGACCGACGGATGCAGCTGGACAGTGTGCAGCAGCGGTTGGGACTGACGGCTCACCGGCAGTTGGGCGCGCGGCAGCAGCAATTTGCCGCGCTGGCGGCATCGCTGGACGCTCTCAGTCCGCTGAAGGTACTGGGCCGGGGTTACGCCATGGTTCAGGCGGCGGACGGCACAGTGCTGCGGACGAGCCGTCAGGCGGCGGCAGGCGACAAAATACATGTGCAGCTGGGGCAGGGTGCACTGGACTGCACGGTGGAACGTACCATTGACGGTAAGGAGGCGTGACATATGGCGGCAAAAAAGACGTTTGAGGAAAACATGGCCAGGCTGGAGGAGATTGTCAGCAAGCTGGAAAAGGGCGACGCACAGCTGGGCGACTCCCTGAAGCTGTTTGAAGAGGGCACCAAGCTGGTGGGCCTTTGCCGGAGTGAACTGGATAAGGCGGAGCAGCAGGTGGTCAAGCTGATGAAGGGACCTGACGGCGCGCCGGTGGAAAGTGATTTTTTAAGCGAGGAATAATATGGATTACGAAGCAAGATACAAGGAATACCAGCAGGCGATCGAGGGCTATCTGAATGGCCTGTTCACTCGGGACGTGGCCTATGGCAAGCTGTATGAGGCCATGCGCTACGCGATTCTGGGCGGTGGTAAGCGTATCCGCCCGGTGCTGACGCTGGAGTTTGCCCGCTTGGGCGGCATCGACTGGCATCTGGCGCTGCCCTTTGCCTGCGCGCTGGAGCTGGTGCATAATTACAGCCTCATTCACGACGATCTGCCCTGCATGGACGACGATGACCTGCGGCGGGGCAAGCCGACCTGCCACAAAGCCTTCGGCGAGACGTTGGCCGTTCTGGCGGGTGACGCCCTGCAGCCGGAGGCATTCCGGCTGATTTTGGATGCACCCATGCTGTCCGCCGATACACGTCTGGAGGCTCTGCGGGTCTTGGTGCGTGCCTGCGGCGCCGACGGTATGGTGGGTGGTCAGGTGCTGGACACCGTATATGACGTGAATGATGCGGAAGGACTGACACAGCTGAACCGCCTCAAGACCGGTATGATGATCTCCGGTGCGGTGGAACTGGGCTGTGTGGCGGCCAAGATGAACGCCGGAATGCGCTCACAGGCGTTGACTTACGCCGACGGTATCGGACGGGCATTTCAGATCCGGGACGATATGCTGGATGTGGTGGGCGACGCTGCGGTGTTTGGCAAGCCCATTGGCTCCGATAGGGAAGAGGGCAAGGTCACTTTTGTGGATGTGCTGGGGCTTGACGGCTGCGCCAGGGAGGTGGAGCGCTGCACGGAGACGGCCAAGTCTGCCGTGGCCAACTGGTCGGATCACATGTTCCTGTGGGAACTGGCTGACCATATGGTGGGGCGAACCAAATAAAAGAGTAAAAAGCAGATGTATGAAGCATCTGCTTTTTCAATATGTAATGCACTGGCTGCGGTACAGAAGAATTGGATGGGAGGAGATACGGGAAAGAAAAGGAATGACGACAACTGTCAGACAGGCTGCTGTGCGGTGCAATAACACCTTAGAATGATCTTACCAAAAAAACAAAACACCGCGTACCCGACAGGTACGCGGTGTTTTGGCACGCCGTGAGGGATTCGAACCCCCGGCCTTCTGGTCCGTAGCCAGACGCTCTATCCAGCTGAGCTAACGGCGCATGTTCTTCAGACGACTTAATTATATTACCATATAAATTTGCAAAAAGCAAGAGGTATTTTTTCTTTTTTTGATTTTTTCCGGGTTGTCAATTCCGTGGATTTATGGTATCGTATTAAGCAATAAAGATAAATTCTCGTGGGAGGGAAGTGCAGCATGAGTACTAATTTTAAAACTTGCGTGTTTGGCGGTTTTGACCGTGAGGACGTGATTAGCTATATTGAAAAATCTGCAAAGGAATCACAGGAGCGAATTGAGGCGCTGGAGAGCGAAAACGCCAAATTAAAAGAAGATAATGAAAGAATCGAATCAGCGCTTCGTACCCTGCATACACAAACAAAGCAGCATCAGCGGGAGGAAATGGAGCAGGAAGCGTTACAAAAACAGCTCATGGATGCACAAGACAGAGTTGCAGAACTGACGGCGCACAATGAAGCACTGCGTCAGGAAAACGAATCTTTACATGCCGCCGCAGATGAATATGCCCATTTGAAGGAACATATTGCAGATATTGAGATCAGCGCCCATCGCCGCACAGAGGAGTTTCGCAAAGAGGCGTTTGCCAAGCTGCATCAGTGTATTAACGCACAGCGGGCGTGGTGCCAGACGCAGCGCAGTCGGTATGCCAATATGAATGAGACGCTTCTTCAGGATGTGCGCCGTGCGGAGGATATCCTGGCAAACAACGATCTTTCCGGTTTTGATGAAATGCTGGAAACACTCCAGAATCTGGAAGATACGCTGCAGTAGCAGACCGTATAAAAAGGAAGGTTTTGCATTTGCAAAACCTTCCTTTTTGTGTCATGTAGAATACCTTTACAGCAGCATGATGCCGGCGTCTGCACAAACCTGTTCGGTTTCCTTATCCCAAAGGCTGGCCTGCACCTCACCGATATGGCAGGTGCCGATCATGATCATACACAAACGGGACTGTCCGATACCGCCGCCGATGGTCAGGGGCAGTTCGCCATTCAGCAGCATCTTGTGGAAAGGCAGTTCACGGCGCTCATTGCAGCCGCAGGCGTTCAGCTGATAATCCATGGAGGCCTCGTCCACACGGATACCCATGGAGGAGATCTCAAAAGCGCTGTCCAGCAGCGGGTTATACAGCAGAATATCGCCGTTCAGCGACCAGTCATCATAGTCAGGGGCGCGGCCGTCATGGGGCTTGCCGGAACGCTTCAGGTTATCACCGATCTGCATCAGGAACACGGTATGATGCTCGCGGCAGATCGCGTTTTCACGCTCCTTCGGCGTCAGATCAGGCCAGCGATCCTCCAACTCCTGCGTGGTCACAAAATAGACCTCACGGTCGATCTGAGTATGCAGACTGGGGAAAGCGATCTGCAGAGCATCGTTGGTCTCAGCAACAGCGCCGACAATCAAGCGGACGGTCTGTTTCAGATAGTTCACATTGCGGTCCTCCCGGGAAATCACCTTTTCCCAGTCCCACTGATCCACATAGACAGAGTGGAGGTTATCCACTTCTTCGTCGCGGCGAATGGCGTTCATATCGGTAAACAGGCCCTTGCCCACGTTGAACTCATAACGCTTCAGCGCCAGACGCTTCCACTTGGCCAGAGAGTGGACCACCTGACCGTTAGCCCCCACATCGGGGATATCAAAAGAAACAGGACGCTCCACACCATTCAGGTTATCATTCAAACCGGAATCCTCACGGACGAACAGAGGAGCGGAGACCCGGCGCAGATTCAGCGCCTGCCCCAAATTGACCTGAAAGTTACTCTTAATAAACTCGATAGCACGCTGCATTTCGTAGACAGACAGCGGCGTTTTGTAACCGGCAGGAATGAAAACCTTACTCATGCCTTAGCACCTCTTTCATAAAAATATGGAATCTATTATAGCGAAGCATTTCCTGTATGGCAAGAGAAAAAACGCCTAAATATGATAAAAAAAATTGCCGCATCCTTGTGGATGCGGCAATTCAGCAAAGGTATCTCTTACTTGTAGGATTCAATCATGGCCTTGAAGGCGGGCAGGCTGCGGCGGATCATGTCATTGGACACGCAATAGCTCAGGCGGAAGAAGCCGGGGCAGCCGAAGCCGTCAGCAGGCACCACCAGAAGGTTGTGCTCCAGCTTGGCCTTCTCAGAGAAAGCGTTGGCGTCACCGTTGGGGGCCTTGACAAACAGATAGAAAGCACCGTCGGGCTTGGCGCACTCATAGCCCATCTCGGTCAGGCTGTTGTACAGCAGATTGCGGTTTTCATCGTAAGCCACCAGATCAGGCCGCTCCTCAGCGCACAGCTCGATGACCTTCTGCATCAGAGTCGGAGGGCAGACATGGCCCATGATGCGGGCAGCGCCGGCGATGGCGGCGTATACCTCGTGGCTGTCGTCAGCAAAGCCGGGAACATAGACATAACCGATACGCTCACCGGGCAGGGACAGGGACTTGGAATAGGAGTAGCAGACGATGGTGTTCTTGTAGAGGCAGGGGATGAAGGGAACCTTGACACCGCCGTATACCAATTCACGGTAAGGCTCGTCAGCAATGATGTAGATGGGATGACCGTACTCGGCGCTCTTGCGCTCCAGCAGGGCAGCCAGACCCTTCAGAGTCTCCTCGGTATACACAACGCCGGAGGGGTTGTTGGGGGAGTTGACAATGATCGCCTGAGTATGCTTGGTAATACGCTCCTCAACAGCGTCCAGATGAATCTGGAAAGCCTTGGTATCAGCGGGCACCACCACCAGCTTGCCGCCGTTGGCCGTTACAAAGGGGCGATACTCGGGGAAGAAGGGGGCGATCGCCATAATCTCGGAATCGGCATCCACGAGCAGGGCCTTGATGATGGAGATCAGAGCGGGAGCGGCACCGCAGGTGAAGAACAGCTCGCTGGCCTTTACCTCCAGACCGAAGCGCGCAGCCAGATCCTTGGCAACGGCGGCACGGGCCTCCTCAAAGCCGGGTGCCATGGAATAGCCATGCAGCTTGATGGAATCCGTCTCGTCCACGATTTTCTTGATGGACTCGTTGACCTTCTTGGGGGCGGGAATGCTGGGATTTCCCAGAGAATAGTCATAAACTTTCTCAGGGCCGACAACCTTAGCCTGTTCCAGACCATAGGCGAACAGCTGACGGATGACGGAGGGGGCGGTACCCAAATTGTAGTATTCCTGATTGACCATGATAATAGCTCCTCTTTTTTTCCTTATTTTGCGCATACGGCTCAAACGTATGCGTGACCAACTATTACTATACGGGGGCTTCCTTAGATTGTCAAGTAATTATCAAAGAAATCTCTGAATTGACGTTTTTTTTACACAAACGAAACCTTTTGCCGACTCAATTTAAATTCATTCGCTGCGCCAGTACGCTGCCGGCGGCGATGGAAGCCAGCTTGGACTCGGCACTGTCAGAACGGGACACCAGCACGATAGGCACCTTGGCACCCAGAATGATGCCGGCGTTTTTGGCGTGCCCGAACAGGGAAGCGGCCTTGCCGATGCCGTTGCCTACCTCATAGTTGGGTACCAGCAGGATGTCCGCGTCGCCGGCGCCGGGAGCGGTGTAGTGCTTGTGATGGCAGGCCTCTTTGCTGACGGCCAGATCCAGCGCCACAGGGCCGCACACGTTCATGTTGTACTTGCTCCAGCGCTCGGTCATATGGGCCAGGGCGTCGGCGTCCACGGTGGACTGGATCTTGGGGTTGACCACCTCCGCGCCGCAGATGCAGGCGGCGTTGATCGTCTCATAGCCCAGTGCTTGCAGTACCATGGCGGCATTTTCCAGAATTTCGGCTTTCTTGTCCAGATCGGGGAAGGTGTTGACGCCGCCGTCGGTAAGGATTACCATCTTGCCATAGGCGGGGATCTCATAGAACATGCAGTGGGTGGTCAGGTGGCTGGTACGCAGACCGCACTCCTTATTGAACACGGCGCGCATCAGGTCGGCGGTGCCCAGAATGCCCTTCATCAGGAAATTGGCCTTGCCATCAGCGCACAGCGCCACGGCCTTGGCGGCGCAGTCGGTATCGCTGTCGCCGGCAATAATCTGATACTCGTCAGGATTTTCGCCCAGACCGGACAGCATGGTGCGGATCTCATCCACATGGCCCACCAGAATGGGAGTGGCGATGCCCTCCTTGCGGGCTTCCACCACGGCCTCAATGACCGGCTGGTCGTGGGCAGCGGCTACGGCGATGACACCGGTTTTGCCACCCTTGGCAGCTTCTAAGATTCCATTGATGGTGTTGATCATGTACATTTCCTCCTGATTATCTGTGAAGTGATCTGATAATTATGGTTACATTTGACATTATACAACGTTCGATGGCTATCGTCAACGGTAAACCGAAGCATTCAATGAAATATTTTGTAAACTGCTTTTTGCCAAAATAATAGACTTTGATTGACAACCGAACGGCAGTGTGATATAACTTTATCAGATAATCAATGGGAGGACATTTTACCATGAAGCACATTAACACTATCGAGACTCGTGACCTTTGCGAGAGCGCCAAGAAGGGTGGCTGCGGCGAGTGCCAGACTTCCTGCCAGTCTGCCTGCAAGACCAGCTGCGGTATTGCCAATCAGGCTTGCGAAAAGAAGGAAAGCAAGTAAACGGGTACTTGAAACTATGATGCCGCCCCTGTCGGGCGGCATTTTTAGCGTGAGGGAAAAACGATGATTCATCAATATCAATTAGGCGGTTATAACATTGTACTGGACATTTGCTCCGGTTCGGTACATGCCGTGGACGAACTGGCTTACGACGTGATCGCGCTGTTTGAAACAGAGCGCCGTGACGCCATTATTGAAAAACTGTGGGAAAAGTATCAGGGCACAGACGGTGTGACGCCCGATGAGATCGGCGAATGTTACGACCAGATCGCCCGGCTGAAAGCGGCGGGAAAGCTGTTCACCGAGGATTCCTTTGCCCCCATGGCGGGCGAGTTGAAGGCCAAGACCTCCGGCGTGATCAAGGCGCTTTGCCTGCACATTGCCCACACCTGCAATCTCAATTGCTCCTACTGCTTTGCCAGTCAGGGAAAATACCATGGTGATCGTGCGCTGATGCCTTTTGAGGTGGGCAAGCGTGCGCTGGACTTTTTGGTGGAGCACTCCGGGTCCCGCCACAATCTGGAGGTGGACTTTTTCGGCGGCGAGCCGCTGATGAACTTCGACGTGGTCAAGCGGCTGGTTGCCTATGCCCGCAGCATCGAAAAAGAGAAAGACAAGCATTTCCGCTTTACATTAACAACAAATGGCGTGTTGATCGACGATGATGTGATCGATTTCGTCAACCGTGAGATGAGCAATGTGGTGCTGAGCCTTGATGGACGCAAGGAGGTACACGACCGCTACCGTGTGGACTATGCCGGAAACGGAAGTTGGGAAAAAATCGTTCCCAAGTTCCAGAAGCTGGTGGCGGCCCGTGAGGGAAAGAACTACTATATGCGCGGTACGTTTACCCATGCCAACCCTGATTTTCTCGAGGACATCAAGACCATGCTGGATCTGGGCTTTTCCGAACTGAGCATGGAGCCGGTGGTGGCCGCTGCCGGAGATCCTGCCGCTTTGACAGAAGCAGACAAAGCGGTGGTTATGGAGCAGTATGAAAAACTGGCGGAGCTGATGCTGCAGCGGGACAAGGACGGAAAACCCTTTACCTTTTATCATTATATGATCGATCTGAAGGGAGGCCCCTGTATCTATAAGCGTATTTCCGGCTGCGGCTCGGGAACGGAGTACATGGCGGTGACGCCGTGGGGTGATCTGTATCCCTGCCATCAGTTTGTGGGGGAGGAGAAATTCAAACTGGGCGATATATGGAACGGCGTCAGCAATCACGCCATTCAGGAGGAATTTGCTTCCTGCAACGTTTATGCCCGGCAGGAGTGCCGGGATTGCTGGGCACGGCTGTACTGCTCCGGCGGCTGCGCCGCCAACGCCTATCATGCCACAGGCTCCGTGCGGGGTGTGTACCAGCAGGGCTGTGATTTGTTCCGCAAACGGATCGAGTGTGCCGTTATGGTGGCTGTGGCCCGTGAATTGGGAGCGGCGGAATGAGCACCCCCATCTGCGATTTTGTCCGGTGGTATACGCAGTCTGAGCCTGCCCGTTTCCACATGCCGGGGCACAAGGGCGTGCCGGTGCTGGGCTTTGAGCCTTACGATATTACGGAGATCGACGGGGCGGATGAGTTGTTTACGGCCTCCGGTATTATTGCCGAAAGCGAGGCACAGGCCGGCGCGTTATTCGGCGCTCATACGATCTATTCCACAGGGGGCTCTACGCTGTGCATCCAAACCATGCTGCATCTTTCTGCCCGGTATGCCGTGTCGAAAGGAGAAGCCCCCTGTATATTGGCCGGACGCAACGCCCACAAGGCTTTTATCAATGCCGCCGCACTGCTGGATATTGATATCTGCTGGCTTTACCCGGAGAATAACGACTCCTATATCAGCTGTCCCATTACAGCGGCGCAGGTGAAAAGCGCGCTGCAAAACAGCGGGAAAAAACCTGTGGCGGTATATCTTACCAGCCCGGACTATTTGGGGAACACGCTGGATATACAGGCGATTGCAGAGGTCTGCCATCAGGCAGGGGTACTTCTGCTGGTGGACAACGCCCACGGCGCGTATTTGAAATTCCTGCCGCAGTCCCGCCATCCCATAGATCTGGGAGCGGATCTTTGCTGCGATTCGGCGCATAAAACGCTGCCGGTCATTACCGGCGGCGCGTATCTGCATATTTCCTACGATGCGCCTTCGACCTTGGCACAGCAGGCAAAGGTGTCCATGTCCCTGTTTGGCTCCAGCAGCCCCTCCTATCTGATTTTGCAGTCGCTGGATGCGGCTAACGATCGCATGACGGCATTTCGCGCTGCACTGGTGGGATTTCTGCCGGAGAAGGAAACGCTGGTGCAGCGGCTTACAGGCCACGGGTATGCTATGACCGGAGACGAGCCGCTGAAGATCACCCTGTGTCCGAAGCCGTTCGGCTATACCGGAGTGCAGATCGCCGAAATTTTGGAGGAAAACGGCATCTATCCGGAGTTTTATGACCCGGATCATGTGGTATTGATGCTGTCGCCGGAAAACAGCGCCGGGTCGCTGCGGCATCTCGAGAAAACACTGTGCAGCCTGAAACGGTCGGAACCCATCACGGAGCTTCCGCCATGCGTTCCGCGCCCGGATATGGCGATAAAGCCACATCAGGCGTTGCTTTCTGAAAGCGAAACGCTGCCCATCGGGGATTGTCTCGGCCGTATCTCAGCGGCAGCGGCCATCAGCTGCCCGCCCGCCATTCCGCTGGCCGTCTGCGGTGAGCGGATCGACCAACATGTGGTGGATTGCCTGCGGTATTATAGCGTTGCGGGCTGTGCCGTGATCAAGGAATAGAACAATAGATAAGGAGCAGCTATGACGAGGATCCTGTTTATATGCCTGGGCAATATCTGCCGCAGCCCAATGGCGGAGTTTGTCATGAAGGATATGGTAAGAAAGGCAGGGGAAGCGGATCAGTTTGAGATTGCCTCCGCTGCTACCAGCCGCGAAGAGGTCGGAAACCCTGTATATCCTCCCGCACGGCAGAAGCTGGCGGAACACGGTATCAGCTGCAAAGGAAAAACTGCCAGACAGCTCTGTGCTGAGGACTATAGCTATTACGATCTGTTGATCGGCATGGAGAAAGCGAATTTGCGGAATATGCAGCGGATCTGCGGCGGCGATCCGGAAGGGAAGATGCATTTGCTTCTGGACGGCACGGCGCATCCTCACGATGTGGCTGATCCATGGTATACCGGAGACTTTGACGCAGCGTGGCGCGATATAGAAATCGGCTGCCGCAGCCTGCTGAAAAAATTAACGAAGAAAAGAATATAATACAAGGATGAAAACGAACGGAGAATTTGCAGTTTTCCGTTCGTTTTACCGTTTGTTTACCCTGTCAAAAACGACTTGACGGCGGCAAAAGATTACGGTACACTAACAGGATAGCAAAAGAACTGACAGAGCAATGGAAAGGCACGAATATGGTATTGCAAGAGAAAACGATGACTCTGGATACGCTTGAGATCGGCCAGTCCGCACAGATAACAACTGTGGGCGGAGAGGGAGCCTTGCGCCAACATTTTCTGGACATGGGGCTGATTCCCGGCGCGGACGTAACCCTGGTCAAATTTGCCCCCATGGGTGACCCGATGGAATTGCGCATCCATGGCTATGAGTTGACGCTGCGCCTGGCGGATGCGGCAAAAATAGAGATCATACCCATCAAGGATCAACAGCGAAAATCGGAGGTGCTGCCGTCAGCAGCAGAACCCTGTGTGAACTGTGAGCATCCCGGTTTGGGCGAAGGCGGCCGGTATCACGAAAAAGAAGGGGAACATCCGCTTCCGGAAGGGGTTACTTTGACTTTTGCACTGGCCGGCAATCAGAACTGCGGCAAGACAACACTGTTCAATCAACTGACCGGCTCAAATCAGCATGTGGGCAACTTCCCGGGCGTGACAGTGGACCGCAAGAGCGGTGGTATCCGGGAATATCCCAATACGGAGCTCACGGATCTGCCCGGCATCTATTCCATGTCGCCTTATACCAATGAGGAGATCGTCACCCGGCAGTTTATCATCAATGAGAAACCGACAGGTATCATCAATATTGTGGATGCCACCAATATTGAGCGCAACCTGTATCTGACCATGCAGCTGCTGGAGTTGGATATTCCTATGGTGCTGGCGCTGAATATGATGGACGAGGTACGGGGCAATGGCGGGTCGATCCGCATCAATGAGATGGAGGCCATGCTGGGTATCCCTGTGGTTCCCATTTCCGCAGCCAAGAACGAGGGTGTGGATGAACTGGCGCGTCATGCGCTGCATGTGGCCAAGTATCAGGAAAAACCCGGCCGGACTGATTTCTGTGATATGAACGATCACGGCGGCGCGGTGCATCGCTGCCTTCACGCGATCATGCATTTGATCGACGACCACGCCAAAGCGGCCGGGATCCCTGTTCGCTTCGCCGCCACGAAACTGGTGGAGGGTGACCAACGGGTGATGGACGCGCTGGCCCTTGATAAAAACGAACAGGAGATGCTGGAACACATCATTGTGCAAATGGAAACGGAACGTGGGCTTGACCGCGCCGCGGCCATTGCGGACATGCGCTTTGCTTTCATCAAGGAATTGGTAGACGCTACGGTGGTCAAGCCCCACGAAAGCCGCGAGCATCTTCGCAGCCAGAAGATCGACCGGTTCCTTACGGGAAAATACACGGCTATCCCGGCCTTTATCGGCATTATGGGACTGGTGTTTTTCCTGACCTTCAACGTTATCGGGGCATGGCTGCAGGGACTATTGGAAACAGCCATCGCATGGCTCACCGTGATCGTCAGCAATGCATTGGTGTCGTGGGAAGTAAACGAAGCAGTGCGGGCTCTGGTCATTGACGGTGTGTTTAACGGTGTGGGCAGTGTGCTGAGTTTTCTGCCTATCATCGTTACGCTGTTTTTCTTCCTGTCCCTGTTGGAGGATACCGGCTACATGGCCCGTGTGGCCTTTGTCATGGATAAGCTGCTGCGAAAGATCGGCCTTTCCGGCCGCAGCATCGTACCCATGCTGATTGGCTTCGGCTGTACCGTTCCCGGTGTCATGGCCAGCCGCACACTGCCCTCGGCGCGCGACCGCAGAATGACGATCCTGCTGACCCCGTTTATGAGCTGTTCGGCAAAGCTGCCGATCTATGGCTTTTTTACAGCCGCGTTTTTCCCCGGACATGGCGGAATGATCATGGTAGGGCTTTATTTCCTGGGAATTGCCGTCGGTATTCTTGTGGCGCTGATCTTTAAAAGCACCCTGTTTCGTGGCGAAGCAGTTCCGTTTGTGATGGAACTGCCCAACTACCGTATGCCGGGTCTGAAAAACGTGGGACAGCTCCTGTGGGATAAGGCCAAGGACTTTTTGCAGCGGGCCTTTACGGTGATTTTTCTCGCCACTATCGTGATCTGGTTCCTGCAAACCTTTGATTTGCATTTTCAGATCGTGCAGGATTCCCAAAACAGTATTCTGGCGCTGCTGGCCAGTTACATAGCGCCCTTCTTTAAGCCGCTGGGCTTTGGCGACTGGCGGATCTCTACTGCGCTGATCACCGGTTTTATCGCCAAGGAAAGCGTTGTTTCTACGTTGACCGTACTGGTGGGGGAGGGCATCACCTCGCTGCTCACGGTAGGCGCCGCCGGTTCCCTTTTGGTATTTTGCCTGCTGTATACCCCCTGCATAGCGGCCATTGCCTCAGTCCGTCGTGAATTGGGCGGCAAATGGGCAGCCTGTATGGTTTTGATGCAGTGTGCCATCGCATGGGTTTGCGCTTGTCTGTTAAGGACGGTATTGCTTCTGCTGGGGGTGGCCTGATGAATCTGCCCACGATTCTGGTACTACTGCTGCTTGCTGCTGCGGTGATCATGGCGGTGCGTGTCTACCGGCGGCATTGCGGCAAATCTGATTGCTGCCGCGGCGACTGTTCCTGCTGTGCAGGCAACTGTGAAAAAAAGAAAAAGTAGCGCAGGCTCGGTTTACGAAAAGGAGAAATATGCTGCAATCTGTAATCTTTGATCTGGACGGTCTGCTTATTGACAGCGAGATCGTTGCGTATCGTATTTATTGCGATATCCTTCGCCCTTACGGGTATGACTTTTCACTGGCACACTATGCCGAAAAATACAGCGGCCGGCCGGTTCTGCGCAATATGACGGATGTAATCGAGGAGTATGGGCTTCCCATCAGTGTCACGGAAGGGCTGCGTCTGGCCAGTGAGATCGACGGTGAGTATATCCGGCGGGGAATTCCTTTAAAGAAGGGTGCGCTCGAACTGCTCTCTTTTTTGAAAGAGCGCGGCTGTATGATCTCTCTTGCCACATCCAGTCTTGAGGAACGCGCTTTGACGATTCTCAAGCAAAATCACGTTGTAGAGTACTTTAACATGTTTACCTATGCGCCGGAGGTCACCAATGGAAAACCGGCCCCGGATATTTTTTTGAAAGCCCTCAGCAAAACAGGTATTGCGGCGGAAGATACTCTCATTATGGAGGATAGCGAAGCAGGCGTACAGGCCGCCGCAGCAGCACATATACCGGTGGTGTGCGTCCCCGATATGGTTCGGCCCAGTGTTGAAACTTTGCAAAAAACCGTCGGGGTCTTTGACTCTCTGCTTCAGGTCAAGGAGTGGATCGAAAAAGAATGATACATAATAAAGAAACAGTCCGCTTTTTGATGAAAGCGGACTGTTTCTTATTATAATTTGCTATCGCTTATTGATTCTGAAGAAATACTTCAAAGGTTTCTGTAAAGATTCTGTCGCCATATTGATTCAGCTTTCCGCAGAATTCATCATACGCCCGCAAAAAAGCAGTGCCTTCGGGTGTCAGCGTCGCGCCGCCGCCGTGTTTTCCACCGGTAGTGGTGGACAGAAGCTTAAACCCCAGCGCGTTTTCAGAATTCTTCACAATGGTCCACGCTTTGGAATAAGCCATCTCCATCTCGGCCGCCGCAGCGCGCAAGGAATGAAGCCGCTCCACACGATGCAGCAGCTGCGCAATGCCGGGACCGAAGCACTTCGAATCAGTAAACAGACGGCAGGATAAATTGTACCTTAATTCCTTCATAATGCTATTCTAACAGGAACAGCAAAAAAGTCAAGTCAGGATTGACTATCCACGACGGAAGTGTTATCCTCATGGGAAAGATGGGAAGGAGGGGGATTATCATGCGTATATTGATCCGCGGCGCCGGCGATATTGCGACAGGGATCGCTCTTCGGCTTTATCGGGCGCGCTTTCAGGTCGTGATGACGGATCTGTCTCGTCCAACGGCCATTCGGCGCACCGTCTGTTTTTCTCAGGCAATCGTCCACGGTGAGACAACAGTGGAAGGGGTTCGGGCAGTGTTTGCGGAGGACTGTGCTGCAGCGGAACAGATCATGGCACAGGGTGACATTCCGGTTTTGGCTGATCCGCAATGCGATTGCCGCAAGGCGCTATGCCCCAACGCATTGGTAGACGCGATTCTCGCCAAGCGAAATCTTGGCACTGCGCTCACAGACGCTCCTGTGGTAATCGGCATTGGCCCCGGCTTCACGGCAGGGGAGGACTGCCACGCGGTGGTGGAGACCATGCGAGGCCATACGCTTGGCCGGGTGATCTATGAAGGAAGTGCGCTGCCGAATACCAATATTCCCGGTCTGATCGGCGGCTACGCCGGCGAGCGGGTCTTGCGCGCGCCGGATGACGGTATTTTTCACGCGGAATTGGAGATCGGCGCACAGGTCAAGGCCGGGGATGTGGCCGGAACGGTAAACGGAAACCCCATGTGCTGCACCATTGACGGTGTTTTGCGAGGCTTGTTAGCAGATGGGACGCCGGTTCACAAAGGGATGAAGTCCGGCGACGTAGATCCACGGTGTAAAGTGGAATACTGTTACAGTGCTTCCGATAAAGCGCTTGCTGTGGGCGGTGGCGTTCTGGAGGCTATTCTGCATCTGGCAAGGTAGGGAAAATTCTATTGACCAGCCATACAAATTTTTTCTGACATCAAAAATTTTTTTGGGAAAATTAGAAAAAAGGATTGTTATTTGTCCCAAATGTATGGTATAATTCAACTACAGTGTGAACGATCTACAAATTATAATAGGAGGATTTGCAAATGGAAACTTACGGACTGGAAAAGCTGGGCATCATTAATGCCAAGGCCATCTATCGTAATTTGACGCCTGCACAGTTGACCGAGCACGCATTGCGCCGCGGTGAGGGTACACTGTCCAATACCGGCGCGCTGGTGGTCAAGACCGGTAAATACACCGGCCGCAGCGCCAACGATAAGTTTATCGTTGACACACCCGCCGTCCATGACGATATTGCGTGGGGCAAGGTGAACCGTCCCATCGAGAAGGCCAAGTTTGACGCCATTCGCGCTAAGGTCGTCGCTTATCTGCAAGGCAAGGAAATCTTTATTTTCGACGGTTTTGCCGGCGCCGATCCCAAGTATACCAAGGCGTTCCGCATTGTGAATGAGCTGGCCAGCCAGAACCTGTTTATCCACCAGCTGCTGCGCCGTCCTTCTTGTGAGCAGCTGAAGGACTTCCATGAGGACTACACCATCATTGCCGCGCCCGGCTTCAAGTGCATCCCCGAGATCGACGGTACCCGCTCTGAGGCCGCCATTCTGGTGGACTATGAAGCACGCGAGGTGGTCATCTGCGGCACCCAGTATGCCGGCGAGATCAAGAAGTCCGTATTCTCCGTGATGAACTATGTGCTGCCTAAGATGGGTGTGTTCCCCATGCACTGCTCTGCCAATATCGGCAAGGACGGTGACAGCGCTGTGTTCTTTGGCCTGTCCGGCACCGGTAAGACTACGCTGTCTGCCGACCCCAACCGTATGCTGATCGGTGACGATGAGCACGGCTGGGCAGATGACTCTGTGTTCAACTTTGAAGGCGGCTGCTATGCCAAGTGCATTAACCTGTCTCCCGAGGGTGAGCCTGAGATCTATAACGCCATCAAGTTCGGCTCCCTGGTGGAAAATGTCGTGATGGATCCTGAGACCCGCGAGTTTGACTTTGATGACGACTCTCTGGCCGTCAACTCCCGCGTGGGCTATCCCGTGGAGTATATTCCCAATGCCGAGCTGTCCGGCATGAGCCCCAGTGTTCCCAAGACCGTCATTTTCCTGACCGCTGACGCTTACGGCGTACTGCCTCCCATCAGCAAGCTGGATAAGAATCAGGCCATGTACTATTTCGTCTCCGGCTTTACCTCCAAGGTAGCCGGTACGGAGATCGGCGTTACCGAGCCGGTGCCTACGTTCTCCACCTGCTTTGGCGAGCCCTTCCTGCCGCTGGATCCCTCCGTATATGCTGCCATGCTGGCAGATAAGGTGGAGAAGTCCGGCGCCAAGGTGTATCTGGTCAATACCGGTTGGAACGGTACCGGCAAGCGTATGAAGCTCAGCTATACCCGCGCCATGGTCACCGCCGCCCTCACCGGCGAGATCGAGAAGAGCGAGTTTGTCACGGATCCTACCTTCGGCGTAAAGGTGCCTACCTCTATCGAAGGTGTGCCCTCCGAGCTGCTGATTCCGGCCAATACCTGGGAGGATAAGGCTGCTTATGAGGCAAGCTGCAAGAAGCTGGCCGCCAGCTTTGTGGAGAACTTCAAGAAGTACACCCACATGAGCGAGGAAGTGGTGGCTGCCGGTCCCAAGGCGTAAGGAAAAAACGAGCATTGCGCCGCAAAAGATTTACTGAATAAAAATACCGGAAGCCATTGGCTTCCGGTATTTTTAGCTGATACGTATTGACAGACAGGGAAATATATGGTACCTATGAGGAAAAAGCAGAGAAAAGGGGAACAATCATATGCTGGAGGTTAAGATCCTGCTCTCCGATTTAGATTATGACGACGTGGCAGATCTGGTAGTACCGTTGGTATCAGACAGATTGGCCGCTAAAGGCGGGCTGATAGGGAAGATTGCCGGGAAGAAAGAAGACCTGCTGAAAGCGGTACACAAATTCTTATCCCAAAAGAACCAGGATGAGAGGGATCAGTTTTTGGCTGAGTTGGTTACCAAAAAGCGCAGTCTGATCCTTGAAAAAGCTGCCGACTTTGCGGAAAAGAAAGGCGTCAAAGTTCAAATATGTGATATCTCAGTGAAAAAAATTTGAAAACCAGCGTCAAAGGTGAAACCTTTGGCGCTGGTTTTGCGTCTATATATCAGGACTATTATTTCAGTGCCTGAACGGCCATGCGCAGCGCGTCCACATGTTCCTGCTTGGTGGCCCAGCTGCCGCAGAAACGAACGCCGGAGTGTGTCTCGTCCACCCGAGTCCAGTACTCATAGCCGAACTCTTTACCCAGGATCGCCAGCTCCTCGTCGGGAATGATGGGATACTGTTGGTTCGTGGGGGAGTCGAACAGCAGGGGATAGCCGTTGGAAACAAAAATCTCCCGGATCTGGAACGCCATATCAATGGCATTGCGGGCAATCTTGAAATACAGATCGTCGGTAAACAGTGTGTCGAACTGGATACCCAGCAGACGGCCCTTGGCCAACATACCGCCGCGCTGCTTCATCATAAAGCGGAAGTCCTTCTTCAGCGCCGGATTCATAATGACCACGGCTTCCCCGAACAGCGCGCCTACCTTGGTACCGCCGATGTAAAATACGTCGCACAGCCGTGCCAGCTCCGGCAGCGTCACGTCGTTGGCATCGCATACCAAACCGTATCCCAGACGAGCCCCATCCACAAACAGGGGCAGACCGTAGGCGCGGCAGGTATCGTATATCTCCGTCAACTCCGCCTTGCTGTATAGCATACCGGTCTCTGTGGGCTGAGAAATATAGACCATACCGGGCTGTACGATATGCTCGGTGGATTCATCGTGCTTGTGCCACTCAACATAGTCGGCGATCTGCTTGGCAGTGATCTTTCCGTTATCCGTGGGGAGGGTGATGACCTTGTGACCGGTGGATTCGATGGCGCCGGTTTCATGGCAGTTGATGTGGCCGGTGACGGCAGACAGCACGCCCTGCCAGGGACGCAGGATGGATGCGATCACAGTGGTATTGGTCTGGGTGCCACCTACCAAAAAATGTACATCGGCGTCAGGCGCATGACATGCCGCCTTGATCTTCTCCCGGGCAGAAGCACAGATCTCATCCTCGCTGTAGCCAATGGTCTGCATCATGTTGGTTTCCATCAGGCGCGCCATAATCGCACTATGTGCGCCTTCCAGATAATCACTGTTAAAATAGATCATGGGGATACTCCTTTTTTACAAAAGTTTTTCTGACACTATTCTATCTCATTCGTTCTGCTAAGTAAAGGGAAATTTCGAATACGGCTTGCAAAGATGAACGCAATCTGCTACAATAGCAAAGACGACAAGGAGGCTTGTTTGATGAACAATACTACACATGATAATTACCATGAATACCCCGAAGGCGGTAAGCGTGCCGGCGGCAGCAGAAGCGGTGGCAGACGCAGCAGCCGACGCAAAAAAAAGCAGAGCAGGGTAGTATACTATGTGATTCTGCTGGTCTTGTTGGGCGTGCTGGTGTTTTCTGCCGCAAAGATCATCAGCTACTTCAAGCAGCAGGCTGATGCATCTCAGCAGCAGCAGACACTGGAAGAGGAGTATACAACGCCTGTTAGGGACAACAATACTACAGACAGTTCGGGGGATAACGCGAATACGGTAGAGCCTGATCCTGAGAGCATTACTGTGGATTTTGATAAGCTGATTGCGGACTATCCTGACGTGGTCGGTTATATCTACTGTGCCAATACCAAGATCAAGTATGTGATCCAGCATGGCAAAGGAAACGACTACTATCTGGTCCATGACAGTCAGGGCAATACCAATAATAACGGCAGTATTTTTATTGAGGAGCTCAACAGTGGCTCTTTCTCTGATGGCAATACCATTATTTACGGACATAATATGAAAACCGGCATGATGTTTGCAGGTCTGCGCAACTATCACACGGACAAGAACTACTATGCCGCCCATCCTTACATGTATATCTACACGCCCAGCCAGAATTACAAGCTGGAGCTGTTTGCCGGCTTTGTCTGCGAGCATGACGACGAGATCTACAGCACGTCTCTGACGCAGGCTCAGCTGGAGGCTATGGCCGCTAAATCTGATTTTAAGGCCAATATCGGTGTTCCTACGGGCAAAACAGTAACATTGTCTACCTGCTCCTATGAATTTTCTGACGCCCGCTATGTCGTGATCGGCGCTCTGACGCCTATTAGCTGATGTTATTATGATCAAACAAGAAGAAGCGTCTGCTTTTCGCAGACGCTTCTTCTATTTGTACCGGAAAGAAAATTGCAACAGTTACGCATATTGTGCTTCATGGGGCAATTGCTTTTTTTGACGATGCAGAAATGCGTAAATGGTTTCGGAGGGTGTGTCGCCTTTCCGCTGTCTGGCTGCGCGGGTCATCATTTGCAGCCGCTCGGGGTCAGCCAGAAGGGCCATGGCGGTATCAGCCAGCAGCTTGGGTGTATCGGCGGTCACCGCAATGCCTTGGCGCAGGAAAAAGTCCAGATTGTGGCCTTCGCAGCCGGCAACGGTATCCATAAGAAGCATCGGCACGCCGCAGACTGCCGCCTCGGAAGTACTCAGGCCTCCGGGTTTCGTCAGAAACAGATCGGCACTGTGCAGCAACAACGGCACATAATCCACCATACCATGGATATGGATACGGGGATCAAGACCAAAAAGCTTTTCCAGCTTTGCAAATAGTTCCTCGTTGGCGCCGCAGACAATGGTCAACTCCTGCTGGGCGGTAAGGCGAATCGAAAGCTCCTCTGCCAGCTCCTTGATGGGGCCGCAGCCAATACTGCCGCACATCAGCAAAAGATGCTGGTGCTCAACCGGTATTCCCAATTCCCTTTTTGCGGCTGCCTTGTCTGTATGCTGGTAAAAAGCTCGTCTTACCGGCATACCACAGGCAATGAGTCTTTCCCGAGGCACCCCGCACCGGACAAACTCGTCCACGAGCGAGGCATCAGGAATAAAATAGTAGTCCAGGTCGGACTTTTCCACACTGGGACTGCAGGTATAATCGGTAGAGACAAAGCCTGTGACCAATGGCATGGGATGATGCTTCAACATGGCGCTCAGCGCCAGTGCGGGAAACACATGGGTGCAGATAATCCTGTCATACCCGCCATTCAGAATAAAATGATACAGCTTTTCCGAACCGGAGGTGAGATAGCGGTAAACAGTAGTGCCTTCTCTGAAAACCGAAGTGCGCTCTTCTGCGCTGTGATAACCGGCTTTGTACAGCTTCGGCGCATAGCGGTAAATGCGGCTATGCCAGCCGGAGATGAAACGGGATGCTCTTTTTGAGATAAATTGCAGGGCATCGACAATATCACATGTCTCGTCATGAGCCGCATATGTCTCTTGTATGGCTTTGGCGCAGGAATTGTGACCTTCGCCGGTATTGCAGCTCAATATCAGAGTACGCATGGATCGACCTTCCTTTCATTTTTTCGGCGCTGCATAGCCAGAAGCTTTTGCAGGCGCGGACGGTTGTACCGCTGGATCATGATGAACGGCAGATTTCCCAAAAGGATATAGACTAATGTAAGAATGATACCGCCGGCGCCCGGCCAGATCGCAAGGCAGGCAAGGCCGGTCAGGGACAGAAGAGAATGGATCATTTCTGCCACACAGGTCTCCTGAATCATTCCCTGTAGATTGGAAAAGGTGTCGGCCGTCAGTTTTTTGGCAGGCATTAGCGCGGGGAAGATTCGGCTCATGTCCGGCACTTTGCTTTGCCACGCCTTTATATGCAGCGCACGATATAGCTTCTGCTCCGCCGGATAGCAGCGATAGGGGAATCTGTTCTCCTGAAACCATGATTTAGGCACAATACGCCCTATGACAAAAGCGATAATCCCCGTGATTGCCAGATACAGAGCGCAGCGCAGGAACTTCATCGGATGTCCTCCTCCCGCGGTATTTCTACTGCATAGTGTTCCATCTTTTGCCTTATTTTAAAAGGAAAACCGCAACTGAGTATCAAATCAATCTCAAGAATTGTTGACGTTTCCGTGAATGACAGGAAAAACGATCTCGCCTGTAAAGGCCGAGATCGTTTTCGGGAGATATGATCACAAGGGGAGCTGCACCGTGAACCGGCATCCCGCCTCTGGCAGATTTTCAACGCAGACCGCACCGCCGCTGAGCTCCACGATCTGCTTGACCAGTGAGAGACCAAGTCCATTGCCGTCCATTTTCCGTGAACTGTCGCTCTGATAAAATTTGTGAAAGATTCGCTCCTGCTCCTCCGGATTGATCCCCGGCCCGTTGTCCTCGATAGTGAAGATGACGCTGCCGCCGGACTGCCGCATCCGCAGGCATATCATACCGTCTGGGGGATCAAACTTGATGGCGTTGTCGATCAAGTTGGTCCACACATGGAACAACAGGGATTTATATCCGGAGTACTGGATCTTGTCCAGTTCCACATCAAGATCAATATTCTTTTCAGTCCATTTTTGCTCCAATGCCAAAATTGCCTGCCGCACCTGTTCATCAAGGCGGAAGGAAGTGCGCTGCGGCTTGATGGACTGGGTATTGATTTTGGACAGCAGCAAAATATTTCCGGTCAGAGAGGAAAGTCGGCGCGTATTAAAAAGGATTTTTTCGATGTATTCATTCTGCTCCTCCTGCGTTTGCTGATGCTCCTGCAGGAGGGAGGCGTAACCTTCAATGGCGTTGATCGGTGTTTTGAACTCGTGAGAAACATTGGAAATAAAATCTGTTTGCAGTGTCTCCGTCGCGCCCAGCTCTTTGACCATCAGATTGAAACTATCATAGATATCCTTTACCTCTTTCAACTTGCTGGTACAGGAAACGGTTACCTGAAAATTGCCGCCAGCTACTTCTTTCATGGCATTGCCCAGGTGCGTAATAGGATCTATGAAAGAATGAGTAATGTAGTTGGTGATGGCACCGCCGAAGATCACGCTGAACAAAATCGCCCAGACATAGATGGGAATATCCAAGGTAATGCCCAGGTACCGTTGAAGCAGCCATCCCGCCAGTTCCGACAGCAGCACAACCACGATAAATTCTGCCATGCAGAACAGGAAGAATCTGACCCGGAGCGTTATTTTGGGTGCAAGCTCTCTTTTCACTGTTTCACCACCTTGTACCCTACGCCCCGCATTGTGACGATCTTAAAATCCGGATTGTCTCTGAATCGTTCTCTGAGACGGCCAATGTGAACATCTACCGTATGGGTATCGGATTCTGAGCTATACCCCCAGATATCGTCCATCAGCTGCTGGCGTGTGAAGATACGTCCCGGAAACGAGACCATTTTATACAGCAGCATAAATTCCTTCTGCGGCAAAGTCATCGTTTCCTTATCAGTGTGTACCGACAAGGAATCACACTCCAAAACGGTGCCGCCAATGACCTGCCGCCGTTCATTGGCCAGCTGTGCCCGCCGCAGCAGCGCCCCCACACGAAGAACCATCTCATTTACGTTTATGGGTTTGACCATATAGTCATCACTGCCGGAGAGAAACCCCATACGCATATCGTCAAAGGCGTCTTTTGCCGTAATCATCATGACCGGGATCGTTAGGCCAGATTCTCTCAACGCACGCACTAACGCATAGCCGTCCATTTTAGGCATCATGATATCCGAAATAATCAGGTCATAATAGCCTTTGTCGATGGCATCCATTGCCTCTTCACCGTTGGATACGCCTGTGACCGCATAGCCGTTTTTGATCAACACATGCTGAAATAACTGCCGCAGCTCTCTGTCATCTTCCGCGATCAGAATCTTGAACATATATGGCCTCCTGCATGGTAGAATGAGATATTAAGGTTATTATAGCATAGATGGCATAAGAAGTTATCAAGTTTTCTTCAAATCAACTTCAATTATTCTTGAATATTCAAAAAGGCGGGAGACCGGTTGCGCCGTCCTCCCGCCTTGCCTTCCGTTTATGCGTCGAAGCTGGGGTTGATATAGTAAATGTTTTTCTCATCCATCCGTTCTTTGGCAAGGCGGAGACCTTCGCCGAAGCGCTGGAAGTGGACGATTTCACGGGCCCGCAGGAACTTGATCACGTCATTTACGTCCGGATCATCGGACAAACGCAGGATGTTGTCATAGGTAACACGAGCTTTTTGCTCTGCTGCCAGATCCTCCGTCAGGTCGGCAATCAGGTCGCCTTTGACCGCCATAGAGGCGGCGTTCCATGGGAAGCCTGAAGCTGCGGTGGGATAAACACCCGCCGTATGATCCACGAAATAGGCGTCAAAACCGGCGGTTTTAATATCATCTTCATTGAGGTTGCGGGTCAGCTGATGGACAATGGTGCCAATCATCTCAAGATGCCCCAGTTCCTCTGTACCGATATCGGTGAGCAGTCCTTTCAACTCCGGATAGGGCATGGAGTAGCGCTGACTCAGATACCGCAGGGAGGCGCCGAGTTCGCCGTCAGGGCCACCATACTGGCTGATGATCAAGGCTGCCAGCTTTGGATTGGTATTGGAAATTCTAACCGGGTATTGCAGCTTTTTTTCGTACACAAACATTACTTGTTACCTCCTTCGTCCCAAGGCCATGGATCGTCCAGCCATTTGAAAGATCCTTCGGTAATGTCGGTCTGCAGCAATGGCCCGTGCATCTCTTCGTACTTTTTCCTGCCCTCCTGACCAAGGCGGATATAGTTCCAATAGAGTGCCAACGCTTCCTGATCATCACGGTGTGTCGTCAGATATAATCCCAGTTCATCAATGGCAAAATCAAGTGCCATCAACTCAGAAAGGTGTGTATTTGCTGCCGGAAATCGTGTTTTTAGTTCACGGTGAAAGGGGAGATCCAGTCCGGGAAACAGCGTACCGCGCTGCAATGCTTCCCGATTATCGTAACGCTGGGGATTTTGTCCCTGCATCGGAACATAGGGAAAGACCATCGGGGCGCATGACCCAGGTAAGCGGCCATTTTTCCCAGTGCACTTTGATTCATTTGCCGCCATCATATCCCGCATCATCCTTGCAGGCGCAGGAGCCGGCGTAGACGGGGTAAACGGCGCAGAAGGGGCAGCAGATACCTCAGAAGATGCCATCGGGGGTCTGCTGGCCATAGTTTGTTCAATATACAACAAGGTGTTCCTCCTTTATCATCAATAAGCCATACTCAGCTCATGCCAGTATATGCTGATAGGAGCAAACTGGGGATTTATTTTCGGCAGCAGATATGGTACAATGCATATTAGAGAGTATATCATCATAGATTGTCCCGAAAAGGGGTGTTATGATGATCCTGCTGATCCGCCGCAAGTGGATACTTGGCTCTGTGGTGCTTTTGCTGACAGCGGCGACTGTGCTGTCTTTCTATGCAAAACCACCTGCTGTTGCCGCCTTGTCCTACATCGAGCTTTCCAAGTCTGAAATGATTATTCTCGACGCCGGTCACGGTGGTTCAGATGGCGGTGCGGTGTCAGAGGACGGAACTCCGGAAAGCGGCATCAACTTGGCCATTGCGCAGCGGCTACAGGATTTTTTTGTATTGATGGGCCGTGAAACAATGCTGACCCGTACAAGTGCGGCATCTTTGGCCGATCCGGACAGTGCCACATTACGGCAGGAAAAGGTCAGCGATACCAAAAACCGGGTAGCACTGATAAACAGTGTTTCCGGGGGAAGTCTAATCAGCATCCACCAAAACACATTGCCGGGACACCCTTCAGTGCATGGCGCACAGGTGTTCTATGGCAAGACCGCCACCAGCGATGTACGGGCACGGTTTGTTCAGGAATCCCTGAACAGCGCCGTAAACCAAGGAAACGAGAAGGCTTCAAAGCCTATTGGCAGCGATATATACATTATGGCCCATGTTTCCTGCCCGGCAATTTTGGTGGAGTGTGGTTTTTTAAGCAACAGCAGTGAAACGAAGCTGCTTTTGGATCCGGTATACCAAACGAAATTGGCTGTTGCCATTGGCTGCGGCTATCTGCAATACGGGTAAGGTGATATACTTGAAAAAAACGACAACATATTTTTGCACAGAGTGCGGCAATGAAAGTCCAAAGTGGGCAGGGAAATGCCCCGTTTGCGGTGCGTGGAACTGCATGGTGGAGCAGAAAGCAGAAAAAGGGAAGGGGAGTGCTCGGATTCCCTCAGCCGCAAAAATCGTAAAGGCATATCCCATTACAGTATTGGATTTGGAAGAAGAAATACGCTTTTCCACCGGAATAGGCGAATTGAACCGGGTCTTAGGCGGCGGAGCGGTCAAGGGCTCGCTGGTATTGGTAGGTGGTGCGCCGGGTATTGGAAAATCGACTCTGATGCTGCAGATCTGCCATACGTTAGGGCAGTCGTGGAAGGTTCTTTATGTCTCCGGCGAAGAGTCTACTCGTCAACTGAAAATGCGCGCCAATCGGCTGCATGTGGATACGGAAAATTTGCTGGTACTGTCCGAAACACAGCTTGGCGATATTCTCAGCTGTGTAGAACAGGAAAAGCCAGACGTTCTGATCATTGACTCCATCCAAACGCTTTACAATGAAGAAAGTGACGGGATACCGGGTGGAATAGGACAAGTAAAGCAATGTACCTTGACACTTATGCAGCTGGCGAAAAGCCAGGGTATCACGGTTTTTGTCATTGGCCATGTGAATAAAGAAGGTGCGATTGCAGGTCCGAAAGTGCTGGAGCATATGGTGGACTGTGTGCTGTATTTTGAGGGCGACCAGCATATGACCTATCGCATTCTGCGTGCCGCCAAAAATCGTTTCGGCACCACCAATGAGATCGGCGTATTTGAAATGATGGACAGCGGCTTAAAGGAAGTAGAAAATCCTTCGGAAATGCTGCTGTCCGGTCGGCCTACTGACGCACCCGGAACCTGCGTGACCTGTGCCATGGAGGGCGCAAGGCCGGTTTTGGCGGAGGTACAGGCGCTGGTGGCGCCTGCTGCCGGCACCAAGCCGCTGCGTTCCAGTAATGGATTTGACTATAACCGTGCCTCCATGCTGTTGGCGGTGCTGGAAAAGCGCGGTGGGCTGAAGATCAGTCAATGTGATACATATCTGAACATTATCGGCGGCCTGACGCTGGAGGAACCGGCGGCGGATCTGGCCGCAGTCATTGCCCTTGCCTCCAGTTATCTGGATAAGGCGGTTCCGGATGATATGGCCGCGGTAGGGGAGATCGGTTTGTCCGGTGAGGTACGCAGCATCAATCACTTGGAGCAGCGGTTGTCAGAGGTACAGCGGTTGGGCTTTACCCAGTGTATGGTCCCGGCTCATCGGGCAGGGGAACTCAAGCCGTTGCCCGGTCTGACGCTGCTGCCGGTGGAAAATATCGCTCAGGCGCTCAGATTATTGGTGAAAGGGAAATAGATGATAAAAATCCCGCGGCTCATAGTGAACCGCGGGATTCTGAATATATGCTTACTTTTTCTTTTTGCTGTCCTTGCTCTTATCAGCCAGCGGGCCTTTTCCGTTGATGGCACGGTAATGATTCAGTTTATCCACACGCTGCTGGCGCTTTTTCGCTTTTTCCTTTTCTTTAGCCCGTTTAATGGCTGCTTCCTGATCCTGTTGTTTTTTCTTCCTGTACTGCTCTTTCTCGTAGTTTTCAACGTCTTTTGCATACTTCTCCGGGTGACGTGCCCAGTCGATTCGCAGCACGGTCAGCGAGATAATCAAAATCCCACCGACAGCGATCAGCCCGCAAAAAATAAAAGAATAGAGTCCGTGCATAGAAAGAGCCTCCCAAATAAAAGTGATTATAGTATACCGTAAATCATCCCTAAAGGCAAGAGCTGATTTTATTGCGGAAATAAGAGGAGAAATCGCTTATATTTAGTTGTTTTTACTGTCCTAGGAGTGTATAATGAGCAAGTAAATATGGTGAATAGATAGAAGGAATCAAAATAATAATCCGGAGGAAGAAAACATGTTTACGAATTTTAAAGAACTGGAAGCTTATGTACTGGGTCAAAACCTGAAAAAGCGTATTGCATTGGCCAATGCCCATGATGAACCGGCGCTGAGTGCCGTTGTGCACGCAAAGCGGAAGGGTGTGGTGGACGGCACCTTGATCGGCAAGAAGGACATCATCATTGACATGCTGCATGAGATGGGCGAGAACGAAGCGGATTACGAGATCGTGGATTTCGACGGCGAGGAACTGGAAGCCGCAAAGATCGCCGTCAAGCTGGTGAAGGAAGGGAAGGCGGACATCCCTATGAAAGGTATCCTGCAGACTTCCAGCTTTGCCAAAGCCATTCTCAACCGGGAGACCGGTCTGATCCCTGAAGGCGCACGCCGTCTGGTGAGCCAGGTGGGCATCTTTGAGTATGAAGGACGTTTTGTGATGATCACTGACGCCGCCATCAACATTGCTCCCGATGTGGAGACGCAGATCGGCATCGTGGAAAACGCGTTGCCGGTGGCCAAGGCGCTGGGCAACGACTGCCCCAAGGTGGCCATTCTGTCCGCTGTGGAGAATGTTACCGAGAAGATGCCCTCTACCGTTACTGCAGCCGCCATCAAGGAGCGGGGGATTCCCGGTTGCCTGGTGACCGGCCCTCTGGCGCTGGACGGTGCTATTTCCATGGAGTCCGTGAAGCATAAGTCTATCAAAGATCCGGTGGCCGGTCAGGCGGATATCCTGCTGGTACCCTTTATTGAGATCGGCAACGTGCTGTACAAGGCTGTGACCTACATTGCCGGAAAGACGGTAGCCAGTACCATTTGCGGCGCTTCCTGCCCGGTGATCATCACCAGCCGCGCTGATACGCCTGACAGCAAGTATTATTCCATTCTGTTGGCTGTTATGCGGTGTCTGAAAGCATAACAAAAAGAAATTGCGATTCAACAAAATTTTTGCCCGGCGGACTTGTTATCCGCTGGGCAATTTTATATAATGAAAGTGGGAATGTATCCCAAGCAGGTAAGGTGTTGTATCGTCTAAACCAATCTGCTGTTTAAGAATTGAGATTACCGTCAACTGCCGGAGTTTCACTTTACGCTGCCGGTGATTCTTTACGGCGGCATCGGCAAGGCAATACTGCGGAGCCTGTTTTCAATTCTTTGATACTGCACAGGTACGACCATGGATAGAATTGACGAACATACGGGCCTTTAGGGCGCCGTATTCGCAAGTTTCGCGGTTCCCCTCCTCTGGATTCAACAAAATTTTTATTTTGTTGAATCAAAACCATAAAGAAATCGGCTTTCCCCGCCGCCCTTCCGGTGAGGCTTTGCAAACGGATCGCCGATACGATCTTCCTCGCAGAAAGCGTATTTACTGATATCATTTTTTACGAAACCTATGATAAAGGATCTCTCATTATGGCTATTGATTATCGTTCACAATCACCTCGTATATTAGCGGATTTTCTTAGCTATCATGAAACCATTAAGGCGCACTCGCAGCGCACTGTCGATGAATACTTCCTTGATCTCCGAAATTTCTTCCGCTATATCAAACAGCTGCGCGATCCATCGCTGCACACTGTTCCGCTTGATCAAATCGATATTATGGATGTGGATCTTGAACTGATCAAAACGATTTCCCTGTCGGACATCTACGGCTATATGACATATTTAAGCCGGGATCGTGCACAGCACCAAAATAGTGAAAATTCTAACAAAGGTCTGAACGCTGCTTCCCGCGCAAGAAAATTGGCAACAATCCGGTCATTTTTCAACTATTTATGCAATAAAATACATCTTTTAGAAGAGAATCCTTGCAAAGACATTGACTCTCCCAAGCAAATGAAAGCACTTCCCCGCTACCTCACGCTGCAGGACTCCCTTTCCCTGCTGGACGCTGTGGACGGTAAGCACAAAGAGCGGGATTTCTGCATCATTACCCTGTTTCTCAATTGCGGACTGCGTATTTCTGAACTGATCGGACTCAATCTCAGTGATATTCAGGATGATGCCATGCGTGTCCTGGGCAAGGGCAATAAAGTCCGCATTGTTTACCTGAACGACGCCTGCAAGGATGCGCTGTCCCGCTATCTGGCGGTTCGGCACCCTATCAGCGGAAAGGATCGGGATGCTCTGTTTCTGTCAGAACGTGATCAACGCATCAGCCGAGCCATGGTTCATTCGCTGGTAAAGAAGCACCTCGCTATGGCTGGATTAGACAGCACCCAGTACTCCAGTCATAAGCTGCGTCACACGGCGGCCACACTGATGCTGCAAAACGGTGTGGATGTAAAAGCCGTGCAGGAGGTCTTAGGGCATGAGCATTTGAATACCACCGAGATCTATACTCATATTGACAATGAATCTCTCCGGGTTGCTGCAAAGGCAAATCCCTTGTCACATGTGAAAATGAAAGGAAAAATTGAAGATAAAAGTGAGACAGACTAACTGTCTCACTTTTATTACCGATAATAACCCAAGATATGCAAAACTCGATATTGCTGATACGTATAACTATCCAGTGGGCGGCAGTCAGCGTCATAGCTGTGGGCCGCGACTTGAATACCGGATGGCTGTCCGCTGCCATCTGTGACAACGACCACCGGAGAGTGTTGAAATACATCCCCTTCAAAGATCAACTGGATCACATCTCCCGGTTCTGCTACTGCCAGATCCTGCGTTACTGTGCATATCGGTCCTGGGGAAATTTCTGAACGAATCAGAAAATTGTGCAGATATTCTACACCTGTCCACGCCGGAGCTTTGTTATCTGCGTCAATATAGTACCATCCAAAGGTCGGTGTGTAGTTCATAACGCCTGTTCCTGCGTAGATACATTGAGACGCAAAGTTTGTACAATCGCCGCCTATCCGCTCATAATCATAGAATTCGGGATTGCGGCCATATGCCCAGTGTCGTGCATATGCTGCCGCTTCCTCGCGGCGATAAGGCTGCAGTTCCATGTTTCTTCTCCCCTCTCCCTCCATTGTATGAATCCTGCGTTTGTCTCGTGTTTATTTTCACACGATGCCCGACAGATTACGTCAATTCCCTTGATTCTTTTTGTGATGTTCATTGACTTTACGGTGCAAATGATATAACATAGAGCCTGGAAAAAATTGATATGGAGGTTTCTCAATGAATACGGCAGAACTTTCCAGCGTATGTAAGCAGGTGCGCCGTGATATCATCAACATGATCGCCAATGCCGGCAGCGGCCATCCCGGCGGCTCACTGTCCATGGTGGAGTTGATGACCAGCGTGTTCTACAATCATATGCGTATTGATCCCCGAAATCCCAAAGACCCCAACCGGGACCGTTTCGTACTGAGTAAGGGCCACGCTGCTCCCTGCTACTATGCGGTGTTGGCGGAATTGGGATTCATCAGCCGGGATGAATTTACAAATTTCCGCCAACTTCACAGCATCCTGCAGGGCCATCCTGACTGCAAAAAGGTTCCGGGCGTGGATGCGTCCACGGGCTCTCTGGGCCAGGGCTGCTCCATCGCTGTTGGTATGGCACTGGGTGCAAAGCAGCTGGGCAAGGATACCAAGGTCTATACGATCCTGGGCGACGGCGAATGCCAGGAAGGCCAGATCTGGGAAGCCTTTATGGCAGCCAATCACTATAAGCTGGATAATCTGACCATTATCATTGACAACAACGGCCTGCAGATCGACGGAAGCAATGATGAGGTAATGAGTCTTGGCGATCTGCCTGCTAAACTGCGTGCTTTCGGCTTCGACTTCTATGAGATCAACGGCAATGATCTGGAGGAAATTGAAAAGGCCCTCAGCGCCCCGGTGGTCAGCGGTAAGCCCCGCTGCATTTTGGCGCATACCGTGAAAGGCAAGGGCGTGTCCTTTATGGAAAATCAGGCAGGCTGGCATGGCAAGGCTCCCAACGAGGAGCAGCGTGCCCAGGCTCTGCGCGAATTGGAGGGCTGAGATATGAGTGAAAAAATCGCGACCCGCGAGGCCTATGGTAAGGCATTGGTTGACTTGGGCGCACAGAATGACAAGGTCGTAGTGCTGGATGCCGATCTGGCCGGCGCTACGATGACCAAGTATTTCAAAGCCGCCCACCCTGACCGCTTTTATGACTGCGGCATTGCCGAGGCCAACATGATGAATATTGCGGCCGGATTGTCCACCATGGGACTGATCCCCTACTGCTCCACGTTCGCCATGTTCGGAGCCGGCCGAGCCTATGAGCAGATCCGCAACTCCATTGCGTATCCCAAGTTCAATGTGAAGATCTGCTGTTCCCACGCCGGTGTTTCCGTGGGCGAGGATGGCGGCAGCCATCAATCTGTTGAGGACATCGGACTGATGCGCATGATCCCCGGTATGACGGTTATCGTTCCCGCCGATGCCAATGAAGCCCGTAAGGCCACTTTTGCGCTGGCCGAGTTCCAGGGCCCCGTCTATATGCGCTTGGCCCGTTTGGCTACCCCTGTGTTCGAGGAGGACTATCCTTTCCAGATCGGAAAAGCCAATGTGCTTCGCGAGGGAAAGGATGCCGTGGTGTTTGCCTGCGGTTTAATGGTCAACGAAGCGCTGGAAGCCGCTAAGATGCTGGCGGCGGAAGGCATCGAGATCACAGTGGTCAATATGCACACCATCAAGCCATTGGATGCCGAGTGCGTTCTGAAGTACGCCCAGCAGTGCGGCAACGTTATCACCGTAGAGGAGCACAGTGTGATCGGCGGCCTGGGCGATGCTGTGGCCGATGCGCTGATGGGCAAGGTCTGCTGTAAGTTCCGGAAGATCGGCATCAATGACCAGTTTGGTCAGTCCGGCAAGGCAGCCGATGTACTGCGTGAATATGGTCTTACCGCTGACCAGATCGCCGCCCGGATCAAGGAAACACTGTAAGGCAATTGGATGGTGACCAGGTTTTCCGTTACAAATCCGAAAAGTAATAAAAAATATCCGGTGCAATCTGCATCGGATATTTTTTATTGAGTCTCTTTTTAGAATGCTTTGCCGTCGCAGCCAAGCACGTCCACGATCTTGTGGGCAACCATTTCCTTGATAGCCTGACGAGCGGGCTTGAGGTACTGACGGGGATCAAAATCAGCGGGATGCAGTGCAAAATGCTCGCGAATTGTCGCAGTCATGGCAAGACGCAGATCGGAGTCAATATTGATCTTGCAAACGGACATGGAGGCTGCCTTGCGCAGCTGGTCTTCCGGTACGCCGATGGCGCCGGGCATATTGCCGCCGTACTTGTTGATCTTCTCCACAAATTCCTGAGGAACAGAGGAAGATCCGTGCAGCACAATGGGGAAACCGGGCAGGCGCTTGGAGACTTCCTCCAGCACGTCAAAGCGCAGCTGAGGCTTGGTGCCGGGCTTGAACTTGTATGCGCCGTGGCTGGTACCGATGGCAATGGCCAGGGAGTCACAGCCCGTCTTGGACACGAACTCCTCCACCTCCTCGGGATGCGTGTAAGAGGAATCCTCAGCACTGACATTGACTTCATCCTCAATGCCGGCCAGAGTGCCCAGCTCCGCTTCCACGACAACGCCGTGGTCATGGGCATACTCCACCACCTTGCGGGTGATCTCGATGTTTTCCGCGAAAGGCTTGGAGGAGGCGTCGATCATCACAGAGGTAAAGCCGTCCTCAATGCAGGACTTGCAGGTCTCAAAGCTGTCACCGTGATCCAGATGCAGCACGATAGGAAGACCTGTTTCAATAACAGCAGCCTCAACCAGCTTTTTCAGATAGGTACGGTTGGCATAGGCGCGCGCACCCTTGGATACCTGAAGAATCAGGGGAGCTTTCAGATCGGCCGCAGCCTCAGTGATGCCCTGAATGATCTCCATGTTGTTGACGTTAAAAGCACCTATGGCATAGCCACCGTGATAGGCCTTTTCAAACATTTCTTTAGAAGTTACCAGCGGCATAATCATATCTCCTTCACAATAATATTACAGCATTTAATGCACCTGTTGTTTGGAACGTTCCCATTGTATCATATTTTTTTTATTTTGCAAGTACAAAGTGTTTACAACGGGTATTTTACATGGTAAAATACCCGTTGTAAACACTAAATTCCATTTTTTTGGGAGGTAATTGATATGAATGAACTGCGAGGAGCCTGCATTATTGGCCAGTCCGGAGGCCCCACTTCCGTCATCAATGCCAGCGCTTACGGTGTCATTGATACCGCCTTGAAGTCCGGGGTGATCACCAAGGTGTTGGGCGCTGAGCATGGCATCAAGGGCGTTTTGAATGACCGCCTTTTTGATATGGGGATGGAGGATCCGGAGGAACTGCGGCTGTTGAAGTATACCCCCTCCTCTGCCCTGGGTTCCTGCCGCTATAAGATTGCCGATCCCGAGGTGGATGACACCGATTATAAGCGTATCCTTGAGGTCTTTAAGAAGCATAACGTTCGTTACTTCTTCTATAACGGCGGTAACGATTCTATGGATACCTGCAATAAGATCAATAACTATATGCAGTCCGTTGGCTATGAATGCCGCGTAATGGGTGTACCCAAGACCATTGACAACGACCTGTTCGGCACTGACCACTGCCCCGGTTACGCCTCTGCCGCTAAATATATTGCTACGTCAATGATGGAGGTCTACCAGGACGCCCGCGTTTATGATACAGGCATGATCGTGGTAATGGAGATCATGGGCCGCCACGCCGGTTGGCTGACTGCCGCCTCTGCGTTGGCCGGTGTCCACGGCGCAGGTCCTGACCTGATCTATCTGCCGGAGATCGATTTTAACATGCAGAGCTTTATTGATGACGTCAAGCGTGTTTATGCAGAAAAGGGCAACTGCATCGTCGCTGTGTCTGAAGGCATCCACTATGCCGATGGCGACTTCGTTTCCGAAGCAAAGGTTGCCGCCAATGACGGCTTCGGTCATGCGCAGCTGGGCGGTCTTGCCGCGATTCTGGCGCAGGTGCTGAAAGAAGAAACCAGCGCGAAGGTACGCGGTATCGAGCTGAACCTTTTGCAGCGCTGCGGCGCACATCTGGCTTCCGAGACCGATATTGAGGAGAGCTACATGGCCGGCAAGGTAGCTGTGGAAAACGCCATCAACGGCATCAATGGCCGTATGATCGGTTTTGAGCGTGGTATCAAGGACGGGAAATACGCCTGCCGTACCAAGCTGATCCCTCTGATGGAAGTGGCGAATGTAGAGAAAAAAATCCCTCGTGAATGGATCAATGAAGCCGGTAACTATGTGAACCATCAATTCATCGAGTATGCGCTGCCCCTGATCCAGGGTGAACCGGATCTGCCGAAAGAGGATTCCCTCCCCCGCTTTGCCCGTCTGAAAAAAGTTCTTGTAAAGTAACTCATCAGTAAAAGAAGTCTCAGGCATTGAGCCTGAGACTTCTTTTATACTCTGTTTTTATGGTAGATGGCCCACAGGCCCTCCATCAGCAGATATTTGTCGTAAACGACCTTATTGCGGCAATAGCGCACAATGACCGGTGCGTTATTGCCGGTGGCTACGATAGTAGGTGTTTCCTCGGGAATGGTTTCCCGGATACGGTCAATGATCCCATCCAGCATTCCGGCTGTACCGTAAACGATACCATTGCGCATACAGTCTTCCGAGTTTTTTCCAATCAGATTCTTGGGGTATTGCAAAGAAATATCTGACAGTAGTGCGGCATGATCGGATAAGGCGTCCAATGAGAGTCGTACACCGGGGAACATCAAGCCACCCTCATAGGCGTGTTTGGCAGAGATGTACGAAATTGTAGTGGCGGTTCCCATGTCGATCAAGATAATGGGAGCAGGATATTTTTCCAGTGCCGCCACAGCATCCGCTACCAGATCAGCGCCCAATTGATTGTGGATCTCCATGCGGATGTTCAGGCCTGTCTTGACGCCCGGTCCGACAATCATAGGGGGTTTCCCCAACAATCTGGTCAAAGCCTTCTCCATCATAAAATTAATGGGAGGAACCACACTGGAAAAAATGGCACCGGATACGTCCTTCAAGTCAAAACCATACAGCGAGAAAATATTCATCAGATCAATGCTGATCTGATCTGCGGTTTTACGACGGTCTGTATCAATAGAAGCCAGAAAATGCAGTTTCCTCTCCCGGCTGAAAAGGCCGACGGAAATGTTGGAATTGCCAATGTCGATTGCCAGCAGCATGGTGCGCCCTCCTTACCTTTTTCTTTCTTATCATAGCACGTCTTACTGCGGATAGCAAGGCAAAAGACGCCCGAAGGGCGTCTTTTGAGACCAGTGTACGTATGGAGTTGCTTTACCTTACCTTTGGGATCAGAAGCATACAGTTGCCGATACTTTCTTCGTCATCCAGATGATTCGCGTTACGAATCGCTTCCTCATCTGTCTGATATCGCTTGGCGATATCCCATAGCGTATCCGATGTACCCATGCGGCACAGGATCAAGCTGGGGCCATCTAATGGTTTTGTATCATTCAGGGTCAGCGATGTGATCCCACTCAGCGTTTCTTCACCTATACAGCCCAGAAGAAAGTAAACCGGAATACGCACCTGACAGACACTGCCGGTAAATTGCAAGAGCGCAGCACTGCAATAAGCCGTAACAGGGCCGTCAACTTCCTTTACGCCGGCGCAGACCTCAGCAGTACGTTCTGTGCTGACCGGGGTACCGGATTCATCCAGATAGAGAAGCCGAATGTGGAGCGTTGTCCGCAGGGTCACACCGTTTTCAGCAGGCAAAACCTCGGCGGAAGAGCAATCCGCATCGGTCACACTGATGAACGGTTCCCGTCCTTCAAATTCCAGCCGCAGCTGTGCCTCCTGCTGTACCGTATGGACAGGAGCCATCAAAGGGAATGTAATCTCCTGCCGCTCCACTTCGGTGTCAAAGTGGGTGCTGTATAGATCCTCGACATAGCGTAATGCTCGATTCTGATAGGACAGAATGACAATATTCACTCTGGCTGTCAGGCCAAAACCATTTCCCCCGTCTGTTCGCAGGATGCGTAAATCACACTCCTCCAACTGCGGGCTAAGCTGATATTCAGCTTCCTCCGGCAACTCTGCCACATCCAGAATTTGAGAAAAAGGAACCACAGCGTCATGCTGATGCAGCGTCTGGTCTTCCCCCCGATAGAGAGCCCAGAACCACATTTCCCCTTTTACCATCAGCTTGTTCCCCAGCCGTTGCGTGGATAGAATGGCAGGGCGCATACGATGCATCAGTATATCTTCCGGCAGTGCGCCATTTTCCAGTATGACATCATTTGTGAAGGAAAATCCTTTCTCGCTAATTGCCGTCAAAAGACATACATTACTATTACAGCACCGCTTTCGTATGCTGCTTTCTTCCTGCACGCTGCAGCAAAGGCGGCGCTTCACTGACCGGTATCCCACCACTGTGATCTCCGGCAGAACCTTGATGTATACTTTGCGGGATGTAACGGCACGGGCTTCCGCCAGCAAAACACGGCCATCCACACAGACAGTGCCGCACCGATCCAGTGCCCGGTCATCCAGTACGCAGGAAAACGGCACGGACATAGTCAGACTGCGAAGTCCAACTACCTCCTCAGATGTGTAAAGTATTGTAACTTTAACACTGCCGGAAATTGTACAGCGTTCCTCGTTTAACAGCTTTTCCCGGATGATCAGACGCCCCACGACATCCACGATCCGCGTGATATCCGGGCAATACTCCGGGATCGCTGTTTCCAGCGATTCCTCATGGGCGGATGTAATTCCCGCGGTTGATTCATAACAGAAAATATCTTCAAATTGCAAGCCCAATTCCATACCTTCAGCCCTCTCAATCGGTATTGTTAGTCCACTTTATGAGGGCTTTTGCCGGTTTATTCCTTGATGCCGAAAATACTCCGCAGCAAACCTCGCAGCAATCTCGGCGCTTTCCAAACTACGACCTTCATTTCCGCTTACCTCCTTTTCAAGCATGCGATTCCACAGGCAATCAACAGGAAGGCCACCAGAAACATCAGTATACCCACCGGAAATACAGCAGCAATAAAAATTCCCAACCCCAGTGCCAGAGCACAGATTCCCAGGCATTTCTCGCTGTTTCCTTTCATGTGTGGTTCCCTCCTCCCCGCGCATGAGTCTAACACATCTTATGAGGAGAGGCGTTCCACGGTGACGATACGGCGGCTGTGATCCGTTCTCCGCCGTCTGACAGGTACCCACAGTTGGTACGTGCCCAGTTTCCATAGCCGTTGACCAGCTTTTGGACGAAAGCATCCAAAAGCATTGGTTGATTGTAAAATCAAGTTGGACACTTGAGTAAAAAATCCATAGTGATTTT
>CAMEER010000004.1 GCA_945915065.1 uncultured Clostridia bacterium | reverse complement strand
ATCACTATGGATTTTTTACTCAAGTGTCCAACTTGATTTTACAATCAACCAAAAACCTATTGACTCTCACGTTGCGTCATAGTGTATGGTACTGTCATACGGGAGGGATACGCCATGAAAACGGTACACGAAGCCAGTCAAATCTCCGGGGTCAGCGTGCGCACGCTGCACCACTATGACGCCATCGGACTACTGAGGCCCACGGCGGTAACGGAAGCAGGCTACCGGCTGTATGACGATACGGCGCTGGCAAGACTGCAAAGCATTCTGCTGTTCCGGGAACTGGCGTTTCCCCTGAAGGAGATCAAGCGGATCATGGATGACCCGCAGTTTGACCAGGACACGGCGCTGGAACAGCAGATCAGGCTGCTGGAATTGCAGCAGGAGCGCCTGAGCCGGTTGATCGATCTTGCCCGTGAGACTATGAAAACAGGAGTGACCCATATGGATTTTACCGCATTTGACAACAGCAAGCTGGAGCAGTATGCCGCCGAAGTGAAGGAGCGTTGGGGCAATACTGCCGCCTATCAGGAATCCGCGCAGCGTCCGGCAGCGGATCAGAAGGACGCCGCGGCAGGATTGATGGCGCAGTTCGCCCGCATGGGCCGTCTGCGGACGGGCGACCCCGCCGGTCAGGAGGCACAGGCTGCCGTCCGGGAACTGCAGCAGTTTATCACAAAGCATTTTTACACCTGTACGCCGGAGATTCTGGCGGGGCTGGGCCAGATGTATACGGCAGATGACCGTTTCCGCATCAGCATCGACGCCGCCGGCGGCGAGGGTACGGCTGATTTTGCCGGCAAGGCCATCGCCGCCTACTGTGCCAAGGCGTAAAAGCGCATGAAAAAAGGCCAGCCTCGCGGCTGGTCCTTTTTCATATGCGTCATTAGTCAATCGTGATGGAAGAATTTCTGGGCAGTCTCTTGGCAGCCTTGGGGACGCTGATCTGCAGGATACCGCTTTCAAACTTGGCGCTGATCTGGTCAGGCTCCACATCCTCGCCCACATAGAAGCTGCGGCTGCAGGAACCGGCGTAGCGCTCCTGACGGATGTACTTGCCCTTTTTGTCCGTCTCCTCTTTGTCCAGACCCTTAGCCGCCTGAATGGTCAGGCAGCCGTTCTTCAGTTCCACACTGACCTCGTCCTTTTTGAAGCCGGGCAGGTCGATGTCCAGTTCATAGGAGTCCTCGGTCTCGCGGACGTCGGTCTTCATCAGGTTCTTGGCATGCTTGCCGTACAGCGGATCGCGGCCCTGCGGGGCCATCATGCCAAAGGGATCAGAAAAGAAATCATCAAACAGATTTTCACCAAAAATGCTGGGCAACATAAGTCATAACCTCCATTCATTCTTTCGCGGCAGAGGGAAAAAGCTTCCGCCGGCGAACCTCTGTTACCATGACAGAACTGTTAAACTCTTGATCTCCGTCGGGCTTTCAATGCCCTCTCTCAGAGATCGCCTTCATTATAGCACCGGTTTTAGCACTGTCAATATGAGAGTGCTAAAATTCACAAAACATCCGATATTCGTTCATAAAATATGCGATTTCTCCCCCCGCAGGCAGATCATCACATTCCTGATAAGGAAAGAAAAGGCCTTTGGCTTGCCCAGCCAAAGGCCTTTCTCCTCTTATTTCTCAACGACATGCACGTTCAGATGGTCATAGGTCATTTCCACACCGTTACGTTCAAAGGCGCTGCGCAGGTTCTCATTCAGCGCATGATACGCCCCCCAGTAGTCATCCACCGCCGTCCAGCAGCGGACGGTATATTCGATGGAACTGCTGCCGTATGTGGTAAGGCTGACATCCGGCGCAGGGTCGGACAGCACCTTAGGCGTGGCGGCCACCGCCTCCATACAGGCGGCCTTCACCGCCTCGGTAGGCGCGTCGTAGGACGCTGTGACAGTACGCACCACCCGCCGACGGCCCAGCGTGGAATAGTTGATGATACGGGAGGAGGACAGCTCCTTATTGGGCTGCATGATAATCTGCCCGTCATAGGTTTCGATTTTTGTGTGATTCAGTGTGATCTCCCGCACGGTGCCTTCCGTGCCGGCGGTTTCGATCACATCGCCGATGCCGAAAGGCCGGGAGGACAAAATAACCAGCCCGCCGGCCACATTGCCCAGAATATCCTCTGCCGCAAGTGTGATACCCAATGTCAGCACCGACATGATGGCTGTCAGGGAAGTGGTATTCACGCCCAACGCCTCCGCCGTAATGATGACTGTCAGCACATAGAGGACAGCCTTGATGGCGGAAAGAATGATCTTTTGCAGCCGGTCATTGATACGGCGGGCACGGCCCACCAGCTTCGTCACCAGTTTCATCAACAGCCGCACCACCACAAGGCATACCAGCAGCGTCACAATGGCGGACAGGATATTGCCGAGACTATAGCCGCCCAGAGAAGTTTTCAAAATGTCGGTGATATTACCCATGGAGATCGTTTCCTCCTGCCGAATGAATTTATTTTTTTATCAGTATAGCAGGCTTGACCGTCTTTTGCAAACCTCACACCGCATTTCACAGAAAATTTACCGGTATTGGGCGGCGACGCATTGCTGACCTGCTCCCCGGAAACTCCGGCCCGTCTCCATCAAATTGTTTTCAAATCAGTTTCACGCATTGGATACTACCGTCCAACGCCGCGGCGAACATGCTGCCGTCTCTCTTTTCACCTACAATGGAGCCGTAGTGGGTTGGGACGGCTGTCTGCGGACGAATGGCATTGGCCAGAGCCGCCGCTTCCGCCGCTGTCATGGTATAGGTGCCGCCCACCGGCAGGAAAGCCGCATTGCACCGAACAGCACGGGTCTCCGGCGTATTGTCGGTATCACCGGCGACATAGACACGCCGGCCACCCACCGTCACCACATAGCCCACCCATCGGCTGGCCTGCGGATGGAATTTTTTCCCGATGTTATAGGCAGCCACAGTCTCGAAAGACACCCCATGGATCTGATACGTCTCTCCGGGCTGCACCGTCACCAGCCGGTCGAGGGCAAATCCCGCTGTGAGTGCCGCGTCACGGCAGGACTCCGGCAGAACGATCACGGCGTCCGGCTTCATCACCCGTTGGATATCTTCAGGAGAAAAGTGGTCGTAATGCTCATGGGTAATAAAGATTACATCGCCGTCATGTGGCGCGTCCGCCACCCGAAAGGGATCGAACCACAGCACCATGTCGCCGCCGCAGCGGATACTGCTGTGGCAATTGATGGAAAAGCGAGCCATAAAATCGTTCATTCGCCGTACCTCCTGCAAGTTATACGCTCTCAGTATACGGTATTTCTCCTATTTTTTCAAGTGTCCGAACAGTCTCTTCTTTTCATGAGAAAGTACAGGCATCGCCCATGACCACCGCAGACATAGATGCCGTTCTTTATAGTTAGTTTTTGCTAACTCGATAGTGTTGGAAATGCCGCTGTAACAGCGGCATTTCACACGGCAAAAGCCGTTTTCACTTCTTAAAGCTGTCCTTCAGAGACACACTGCGGTTGAACACCAGATGTTCCGCCGTGCTGTCACGGTTATCCAGGCAGAAGTAACCCACCCGCATGAACTGGAATGTGGGCGCGTTGACACCGGTACGGTTTTCCTGTTTGTCGAAAGCGGCAGCCACGGCAGCCATCTCCGGCTCCACTTTGCAGCCGGTCAGCACCGTCAGGCTGTTGGGATTCAGGCAGGCAAGGAAGTCCTTGTCGGGGCCGTCAGGAGTTGCGTCAGAGAACAGGTTGTCGTACAGCCGCACCTCGGCGTCCAGACAGTTTCCGGCGTCCACCCAGTGAAGCGTGGCGCCCTTGACCTTCCGTCCGTCGGCGGGATCGCCGCCCCGGGAGTCGGGATCATAGGTGCACAACACCTCGGTGACATTGCCATTCTCATCCTTGACGCAGCCGGTGCAGGTGACCAGATAGGCACCCTTCAGGCGACATTCAGGGCCGTTGGGCGTCAGGCGCTTATACTTGGGTACGGGAACCTCCATAAAATCGTCGGCTTCGATCCACAGATGGCGGGAGAACGTGATCTCATGGGTACCCTGATCGGGATTGGTGGGATTGTTCTCCACGGTGAAGGTTTCGCTCTTGCCCTCGGGGTAATTGGTGACCGTCAGCTTCACCGGATGCAGCACCGCCATAGTGCGCTCGGCGGTAGCGTTAAGATCCTCACGGAGACAGTGCTCCAGGAAACCGTACTCGATGGTGCTGGGAGACTTGGCCACGCCAATGCGCTCGCAGAAATTGCGGATGGACGCGGCGGTGTAGCCACGGCGGCGCAGGCCGCACAGCGTGGGCATACGGGGATCGTCCCAGCCGGAGACATAGTGCTCCTCCACCAGCTTGCGCAGCTTGCGCTTGGACATGACGGTGTGATCAATGTTCAGGCGGGCAAACTCGATCTGGCGGGGCTTGTGGTATGGGATGGACACGTTGTTGACCACCCAGTCGTACAGGGGACGGTGCTCCTCATACTCCAGGGAACACAGACTGTGGGTGATCCCCTCCAGCGCGTCCTGAATGGGATGGGCAAAGTCGTACATGGGGAAGATACACCACTTGGTACCCTGCCGGTGGTGGTTGATGAAGCGGATGCGGTAGATCACAGGGTCACGCATGTTAAAGTTGCCGCTGGCAAGGTCGATCTTGGCACGGAGGGTCATCTTCCCTTCCTCCACCTCACCGTTCTTCATCTTCTCAAACAGCCGCAGGTTCTCCTCAATGGGACGGTCCCGGTACGGGGACACGGCGGGGATGCCGATGTCGCCGCGGTTGGCCCTGAACTCCTCCGGCGTCAGCTCGCAGACATAGGCAAGGCCCTTCTTGATCAGCTCCACGGCGTACTCGTAGTCCTTCTCAAAATAGTCGGAGCCGTAGTAGAAACGGTCGCCCCAGTCAAAGCCCAGCCAGTGGATGTCCTGCTGGATGGCGTCCACATACTCGGTGTCCTCCTTGGCGGGGTTGGTGTCGTCCATGCGCAGGTTGCACAGGCCGCCAAACTTCTCCGCGGTGCCGAAGTCGATGCACAGGGCCTTGCAGTGGCCGATGTGCAGATAGCCGTTGGGCTCCGGCGGGAAACGGGTGTGGACGGTCATTCCCTGGAACTGACCACCCTCTGCGATGTCCTCGTCGATAAAGTTCAGAATAAAGTTTTTGCTCTCCGCCACCTCCTCGGTCTCAGGGGTATTGGTCTTTCTTTCCTCGGTCATTGTCTCACACTCCTTATCAGTCGTATTTTGCGGCAAAAGCCAATAACGTATTATATGCTATTGCAGGCCGGATTGCAAGCCTTTTGCCGCTTTCCGCTCCGCTTTTTACAGCGCGTCAAACTCCGCCCTTGTCAGCAGCAGATTCAAAGCGTCCAGCAGCCCTGCGGTGGTCAGATGCTCCGGCAATTGCAGCGTTTGCAGCAGTACGGCGCGGCGTGACGCGCTGCCGGGGCCGATGAGCCCCTTGTCCATCAAATCGGCACGGGTGATGCCGGCGCTTTCCGGAACGTGTTCTTCCCCCTCAAAGGTGGCGCCGCAGCGCCGCAGCGCCGTCAGCAGCACATTGGGGGACATTCCCTCCACCCCCAGCTTGCCCTCCTTGCCGCCCTTGCGCTTACGGCGCTCCTTGCCGGCCACATCGGGGACGTAGGCCTGCTTCACCTGCTGCTGCGGCAGGGCACCCTTGAGGTAATTACGGATGACAAAGCCCGCGCCGTCAGGATCGGTCAGCAAAATCACGCCCCGCCTTTCCGCCAGGCGGCGGAAATAGGCCAGCTTCTCCTTATCCCGGAACACGCCGAAGCCCTCTGTGGTGAGGATCACAGCGTCCACCACCTGGGAAAGCGCGTTTTTGTCGTAGCGGCCCTCCACAATGATGACCTCATGGATGCGGGGCTTCATCGCGCACCTGCCAATTCCATCAAAAACAGCTTCAGCTCCGCCTCGCTGTCCATGCCCCGTTCGCTTTTCATGCGGCGGTCCAGCTTCTGGCAGCGGACAACGGCGCTGCTGCACCAGTCATGATCCACCTTTTTGGCCGCCTGCAGAAGCAGCTTGGCGGGATAGTCGCTGCTCATATTCCAAAGCTGCTTGAGCCAAAAGCGGTCCTTCCCCGCGTCCAGTGCCATACGGGCCGTATACAGCCGCCGCAGCTCCTTCCCCACCGCCGCCAGAATCACGATGGGCTCCGTCTGCATCCGCAGCAGGTCGGACAGTACCTTTGCCGCGTCATCGTACTTCCCCGCGGTGATGCAGTTGGTCATGTCGAACACGCGGGCGTCCAGCACAGGGTCGGCCACGGCGTTGATGTCCTCAATGGTGATCCGCTCCTGCTTGGCGTATGCGGCGATCTTCTCGATCTCCGGCACCAGCTCCGTCATCAGGGTGCCGCAGGTGAACAGCAAGTGGTCGGCGGCGGCAGGGTCGATATCATGACCCAGCGCCATGAACCGGCGGCGCAGCCAGTTGATCAGTTGCGCCCGCTCCTGCTGGGCAAATTCCACCACACAGGCGTGATTGTCCAGCGCGGCGCACAGCTTTTTCATCTTGCCGTCCCGCTTATACTCCACTGTGTCGTATACAAAGATCAGCGTGCAGTACTCCGGAAAATCCTCCAGCAGCGCGATCAGGGCATTGCGCTGCCCCTCGTCCAGCTTGAAAATGTCCATGTCCTCCACCGTCACCAGGGTGTGCTGAGCCATCATGGGCATCGCCTCCACCGTTTCGGTCAGCGTCTGCACCGTCAGCCCCTTTCCGTTGAGATGGTGGTCGTTGAACTCCTCAAACCCGGCGGGGATCAGCAATTGGCGCACCTGCTGGAGATAGCGGGTGCGGAGATATGTCTCCTCGCCGTAAAAAATATACACATTTTGCAGCTGCTCTTCCTTCAGGTCAGCTTTCAGACAGGCAAAGCCTTTATTCTCCGCCATATTCTTCTCCTCCGTGAATGGTGATACTGCCTTCCTCGTCGGTGCGGCGCACCGATGCGCCTGCCGTTTCCAGCCGCTGAATCGCCTCCGGCGTGGGATGGCCATAGCTGTTGTCGCCCACGCTGATCACGGCAATCTCCGGCTTTACCGCCGCCAGAAACGTTTCGTCAGAGCTATATTTGGATCCGTGATGTCCCACGACCAATATCTCGATATCCGGGATGGGATATTTGGCAATCAGCGCCCGTTCCGTGTCGCCTTTCATGTCGCCGGTGATCAGCACATCAAGATCGTTGGCGCTGCCCAGTACGGACAGGCCCTGCTCGTTCATGTCTCCCTCGCCCACCGGAGGGTAGATCGTCACGGTGATATCACCAACCACCGCCAGCGTGGTGCGCGTTACCCACATCACGTCGATCCCGTTCTTTTCAGCCAGTTCCACCAATCGTTCCCGGACGCCGTATTCATCTTCGATATCCGGCAGGTACAGCGTATCCACCCGCAGCCGGGTCAGCAGCGTATACAGGCCGTTGGTATGATCCGCGTGAAAATGGGTAACGACTACCGCCTTGAGACGGTGGAAGCCCATCGCCTCCAGTTCGTTGGATACGCGGGCACCGGCGTCGATAAAACTGTTGCTGCTGCCGCAGTCCACCAGCATGGCTTCTCCGTTGGCGTACAGCGCCACACTTTCCCCCTGCCCCACATCCATCACCGTTACGTTCATGTCGCCGGCGCGGTACAGCAGGGTATTGCCCCAAATGGCCAGCAGCAGCGTCAGTACCGAAACCGCCGCGGCAAAGAGATATTTTCGCTTGCGCCATCGCTTCACCGCCGCGCACAGGCCAAAGCCCAGATAGCTGCCTGCCAGCCAGATCCGCAGATACGGATTGTCAAAATAGACCGCGTGATATCGCCAGCGGGTCAAGCCATAGGCCAACCACAGTACCGCGTGAATCAGCCCAAAGGTGATCCAGCCCAGCGCCTGCGCCAGCGGAAGCCATACAAACCCTGCCAGCACGGCAATGAACGCGGTCACAAAGCTGTATCCGGCAATGGGTACCGCCAGCAGGCTGGCCAGCGGTGACACCAGCGAAAGCGTATTGTAATAGCAGGCCGTCAGCGGCACGGTGCAGATCATGGCGCTCAACGACACCGCCAAATTGGCGCATCCAAAGGAGAGCGCCCGCCGCAGCCATTTTCTGTCGCCCTGATACCAGTCATAGAACAGCTTATACAGCCGCCCGGACAGGATCACAATGCCAAAGGTAGCCGCAAAGCTCAGCTGCAGGCTGACGGAGGCGGCAGCAAAGGGATTGCAAAGCAGGATCACCAGCAGCGCCGCGCCCAGGCTGGTAAGGGGATCGCTGTCCCGTTTGAAAAGGGGCGCGATCAGCAAAAAGATCTGCATGACGACGGCGCGCACCACTGAGGGCGTCATGCCCACCATGCACATATAGAACAGCAGCACGCCGATGGTCACGCCGCAGAACAGCCGCCTGCGGTGTCGGGGGAGCAGCAGCGCCAGCAGCGTCACCAGAAAGGCACAGTGCAGTCCGGACACCGCGAACAGGTGGGCCAGTCCCGCACCCTTCATGGCGGTATAATCCTCGTCAGAGATGTCATATTTTTCACCGGTCAGCTCAGCGGCAACAAAAGCCGATACCCGTTCATCCGCCCAGATGGCACGTATTTTCTCCTGAAAAGCGCGGTTCATTCCGGCAGGCCACCAGCGAACGCTGTCCGCCGTTCCTTCGCTTACGGAGAGTTCTCCCCTTTGATACAGCAATGCGTAAACGCCCCGTGAGGTAAAGGAGGTCAGACGGTTTTCATTGATTTGAGAGGCGTCGTTCCACTGTGCCGTTCCGGTGACCACATTTCCCGGCCGGAGCGACAGCAGTGACTCATCCCCGTACAAGACGGCTTTCCGGAACCGGGAGCCGTCGATCTGCACCGTCACCTTTGCCCCGTATGTGCTCTCCGTGCCATAGTCACAGACCACGCCGGTAAAGGGCAGCTCCTGACCGCATCGATCCAGCACCGGCTGCTGCACCAGCTGCTGATAGCCGGTAAAATACAGTAGGGCAACAGCGGTGGAAAAGCCGATCAATGCCGCGCGCCGGCCCCAGCGCCGGCGTCTGCCAAACAGCAGAGCGGCCATCGCCGACACAGCCAGCGCCGCCGCGGCATAGACATACCAGCCGGTCTCGGGCATCAGCACCGCTGTCAGAACAGCAACGGAAAAGGAGAATGCCGCCGTTGCCAAAACACGCATGTGCCTCTCCCCTTCCCTGCCATGATTGATTTATCTATTATAGCAAACTCTGTCCACAGGAGCAATAAAAATCCCGTCCTCGCGGACGGGATTTTCAAAGGTATCGGTCATTTCATGCGCGCAAGCTTGTCATTGCACTTGTGCAAAAAACGGGCATTGTCGATAACAGCGCGAGTATGGGTACCCTCTCCGATCAGCCCCTCGGCGTCGGAAGCCGTCACCTTGAAGGTGATCATCTTGCCGTTGGCAGACACGTCCGTCACCTCCGCGGTGGCGGTAACTTTCATGCCCACAGGCGTGGGTGCCAGATGGCTGGAGGCGATCTCCACGCCCACGGTACCCTTGCCCTCCGGCAGCTCCTTCTGCACGCACCACATGGCGGCACACTCCATCAGCCCCATCATATAGGGGGTGCCGAATACCTCCAATCCGCCGGAGCCAACAGCCTTGGCGGTCATATCGGGGGTCACGTTCTTTTCCACGGTATAGGTCATGCCGATCTCGATCATAAAGCGTCCTCCTGTATATACACTAAATACCCAGCCGCGTCCACAGGTCGTTATAGAATTTCAGTGTCTCCTGCGGCAGATTGATATACAGCTCGCAGCGCGCCAGCACCTCGGGCGGCGCGGCCATGATGTTGTAGATCTCCTCGTCCAGCGGCTCGCCGTACTCCTCCTCGTAATAGGCGGGGTATTCCGCCAGCGCCTCAGCGTTGGGGGAAGCGTACCAGATATAGTCCATATTGGCCAGATTGGCATCGGTCCCGGCAATGAAGTTGATCCACTCCGCCGCCTCATCCTGATGCTGGCTGGACTTCAGCACACACATGGCGTCCACGAACCAGTTGGAGCCTTCCTCCGGGACCACATAGGCCAGATCCTCGTTATTGTCCAGCATGGTCAGGTAGTCGCCGGCGTAGTACATGGCGATGGCAGCGTTGCCGCCCTCCATCTTGCCGAAGATCTCATCCATGACGAAGGCCTGATACACGCCCTTCTCCTTGGCGTCACAGATCAGCTGGAAAGCCTCCTCCAGCTGTCCCTCGTCAGTGGTGTTGATATCATAGCCCAGGCAGCACAGGGCCGCCATCAGCGCGTCGCGGGAGTTGTTGATCATCAGCACCTGTCCGGCGTACTGCTCGTCAAACATGGCGCTCCAGCTGGTGATCGGCTCCGATACCATCGTCGTGTTGTAGATGATGCCCACGGTGCCCCATGTGTAAGGAACGGTGTACTTATTTTCCGGATCATAGCTGAGGCCCTTGTACTGGTCGTCGATCAGGTCATAGTTGGGGATGGCGCTGTAATCCAGCTCCGCCAGCATACCCTCCTCGATCAGCCGTCCGATCATATAGTCGGAGGGCACGATCACATCGAAGTCCGCGCCGCCCATCTTAATCAGGGAATACAGCGCCTCGTTGCTCTCCGCCGTCTGATAGTTGACGCGGATGCCGGTCTCCTCCTCGAACTGGGTGATGAGGTCCTCGTCGATGTATTCGCCCCAGGAGCACACATTCACCACCCGGTCAGAACGGGCAGCGCTGCCGGTAAAAATCAGCACCGCCAGCAGCACACAGGCAAGACCGCCTGCCGCCACCTTTTTCCACATACCGCCGCCCTTTTTTCGGGGCGCAGGAGTGTGGACAGCAGCCTCACGGTGATGGTGATGGCTATGGCTCTGGATGTGGTTTTCACGAATGTTGATCAGGGCCAGCAGCAGGATCACCGTGACGAACAGCAGCGTGGAGATGGCGTTGATCTCCGGGCTGACACGCTTTTTGGTCATACCGTAGATGGTCATGGCCAGCGTGCTGGCGCTGGTGCCCGCGGTGAAATAGCTGATGATAAAATCATCAATGGACATGGTGAACGCCGTCAGCGCGCCGGAGATGATACCGGGTTTGATCTCCGGGATGATGACCTTCCAGAAGGCCTGCATCCAGGTGCAGCCCAAATCCTGGGCCGCGTCCACCAGATTGCGGTCCATCTGCCGCAGCTTGGGGCCCACGGACAGGATCACATAGGGGATGTTGAAGCAGATGTGGGCGATCAGCAGCGTACCGAAGCCCAGGGTCAGCCGCTCCGGCAGCACGATGACCGACTGCCAGCTGTTGACCCATCCGGCAAAAGCGCCCCAGCCATTGAAGAACACCACAAACAGCAGGCACAGGCTGACACCCGTGACGATATCGGCGTTCATCATGGGGATATTGTTGACGGCCAACAGGCCGTTGCGGGCCTTACGGCGCATACCGTAAAAGCCGATGGCGGCAAAGGTGCCGGCGATGGTGGCGATGACTGTGGCCAGCAGGGACACCAACAGCGTGATGTACACGCTGTGCATGATGAGACGATTCTGGAACAGCTGTGCGTACCAGTGAAGGGAAAAACCCTTCCACACACTGGAGCTGGTACCGGCGTTGAAAGAAAACACGATCAGGATGATGATGGGGGCGTACAAAAACAGGCCCGTCAGGATCATCAGCAGGCGGTTGCCTGCGGAATTGGCGCTTCGCTGTCTCATAGCATCACCGCCTGTTCTTCACCCTCGCCAAAGCGGTTCATCACCAGCATACAGATGACCACAATGATCATCATGACCAGTGAGATGGCCGCACCCAGCTGGGGGTTGTACGCACCGCCCAGGAACTGCCGTTCGATGAGATCGCCCAGCAGCAGCTCCGTTCCGCCGCCCAGCATACGGCTGATGGCAAACGTGGATACCGACGGCACGAATACCATGGTGATCCCCGACAGCACGCCGGGAAGCGACAGGGGCAGTATCACCTTGCGGAACACGGTCACATTGTTGGCGCCCAGATCCCGGGCTGCCTCCAGCAGTGAATAATCCAGCTTCACAATGACAGAATAGATAGGCAGGATCATAAAGGGCAGGTAGTTATACACCATGCCCAGCACGACCGCGCCCTGGGTGTTTATCATGGAGAAGTACTCCAGATTGCTGCCGGTCAGCTGATTATACAGTGCGATCAGGCCGATCTTCTGGAACAGCTGGTTGAGAAGGCCGTTGTTCTCCAGAATGGTCATCCACGAATAGGTGCGCAGCAGGAAGTTCATCCACATGGGCAGCATGATCAGCACCATGGCCGTCCGCTGGAAGGAGGCGCCCTCCCGGCTGAGGTAATAGGACACGGGATACCCGATCAACAGGCAGATCGCGGTGGCGATCAGTGCCAGCTTGAAGGAGCGGCCGAACACTGCCGCGTAATCGCCCATCTGGACAAAGTTGGACAGCGTTGCCCCGCCCTCTCCGTTGGAGAAGGCGTACAGCACCATAATGAGGATAGGCGCCACCACAAAGATGGCCATCCATACCACATAGGGCACGGCGAAACGGGAGAGCTTATTCTTCATCCTCGCTCTCCTCCTCTTCCAGCTCTGCGCTGGCGTCCGCCAATTCCTCATACTCCTCAGAATAGGAGGAGTAGTCGCCGAACATACCGGAGTATTCACTCTTTTTCATAATGTGGAAGCCGTCCGGGTCGATCTTCACGCCGATACGGGCGCCCACCGGCGAATGGTCGGTGGTCTGGATCAGCCATTTGAAGCCCCGGAAGTCCACAATGATGTCGTACTGCATCCCCTTGAAGGTCACGTTGGTGACGGTACCCACCAGCTGGCCCTGCTCCATGGGGACAATGTCAATGTCCTCCGGCCGGATGACCACGTCCACCGGCTCGTTTTCGGCAAAGCCCCCGTCCACGCAGGGAAACTCCTTGCCGTACATCTTCACCACATTGTCACGGACCATTGTCCCGTTGAGGATGTTGCTCTCGCCGATAAAGTCCGCCACGAAGGCGTTTTTCGGCTCATTATATATATCTTCCGGCGTTCCGATCTGCTGGATGCGGCCCTTGTCCATCACCACCACGGTGTCGGACATGGTCAGGGCCTCTTCCTGATCGTGGGTCACATAAATAAAGGTGATCCCCATCTGCTGCTGGATACGCTTCAGCTCGTTCTGCATATCCTTGCGCAGCCGAAGATCCAGTGCGCCCAGCGGCTCGTCCAGCAGCAGTACCTTGGGCCGGTTTACCAGCGCCCTGGCGATGGCCACACGCTGCTGCTGTCCGCCGGAAAGCTGGTCGATGCGGCGCTGTTCAAAGCCCTTCAGGGACACCACTTCCAGCATTTCCGTCACACGCTGCTCCACCTCGTCCTGCGGCACCTTGGCGATGCGCAGGCCGAAGGCCACGTTCTCAAACACGTCCAAATGGGGAAACAGGGCGTATTTCTGGAACACCGTGTTGATCTGCCGCTTATGCGGCGGAACGTCATTGATCCTCACACCGTCAAAGGTCACATCACCGGAAGTGGGCGTAGTAAACCCGCCGATGATCCGCAGCGTTGTGGTCTTGCCGCAGCCGCTGGGCCCAAGCAGTGTGAGGAATTCGGAATCGTTGATGTAAAGATTGATGTTGTCGAGAACCAGCTCGTCGTCAAACGCCATGCAGAGGTTCCGCAGGCGAATCAACTCTTTGGACATTTATCCTCCCCCGTTCGTAAAAAAGATTTTTCGCCTCTTCTCTCTGTACTCACCGGACGACCCGGAGCGGGCCTGTATTTTTCGTTGAAATTTGGCATGCCGTAAATGGCAAGATTACTATATAAAAAAAGGGGTAAAATGTCAACAAAAATTGTAAAAGATCCGTGGTTTTTCCACAGGGTTTCCCGGCAGACGCAGCACCTTTCCCGTACCGGTCTTTTTTACGCTTCTTCACTGTCCGGTCAGCCGTTGCACAGGGCAGAAAAACATGGTATACTGTCTATCATACCACTTGCGAAAGGAAGCGCCATGGACAAGAATGAAAAGACTGTGGAAACGGTATTTGACTATCTGCGCTGGCGGGGCGACCTGACCTTTGCGCAGGATGCGTTCAATGAGGTCGATAACCTTATTCTGTGCATCATCACCTATCTGAACTTCCGCCGGTTTGACGCTCTGCGCAGCCGTGACCCCAACGATGCAGTGACGCTGGGCGAGATCGTGTCCCGGATGACGCCGGAGGATGAGCAGCAGGGTCTGTCTCCTAACGACTACATTCCCCTGATGCAGGCGGCGGCCGATTCTGCCCGGTTCGGATCGGTGCGGATGTTTGGCTACGAAACGGTGCGGGACGAGGAGCGGGAGATGCAGCTGGATGCGCTGTCCTTCCTTGTGCCGGACGGCACCCTCTTTTGCGCCTTTATGGGCACTGACCGGTCATTGGTCGGCTGGAAGGAAAATTTGAATCTCAGCTTTATGGACGCTGTCCCGGCGCAGGTAGGCGCAACGGAGTATGTGACAGACATGGCCGCCCATTGCCCTGACCGTCTTCTGCGGATCGGCGGCCATTCCAAGGGCGGCAATCTGGCGGCCTATGCCGCCATGCACATTCCGGAGGAGCTGCAGGCAAAGCTGCTGGACGCCTACAACAATGACGGCCCCGGCTTCCGCAAAAGCGTCACCGATACGGCGGAATACCGTCGCATCGCAAAAAAGCTGCACACCTATATCCCCGCCGCCTCCATTGTGGGGATGCTGCTGGAGCACACGGAGGATTACGCCGTGGTGGCCAGCAACAGCCGCGCCGTCATGCAGCACGAGCCGCTGACCTGGGGCGTGCTGGGCAGCCGGTTCATTCGTTTGGAAAGCCGCTCGGAAATGGCCAAGATGTCCGATGACGTATTGCGGGAATGGACCGCCTCCCTGTCGCTGCAGGAACGGGAAGAGTTCTCCTCCGCACTGTTCGACATGTTCACCCAGGGCGGCAAGCTGCGGTCATTGGAGGAGGTACAGCAAAAGGATCTGCTGCGCCGTCTGGCCGCCGACGGAAAGCAGAAGGGCATCGTCTCCGAAGTGCTGCGCCGGCTGATCGCCGACGTGAAAGAAGAGATGCTGCACACGGCGGAGGAAGGGCTGAAAGAAACCGCAGAGACACTGAAGGAAACCGCCGAAAACCTCTATCAGGCGGGACAGAAGGCGCTGGGAAAACGAAAATAACGACAAAAGAACCGCCCGACGGCGGTTCTTTTTATCCATGATAATACGTTTTGGCACAGTATTCCCGCCGAACGAGGATTCGGCCTTCATCGGTGAGCCAGTCCACAAAGTTGGAAAAATTCCGCTCAATGATGGAAAATTTCAATTCATTTTTGGTGCGGATGTTCTCCCTCTGGCAGAAGGTGCTGATCCATTGGGCAAAGGTCATGCCGTCCGTCAGATCGTTCAGCAGCTCCTCGGCCTTGCGGTGGATAAAAGCGGTGTTGCTGTCCACCAGCGGGGCAATGTCGGTCACCACTGACTTATGGGCCAGAATATAGGCGTCATACTTTGTCCGCCGCAGAAATTCCTTGCTTTGAAGATCCCGGGCAATGAACATGGAGGTGGGCAGCTTGGCGCTGTCGATCTGCTGCTGATCGATGAGGCAGTCTCCCACATAGGCCACATTGTCCGGCGTCACCACGCCGATATGGCCGGCGCTGTGGCCCGGCAGCTGCAAAATACCGAAGCGCACGCCGCAGAAGTCGAGAAAGTCGTCCTCCGGGCCGATGATGGTATCGGCAACGAAACACTCCTCCAGAAAGATCTCCCGGCTCTTGCCGTAGGTCAGCGCCACATAATTGGCCCGGTAGGCGTCCGGGTTGACGGAGATACCCGCTTCGATGATATGGGCGGCGGCCTTTGCACCGCAGCGCTGCTGTAAATAGCGGACGTTTCCGCTGTGGTCAAAATGCGCGTGGCTGCAAATAATGCCCCGCAGATGAAAGCCGCTGTCCTCGATCAGCGCTGTCAGCCCAGCCCGGTCCAGCTTGGCATAGCCGGTGTCGATCAATATCATATCCGCATCCGTGACGCGATAGATGGGCAGCAGCGCCGTGGACGCCTCCGCCACCCAGGTGCGTCCCAGAACATGACGTAATTCCATGGGATCATCGCTCCTCTCCTCGACAGTATATCAGTTTTTTTATCGCAGGACAATAAAAGAATCTGCAAAATTTTGATTTTCCCTCTATGCAAACGGGAAGAAATAAGGTAAAATAGTAGGGAATATACAAAGGAATACTTGCATAGGAGCGTAACACATGGACGAACCGAAATATAAACGGGTGCTGCTGAAGATCAGCGGCGAGGCGCTGGCCGGCGACAAGCACTTCGGTCTGGATTTCAAAGTTATGGGCCAGGTGGCCGACGTGATCAAGGAATGTGCCTCCATGGGTGTGCAGATGGGCGTGGTCATCGGCGGCGGCAACTTCTGGCGCGGCGTGAAGAACGGCGAGGGATATATCGAGCGTTCCCGGGCCGACCACATGGGCATGCTGGCCACCACCATGAACTGCATGGCCATGGCCGACGTGCTGGAGCAAAAGGGCGTGGACGTGCGGGTGCAGACAGCGCTGGAGATCCGTGCCGTGGCAGAGCCTTACATCCGTGCCCGGGCCATCCGTCATCTGGAAAAGGGCCGCGTGGTCATCTTCGGCTGCGGCACCGGCAACCCTTATTTCTCCACCGATACCGCCGCGGTGCTGCGGGCGGCGGAGATTGGCGCCGACGTGATACTGCTGGCCAAAAATATTGACGGCGTGTACGACAGCGATCCCGCCACCAATGCCAATGCCGTAAAGTTCGACGCCATCACCTATGACGAGGTGCTCAACCGGCATCTGGCCGTCATGGATTCCACCGCCACCAGTATGTCCATGGACAACCACATTCCCGTGCTGGTGTTCGCCCTGAAAGACCCCTATAACATCGTCCGCGCCATTCGCGGTGAAAAAATCGGAACAATTGTCAAGGAGGACTGAAGAACATGTTGAAGGATGAATACAAGATCTACGAGGAAAAGATGAAGAAGAGCATCGAGTCCGTGGAGAACGACTTTGCCGCCGTCCGTGCCGGCCGGGCCAACGCCTCTGTGCTCAACCGCATCAACGTGGATTACTATGGCACTCCCACCCCGATCCAGCAGATCGCGTCCATCGGTTCCCCCGATCCCCGCACGCTGCTGATCACCCCCTGGGACGCCAACGCTTTGAAGGGCATTGAAAAAGCCATTCAGGAGTCCGATCTGGGCATCAATCCCCAGAACGACGGCAAGAGCATCCGTCTGGCTTTCCCCCAGCTGACTGAGGAGCGCCGTAAGGAGCTGGTCAAGCAGATCCGCAAATACACCGAGGGCGGCAAGGTGGCCATCCGCAACATCCGCCGCGACGCCATGGATAACTTCAAGAAGCAGCAGAAGGCCTCCGAGATCACTGAGGACGAGCTGAAGATCGCAGAGAAGGACTTGCAGAAGATGACCGACGACAGCTGCAAGGAACTGGATAAGCTGCTGGAAAACAAAGAAAAGGAACTGATGTCCGTCTGATGGGCCTGTTCCGGAAACGCGGAAATACGGCGGGGCAGGTGGACATGAGCCGCCTTCCCCGCCACATCGCTATTATTATGGACGGCAACGGTCGTTGGGCAAAGAAGCGTGGGCTTCCGCGCGCTGCCGGCCATAAAGAAGGCGCGGAGACCTTCCGTGACATTGCCACCTACTGCAGGGAGCTGGGGGTGGAGTACCTGACGGTATATGCCTTCTCCACCGAGAACTGGAAGCGTCCCAAGGATGAGGTGGACACCATCATGGGCCTTTTGGAGCAGTACCTGCAGGAGGCCATCGACACCATGGAGCGGGACCACATTCGCCTGAAAATTTGGGGCGATACCGCGGCGCTGTCTCCCAAGCTGCAGCAGATGGTGGCGCAGACAAACACCATCTCCACTCATTACGAAGGCTTTCAGGCCAATATCTGCCTGAATTACGGCGGACGCAGCGAGATCCTGCGGGCGGCACGGCTGTGCGCCGAGGCAGGCGAGGAATGGACAGAGGAGAACTTCGGCAAGTATCTCTGGTCCGCCGGTATCCCTGACCCCGAACTGATCATCCGCCCCAGCGGCGAGCTGCGCTTGAGCAATTTCCTGCTGTGGCAGTGCGCCTACAGTGAGTTCTGCTTCTGCGATACCCTGTGGCCGGACTTTGACCGCGCCGCGCTGGACAGGGCTATCATCGACTATCAGGGACGTGACCGCCGGTTTGGCGGCGTAAAATCATAACAAGGAGCATCTATGTTACAAAGAATTTTAGTGGCGGTGGTGGGAATCCCTCTGCTGTTGTTTGTGCTGATCATCGCGCCGGACTGGGCCACGGCGGCGCTGATGTGCGCCCTGTGCGCCGTGGGCGCCCATGAGCTGCTGTCGGCGGTCTCCAGCAGGGAGATCGCCCGCCGCTGGTGGGGCCTGAGCGGTATCATGGGCGTAACGGTGATCCTGCATACATATCTGGGCGGTATCGGCGAAGCCGGTGCAGCGGCGCTGATGGCGTGGCTGCTGGCGGCATGGCTGGTCCTGCTGTTTGCCAGCGTGGTGGTGGAATACGGGACGACCCAGGCGCTGGCATTCCGGGATGTGTGCGCCATTTTGGCGGCAGGCGTCGCCATTCCCCTGGCCTTCAGCTGCCTGATGCGGCTGCGGCTGATGGCGTATGGCGGCGGTATCGTGCTGATCGTACTGGTGGCGGCGTTTTGCTCCGACTCGGCGGCGCTGTTCGCCGGGATGGCCTTCGGCAAACACAAGCTGGCTCCAAGGGTCAGTCCCAAGAAAACGATAGAGGGCGCCATCGGCGGCCTTGCCGGCGGTATGCTGGGCATGATCCTCTTTCGCATCGTGTTCTTCCTGGTGACGGAGGTGCAGCTGAACATCGCGTGGTGCGTGGTGCTGGGGCTGGCGGGCGCGGCCATGGGCCAGTTGGGTGACCTGAGCTTTTCCGCCGTCAAGCGGGAGTGCGGCATCAAGGATTACGGCCGTCTGCTGCCCGGACACGGCGGTGTACTGGACCGGTTCGACAGTGTGATCTTTGCCGCCCCGGTGGTATGGCTTATCATCCGCAGCGTCACGCTGTATTGAGAGGCGCATGATGACGAAAACCATTTCCCTGTTGGGATGCACCGGTTCCATCGGCCGGCAGACGCTTGAAGTTGCCCGGGAATTGAAGCTGCGTGTGGCTGCGTTGGCGGCCCACAGCAGCGTGGACCTATTGGAAGCGCAGGCGCGGGAATTCCACCCGCGCCTTGCGGTGCTTTACGATGACGATGCGGCATGTGCGCTGCGCCGCCGTCTGTGTGATACGGATATCGAGGTACGCTCCGGAGCGGAAGGTCTGCTGGCGGCGGCACAGGTGGAAGAAGCCGACACGGTGGTGACCGCCGTGGTGGGCAGCGTGGGACTGGAACCCACGCTGGCCGCCATCCGCCTTGGACGGCGCATCGCCCTTGCCAACAAGGAAACCCTGGTGTGTGCCGGTGAGCTGGTGATGGACGCCGCCAAACAGTACGGCGCGCAGATCATTCCGGTAGACAGCGAACACTCCGCCATCTTTCAGTGTTTGCAGGGCTGCCATGACCAAAGGGAGGTCAAGCGGCTGATTCTGACCTGCTCCGGCGGTCCGTTCTTCGGCATGCCCTATGAGCAGCTGGAGCGCATGACCCCCGGCGACGCGCTGAAGCACCCTAACTGGACCATGGGAAGTAAGATCACCGTTGACTCCGCTACCCTGATGAACAAAGGACTGGAGATCATCGAGGCCATGCGCCTGTATGATCTCCCTCTTGACCGTGTGGACACAGTGATCCACCGGCAGAGTGTGATCCACTCGCTGGTGGAGTTCCGGGACGGCGCCATGCTGGCCCAGTTGGGTACGCCGGACATGAAGCTGCCCATCCGCTACGCCATGACATGGCCGCAGCGCGCCGCGTCTCCGGAAGCGCCGCTGGATCTGCTGTCCTGCGGGGCGCTGACCTTCCACGCACCGGACACGGAAGCCTTCCGGTGCCTTGCCATTGCCAAGGAGTGCGCCGCTGCGGGCGGTACCGCCTGTGCCATCATGAATGCCGCCAACGAGGAGGCCGTATGGGCTTTTCTGCGGGGCGAGACCGGCTTCAACGGCATTCACCGCACGGTGGAATCGGTGTTGGACAAGGTGGCGGTGAAATATCAGCCAAGCCTTGCGGATATACTGGAAGCAGACCGTCTGGCCCGGGAGGCCGCAAGGACGGTACTGAGACGATAAAGGAATTGTGATCTATGACGACCATCGTATATATTCTTGTGGCCATTTTCATCTTCGGCGTACTGATCGCCGTCCATGAGCTGGGCCACTTTCTGGCGGCCAAGGCCTGCGGCGTGACCGTCAACGAATTTTCCATCGGCATGGGGCCTGCCCTGTGGAAAAAGCAGAAGGGCGAAACGCTGTACGCCCTGCGGGCCATCCCCTGCGGCGGCTTCTGCGCCATGGAGGGCGAGGAGGAGGACTCCGACGATCCTCACGCTCTGTACCGGCAGGGGTTCTGGGCCAAGCTGCTGATCTTCGCCGCCGGCGCCATCATGAATTTCCTGGCGGGCCTTTTGATCTTGCTGCTGCTGTACAGCGGCGCAAAGGCATTCTACGACCCTACCATCACCGCCTTTGCCGATGGCTGTCCGCTGCAGGCGGAGGACGGCTTGCAGGTGGGCGATACCCTGCTGTCCATTGACGGTGAGCGGGTATATATGTACAGTGACGTGGGACTGCTGCTGAGCATGAACCATGGCGGCACTTTTGATCTGGTGGTACGCCGGGACGGGGAAAAGGTCACGCTGACAGACTTCCCTATGGAAAAGCGGGAGTACACCGATCAGAGCGGCAGCAGCTATACCGGCTATGGCCTGTTCTTCGGTGTGAAGGAGGCCACATGGCGCGACCGGATTGCCAACAGCTGGAATAACGCCATGGATTTCGTGCGGCTGGTGCGGCTGAGCCTGAAAATGCTGCTGACCGGTGAGGCCGGTCTGCGGGATCTCAGCGGCCCGGTAGGCATCGTGTCCACCATGACAGAGGTGGGCGAATCGGCGGAGACGGTGGGGGCCGCTATCGGCGACATCGCCTATCTGGCGGCGCTGATCGCCGTGAATCTGGCGGTGATGAACCTGCTGCCGCTTCCCGCACTGGACGGCGGCAAGATCCTGTTTCTGGTGGTCAACGCCATCTCCATGGCGATCTTTAAGAAGCAGATCCCCTTGAAATACGAAAACTATATTCACTTCGCCGGATTGGTGCTGCTGCTGGCGCTGATGGCGCTGGTGACCTTCAGCGATGTGTGGAAGCTCTTTACCTGAGAGGACGGATGACCCATGAGCAGACAAATGAACATCGGTGGCGTGACCATCGGCGGCGGCGCGGCGGTGGCCATCCAGTCCATGTGCAGCACCCGCACCGAGGATGTGACCGCCACCGTGAGCCAGATACTGCGCCTGGAGCAGGCCGGCTGCGAGATCGTCCGGGTGGCGGTGCCCACCCCGGAGGCGGCGCGGGCCATCGGGCAGATCAAAAAGGCCATCCATATTCCGCTGGTGGCGGATATCCACTTTGACTACCGGCTGGCGCTGCAATGCGCCGCCGAAGGTGTGGACAAGATCCGCATCAACCCCGGCAATATCGGCTCTCAGGAGCGGGTGCAGGCGGTGGCGGAGGCCTGCCGCTTACACCATATCCCCATCCGTATCGGCGTCAACGGCGGCTCGCTGGAAAAGCCGCTGCTGGAGCAATACGGCGGCGTAACGGCGCAGGCGCTGGTGGACAGCGCCATGGGTCATGTACGCCTGTTGAATGACTGTGGCTTCGACGACATCTGCCTGTCGGTGAAATGCTCCCATGTGCCCACCAATATGCAGGCCTATACCCTGCTGTCCCGGCTGACGGACTATCCCCTGCATCTGGGCGTCACCGAGGCGGGGACGCCGGAAATGGGCGTGCTGAAATCCGCCATCGGCATCGGCGGACTGCTATGTCAGGGCATCGGCGATACGATCCGGGTCAGCCTGACCGCCGATCCGGTGGAGGAGGTCGTGGCCGCCAAACGCATCCTGCAGGCCATCGACATGCGCCGCAACGGGCCGAATCTGATCTCCTGCCCTACCTGCGGCCGGACGAAATATGACATGATCCCCATCGCCCGTGAGGTGGAGCAGCGGCTGCGGGGCTGCACCAAGCCCATCACCGTGGCGGTCATGGGATGCGCCGTCAACGGTCCCGGCGAGGCCCGGAATGCCGACGTGGGCATTGCCGGCGGAGACGGGGAGGGTCTGCTGTTCCGCAAAGGCGAGATCCTGTACAAGGTGCCGCAGGAACATCTGGTGGATGCCTTGATGGCGGAGATCGAGAAACTGTAAGGTGGTAACTATGACGGATAAAATACCGTTTTTTGATTTTTTTGACCGCTTTCTGCCGCCCCGGGAGCTTCGGCTGCTGCTGCATGACGCGGCGGTAACAGGCGGTGTGCTGGACCGGGACAGCCGCACCATGGAACTGGAGATCCAGTGCGGTGAAATGCTGCCCGGCGCCGCCCAAGAAGCGGTGCGACAGCTGCTGATGCAGGAATACGACCTGCGCCAGCTGCGGCTCATGGTGCACACGCCCCAGTCCTCCGGAAAAAAATCCGGCGGCGAGGTGCTGATGGGCAAGCCCATCAAGGGCAAAGCCATTCCCATGGTGGATCTGAATCCCAAGATGGGCGCCATCGTGGTGGAGGGTAAGGTCTTTTCCGCCGAATTGCGCGAAACACGGCGGCCGGGACAGTGGTGCCTGACCTTCGACATGACCGACTACGCCGGCAGCGTCACCGTGCGCAAATACATGGACGAAAATGAGGCCAAGCCTTTGACCGGTCTCATCAATCCCGGTATGTGGCTGCGGGTACAGGGAATAGTGGAGCTGACCCGGGACGGCAAGGATGTCCAGCTGCGGCCGCAGAACATTTGCAAGACCGTCCATGAGGGCCGCAGGGACACCAGCCCGGAAAAGCGGGTGGAGCTGCATCTCCACACCCGTATGTCCAATATGGACGCCCTGACCGACACTGCCAGCGTCATCAAGCAGGCCATCGCATGGGGACACCCCGCCATCGCCATCACCGACCACGGCGTGGTGCAGTCCTTCCCTGACGCCTGGCACAACGCAGGTAAGATCAAGATCCTCTATGGTGTAGAGGGGTATTTCGTCAATAATCTGGACGACCGTATCGCCGTACACGGTGATCAGGATCAGCCGTTTAACGGTGAGATCGTCTGTTTCGACATTGAAACCACCGGCTTGAAGGTCACTACCGAGGCCATAACGGAGATCGGCGCGGTGGTGCTGAAAAACGGTCAGATCACGGACACGTTCCAGACCTTTGTCAACCCCCACCGCCGTCTGACGCCGGAGATTATCGGCCTGACCGGTATCACCGACGCCATGCTGGCCAATGCGCCCTCATTGAAGGAAGCCTTGACGGCGTTTTTGAAATTTGTGGACGGCCGTCCGCTGGCAGCCCACAACGCCCCCTTCGATATTGGTTTCATCCGCGCCGGGTGCGAAAAGGTGGGGCTTGACTTTGAGCCGACGTATATCGACTCGCTGATCCTGGCGCAGAATCTGCTGCCGGAGCTGCATAAATATAAGCTGGATGTGGTGGCGGAATATCTGGATCTGCCCGCTTTCAACCACCACCGGGCTTCCGATGATGCCGGAATGGTAGCCTATATGCTGATCCCCTTCTTTGAAAAAATGCAGCGGGACATGCACATCGACCGCATTCAGCAGATCAACAACGAAATGCTGAAGCTGCGGCCTCAGGGCAGCAAGTCCAACCGCTTCCCCAAGCACATCATCATTCTGGCCAAGAACAAGCTGGGCTTAAAGCATCTGTATCAGCTGATCAGCGCCTCCAACCTGAAGTACTTCCACCGGGTGCCCACCATCCCCAAGACGGAGCTGGCCGCCTACCGGGAGGGTCTGATCATCGGCTCCGCCTGCGAGGCGGGCGAGCTGTTCCGGGCGGTGGCGGATCACCGGGAATGGGGCGAGCTGAAGCGCATCGCCAGCTTTTATGATTATCTGGAGATACAGCCCATCTGCAACAACATGTTCATGCTGCGCAGCGGCGAGGTGCAGTCGGAGGAGGAACTGCGGGACTTCAACCGCACCATCGTCCGGCTGGGCGAGGAGCTGGGCAAGCCGGTATGCGCCACCGGCGACGTGCATTTTCAGGAGCCGGAGGACGAGGTATACCGTCACATTCTGCTGGCCAGCAAGAAATTTTCCGATGCCGACGCATCGCTGCCCATCTACTTCAAGACTACCGATGAAATGCTGGAGGAATTCTCCTATCTGGGGCCGGAAAAGGCCCACGAGGTGGTCATCGACAACCCCCGCAAGATCGCCGATCTGGTAGAGGAGATCGAACTGCTGCCGCCGGGGCAGCTGTTCCCGCCCCGTCTTGAAAACTCCGAGCAGGAGCTGAACGACCGTGTGTGGGCCAAGTGCCACGCCATGTACGGGGAAAACCCGCCGCAGCTGATCGTGGATCGTCTGAATGTGGAATTGGGCAGCATCCTGGGTAAGTATGACGTGGTGTATATGTCCGCCCAGAAGCTGGTGCAGCGGAGTCTGGAAAACGGCTATCTGGTGGGCTCGCGAGGCTCTGTGGGCTCCTCACTGGTGGCCTATATGTCCGGCATTACCGAGGTCAACTCCCTGCCGCCCCACTACTACTGCCCAAAGTGCCAGTATGTGGAGTTCCAGCAGGACAAGCAGTATGGCTGCGGCGCGGATATGCCGGACAGGGACTGTCCCCGGTGCGGCACAAGGCTGAAAAAGGACGGCTTTGATATTCCCTTTGAGACGTTTTTGGGCTATGGCGGCGGCAAGGTGCCGGACATCGACCTGAACTTCTCCGGCGAATATCAGTCCCGCGCCCACCGCCATGCCATTGAGATGTTCGGCGCCACCCAGGTATTTCGGGCCGGCACCATCGGTACGCTGGCGGAAAAAACTGCCTTCGGCATGGTGAAGAAGTATCTGGAAGAGCGGGGCGAAACGGCCTCCAACGCGGAGATGAACCGTCTGACGCAGGGGTGTGTCGGTGTCCGCCGCACCACAGGCCAGCACCCCGGCGGTCTGGTGGTGGTACCCGACGACATGGACGTGGAGGATTTCACCGCCGTGCAGCATCCCGCCGACGACGCCGGCAGCGATACCATCACCACCCATTTTGAATACCACTGCATGGAGGATAACCTGCTGAAGCTGGACATGCTGGGACACGATGACCCCACCATGATCAAGTACATGGAGGATCTCACCGGCGTCAATGCCCGGGAGATCCCTCTGGACGATCCGGACACCATGTCCATATTCACCTCCTCCAAGGTGCTGGGCTATGAAAATGACGAGATCCTCGGTCCCACCGGCGCCGTGGCCATCCCGGAGTTCAACACCCGGTTCACCCGCCAGATGCTGGTGGACACCCAGCCCACCAACTTCAACACGCTGGTACGCCTGTCCGGCTTCTCCCACGGAACCGACGTGTGGCTGGGCAACGCCCGGGAGCTGATCGTCAGCGGTACCGCCTCGGTTCTGGAGACGGTGGGCTGCCGTGACGATATCATGCTGTATCTCATTTCCATGGGCCTTGACCCCAAGATGAGCTTCAAGATCATGGAGGCCGTCCGTAAGGGTAAGGTGAAGAAAAAGGGCTTTGAGGAGGGCTGGGAGGAGGCCATGCGGGAGCATCAGGTGCCCGACTGGTACATCGAATCTCTGGCCAAGATCGGCTATCTGTTCCCCAAGGCCCACGCCGTGGCCTATGTGATGATGGCCTTCCGTATCGCATGGTTCAAGGTCCACCGGCCACTGGCTTTCTATGCCACCTTCTTCTCCATCCGGGCAAAAGCCTTTGACGCGGAGTACTGCTGCGCCGGTATCGACGCAGTAAAGCGAAAGATCAAGGAGATCGAGAACAATAAGGACGCCACCGATGTGGAGCAGAATCTGATGGTAACGCTGGAGGTGTGCTACGAGTTCTATCTGCGGGGCTTCCAATTCGACCCCATCAACATCTACGAGTCAGACGCCACCCATTTCCGCATCATAGGTGATAACGCCCTGCTGCCGCCTTTCGTATCGGTACACGGGCTGGGTGAAGCGGCGGCACTGGCCACCGTGGAGCAGCGTAAGGGCAAGGAATTCATCTCCATTGAGGAATTTGCCGCCACCTGCAACAAGCTCAGCAAGACCCACATCGAGCAGCTCAAGGCGCTGGGGGCCTTTGCCGGCATGGCGGAGACCAGTCAGGTAAGCTTGTTCTAACGACAAAAACTCCACCCTTACGGGTGGAGTTTTCGTTCAGCGTTTTTTTGAAACAAATAGTGTCAATAAGCTTAGCAAATAGATAAAATCGCACATGCTTTTTAACGGTTTATGAATTTTCGAAAAAATATGTTTCAAAAAGCGCGAAAATATGTTTAACTGAATATAGGCAAATATCTTCTTGCAAAAATCGTTCCGTTTGGGCGGTATTACATAGATGGAAGGAGGAGCGACACACCATACAATGTCATTTGGTTAATTTCCGATAAGTAAAATTGTCTTTAGGCGGACTTAATCATGTTGTTCAGAGGAGATAAGCTGCTTTTTTGTGCCGGTTTGTTCTATGTGGCCAAATATATTGGGCATACATTGGCAAATTCGCTTGATTTCTTTCGGTAATGCCAAATTACTTGATGTGGGCCTTCCTTGTGTTGGCTGTAATAGACTAGAATCCCGCCGCCTTCCGTCACACAGCGTTAGCTGCATGGTGACGGGTACCGCGTCCGGCAGCGTTTCACATTGTGCCCGCATGTCCGGCAGCCATACCGCTGTCCGGCGCGGAAAAGTTCCAAACAGTGAGAAAGCATGGTTTCCTCTCAGAGCACATGTACCTCGTCGGGGTTGAATATTAAACGGCACGTTTCACCTACGCGATAGATGCGTTTGTTCTTGGGGTTGTGCTCCGCCAGCTTCACCAGCGTGTCGCCCACCATCACATGATAGTTCTGATAGCTGCCCATGAAGCAAGACACTACCACCTTACAGGGCAGACCTCCCTCGTTGGCCAGGGTGCCGGATTCAGGGCGCAGCACCACAGCGTAGGTTTCACCTTCCCTTAGGCCGTCCCGGTCGGCCACGGCCATCTGTTGGCCGGCAATCTCCAACAGGGCGTGGTCACCGTCCCGACCGGTCATGGTACCCCTGAGGAAATTGGCCTCGCCAATAAAGTCCGCCACAAACTCGTTGATGGGGTGGTAATAGATTTCCTGCGGTGTGCCCATCTGTTCCACCACGCCGCCCCTCATGATAATGATGTTGTCGGACAGGGCCATGGCCTCCGACTGGTCGTGGGTAACATAGATAGCGGTGATGCCGACCTCCTGCTGGATACGGCGGATCTCCGTGCGCATGGACACCCGCAGCTTGGCGTCCAGATTGGACAGCGGCTCGTCGAACAGCAGCACGGACGGCTCGATGACCAGTGCCCGGGCCAGCGCCACACGCTGCTGCTGCCCGCCGGAGAGCTGATTGGTCATGCGGCCCTCCATGCCGGTCAGCTCCACCAGATCCAGGATCTTCATGACCCGTTCCCGGATCTCGTCCTTGGGAATCTTCCGCAGCTTCAGACCGTAGGCCACGTTGTCGAACACGTTGTAGTGGGGCAGCAATGCGTAGCTCTGGAACACCATGGCAGTGTCCCGCTTGTTAGGGGTCAGGGCGTTGATGGCCTCGTCGCCCAGATAGATCTCGCCCTCGTCGGGACTTTCAAAGCCGGCGATCATCCGCAGCGTAGTGGTCTTGCCGCAGCCGGAGGGCCCCAGCAGTGTCACGAAGCTGCCTGGCGCAATGGTCAGGGAGGTATCCTTCACCGCATAGAAATCCTTACCGGTCTTGGGGTCCTGATAGATCTTGGAAATATGGTCCAGACGGACGCCTTTTTTCACTTTATCCATGGTTTACTTGTCCTCCTTGAGCTTTCTGCTGGTGCCGAAGTACTTCATGAACAGATTCATTAGCAGCACCGCGCCGTAGGTGATAACGATCAGGATGGTGGCGAAGGCGCAGGCCAGACTGTAGGAGCCCTTTTCGGCAAATTCGTTGATCTGCACGGTGATCAGCAGGAACTGCGGCGTCACCAGCAGGATGATGGCGGAGATGGCGGTGATGCTGCGCACAAAGGCCGTCACCAGGCCGCTGAGGAAAGAATCTTTGATCAGCGGCAGCGTCACAGTCATAAACACCTTAAAGCTGTCCGCACCCATGTCATAGGCAGATTCCTCGATGGACTTGTCGATCTGTCGCAGGGCGGAGATGCCGCTACGGGTTCCGGTGGGCAGCGAGCGCACCACGAACACGATAATGAGAATCAACCCTGTGCCGTACAGCCCCTGCAGGAAGCCGGTGTGGAAGATACCGCCGGAGAAGCCCCGGATATAGCCCACGCCCAACACCGTGCCGGGCACGGCCATTGCCAGCATGGACACCGCCTCGATAAAGCCCTTGGACCGGAAGTTCCGCTTTACTACCAGATAGGAGATGATCATGCTCAAAAGCGCCGTAATGGGGGCGGCGATCAAGCTCAGTACAAAGGAATCCCGGAAGGCTTGGAAGCCGTGGTAGCGGGTGAACACCAGCGAGAACCACTTTCCCGTCAGCGGGAAAAACTTAAAGCCCCAGGTGGGGAAGCACGCACCGATGGGCACGCAGATATACATGAGGATGACGAATCCGGCCGCCAGCGCACATAGAATAGTCAGCGGCGTTTTCACGCTTCTGTCCTCGATAAGTATCCGGCTCCGGGACGCCTTGCCGGTCAGTGTGGCGGCGGTCTTGGCCTCCAGATAGTACTTCTGCACCGCGAACATCAGCAGCGTGATGCACAGCAGCACCACCGCCATGGCTGCGGCGCCGGCCTTGTCATAGGCGCCGGTGATCTGCAGGTAGATGGTGGTGGCCAGCGTGTCGTAGGAACCGCCGATGATCATGGGGTTGGCGAAGTCAGCGATAGACTCGATAAAGGTCACCAGGAAGGCGTTTCCCAGGCCAGGCAGCATCAGGGGGAGGGTCACGCTGGTGAACACTTTCCATCGACTGGCGCCCATATCCCGGGCGGCCTCCTCCAGCGAGGGGTCGATGTTTTTCAAAAGGCCCTTGAGCATCATATAACACACCGGAAAAAAGGTCAGCGTCTGCACGATGACAATGCCCCAGAAGCCGTACACGCTGTTGTCATAGATACCCAGCAGGAACCGGGTGATGATGCCGGCCTTGCCGAAGAGCATGATCATGGAAAGGCTCAGCACAAAGGGCGGCGAAACAACGGGCAGCATAGAGACGACCTTAAACAGGCCTCCCACGAATTTTCCCATGCGGACGTAGACCTCCACATAGGCAAACAGCAGGCCGATCAGCGATGACAGGATACCCACCAGAAAGCCCACCTTCAATGTGTTGGTAATGGCCTTGGTAAAGGTGGGCATTGCGAAGATCCTCCGGAAGATAGACAGGCCGAAGGTGCCGTCACCCACAAAACTATCCACCAGCAGAATGGCCAGCGGGTAGAGGATAAACAAAGTCAGAAATGTGATCAGCACGACGATGGTGGTCACCATGATGGGGTCGGCCATCAGTTTTTTGCGATCCAGCGCCGCGCTTTGCGTTCTTGCCATAAGGGGGACTCCTTTCTCATCCCTGCCGTGGAAAGGAATGGTCGATAAGATGATAGTCGGGGAAACGGAAAAACGAGCGGGGCGACGGCTATAGCCGCCGCCCCGTAAAGGTTGCTGGGGAAATAACGTTATATGTCCGTCAGATCACTCCGTCTGGAAACGGCTGGTATCCTCGGTGTTGGCGCCGGCAGCAGCCAGAGCATTGATGATATCCTCCACATACGCCTTGGTATTGTTCTTGGCGTCCTCAAAGTCATACTCCATGACATTGTTGGGATCCAGACCGAACTCAGAAGCCTGAGAGGGTTGGGTGGCATTGTCGATGACCAGGAACTGATAGGAACCGTTCTGGGCAGCCAGCTCAACGCACTCGGGGGACAGAGCGTACTCAATCCACAGCTTGGCGGCGTTGGAGTGGGCAGCGCCCTTGAAGATAGCGGTAGCGCCCACCTCGAAGGAGGTGCCGCTGGAGGGGATGATCAGGCTCACGTTGGTGTAGCCGTTGTCCACGATCTGGGTGATGCCATCATGCAGGAAGCCGATGCCGATCACGCACTCGCCGGTGCCCACATTCTTGCTGGGGCCGGAGCCGGACTTGGTGTAGACCTCGATGTTCTTGTCCAGGTCGACCAGATACTTGATGCCCTCGTCGTGGCCGTACTTCTGGATCATGGTGTTGACCACCAGCTTAGCGGTGCCGGCGGTGTTGTAGTTGGACAGCCAGATCAGGCCCTTGTACTCGTCCTTCAGCAGGTCGGTCCAGTCAGCGGGAGCTTCCAGACCCATACGGGTCAGCTCGTCGGTGTTGACCATGAAGCCCAGAATGCCCTTGTAAATGCCGTACCAGTTGCCGTCAGCATCCTTGTACATGTCGTCGATCAGGTGGGAGGCGTTGGTGGCCGCATAGGGCTCCAGCAGACCTTCCGCAGCGCAGACGTTGTACGGATCGGTGGTGCCGCCGAACCAGACGTCAGCGGAGGGATTGCCGTTCTCCTCCTCGATCTTGGCCTGCACCTCACCGGTGGACAGACGCTGTGCGTTGACCTTGATGCCGAACAGCTCCTCGAAGTGCTGGCAGGCAGCGGTCAGATACTCCTCTTCGCAGGAGCCGTAAACCACCAGTTCGCCCTCGGCCTGAGCGTCGGCGATCAACTGATCCATACCGGCGAAGTATTCGGGATACGTCGCGGCATCGCCGTCGCCACCCTGCTGGGTGTCGTTGTTGTTGCCGCCGCAGGCTGCAAGAGACAGAGCCAGGACCAGCGCCAGCAGAAGTGCAAGAAACTTCTTCATACAAAAATCCTCCATGTAAGAATTATCAATGCCGGCCAAAGGAAAGTCAGCCTTGACGTGGTCATTATAGCAATGTTTTTCTGGCTTGTCAACAATTCGCAAGAGGAAAGCGGAAACATCGTAAGAGGAAACTTAAGACGTATTCGGGGAATATTACACATCCCACAAAAACTTCCGCCGTATATGGCGAAATACCCAGAAATGCCGGTTGGGATATTGCAATTTCATTCAGCCGTGGTAGAATATGGTATCTCATCGTTTTCTCGGTGCGATACCGCATTTTCATACCAAAATTCTGAATGAGAGAGGGTACAGCCTATGAAACGCTCACAGATCAACCGCGCCCTGCGGGAGCTGGAGGCCATGGTGAAGGAATACCGGTTTTCCCTGCCGCCCTTCTGCCACTTTACGCCGGAGGCGTGGGCCACCAAAGGCCATGAGTATGACGAGATCCGCCACAATATGCTGGGCTGGGATATCACCGACTACGGTCTGGGGGATTTTGAGAAGGTGGGCTTTTCCCTCATCACCCTGCGCAACGGCAACCTGACTATGGCGGACAAATATCCCAAGACCTACGCCGAGAAGCTGCTGTTCCTCAAGGAGGGCCAGTACTCCCCCAACCACTTCCACTGGCACAAGATGGAGGACATCATCAACCGGGGCGGCGGCACGCTGCTGATCCGGGTGTATAACTCCCTGCCCGACGAGGGGATCGACCGGGAAAGCGATGTGACCGTTCACATGGACGGCGTCACTTACACCGTGCCCGCCGGGACCCAGCTGCGGCTGGAGCCGGGCATGAGCATCTCCATCCAGCCCTACCTCTATCACGACTTCGAGGTGGAGCCGGGCACCGGCAATGTCCTCATCGGGGAGGTCAGCCAGTGCAACGATGACAACACCGACAACCGGTTCAATCCGCCGGTGGGCCGCTTTCCGGCGATTGAGGAAGATGAGCCGCCCTACCGTCTGCTGTGCAACGAGTATCCGGAGGCAAAGGAGTGAGCTATATGTATGATATTACGGCGTTGGGAGAATTGCTGATCGACTTCACCGACTGCGGCACATCCGAAGCGGGGATGCGGCTTTTCGAGCGCAATCCCGGTGGCGCGCCTGCCAATGTGCTGTCAGCTGCAGCCCGTTTCGGCCGCAGAACGGCCTTTCTGGGAAAGGTGGGCGACGACATGCACGGCCGTTTCCTGCGCCAGACGCTTCTTGCAGCCAGCATCGGCGTGGAGGGTCTGGTGATGGCGCAGGACGTGTTCACCACGCTGGCCTTCGTGGCGCTGGACGACCGGGGCGAACGGCACTTTTCCTTTGCCCGCAAGCCCGGCGCGGACACCTGCCTGCGGACGGAGGAACTGGACGGGGAGGTGCTGCGCCACACCCGGATACTGCATGTGGGCTCGCTGTCCCTCACGGACGAACCGGCCAGAAGTGCCACCTTCGCGGCGGTGGAGCAGGCGAAAGCCGCCGGCGCGCTGATCTCCTACGACCCCAACTACCGTGCCGCCCTGTGGCCGGACAGCGCTGCGGCAGCGGCCCGAATGCAGAGCATGGTGCCCTTTGCCGATGTGATGAAGCTGTCGGATGAGGAGACGATGCTGCTGACCGGTACAGCCGACCCGGCGGAGGCCGCCCGCCGGCTGCTGGCACAGGGGGTGTCCTGCGCGGCGGTAACACTGGGGGCAAAGGGCGCGCTGGTGGCCACGGCGGAGGGCATCCGTACCGTGCCCGGCTTTTCCGTGGCAGCGGTGGACACCACCGGTGCGGGCGACGCTTTCTGGGGCGGCTTCCTGCACCGGATGCTGGCGCTGGACAAGGCCGTTTTGACGGCGGAGGACGCGGCGGACTGTGCCCGGTGGGGGTGCGCCACGGCGGCGCTGTGCATTACCAAACGGGGGGCCATTCCCGCCATGCCGTCGCTTGATGATGTCACTGCGCTGCTGGCGCAGTAGTATGAGACATACCGGTCATTTCTGTGAAATCAGCTGACCGTATCTTGGTAAAAAAGCTGAATCTTTCCGTTCAGTAAACAGGATGATTGGCACGAAACGATCCGTCTACTACCTTAAGGAACCCAGCTCAATTTTGAACTGGGCTCCTTTTCGTTATTCTGAAATTATATGATATGACGTCCCAACAGCTTTTCAAACCTGGGCAGCAGCCCCACATCCACATGACCGGCATTCTGGCACATATCATAGCCGGGCAGATTGTTGCCTTCTACCAACACAGGGCCATCCGGGGTAATCGCCACATCCCAACCTATGTACTTCAAATGCTCTTCCACTCGCTGGGAAGCCATACGGCACAGATCCAGCGCTTGGTCGAACAAGGGAATCTGAAATCCCACAATGTCTGTTCCGGTGAGGGGATGACGTTCATAATACTTACCGGTTTTGTCACAGAAAGCAGGGCGATACAGTTGGCCATGCTCATTTACCGGAGCATACATACCGCCGGAGGATACGTTGTCCACGCACACGCCCCCCATTCCCATACGAACCAAGGCATAGACCATCTGCGCACCGTTATCCGTCACCAGAGTAACGATACGTACAGTGTTTACCGAGTCAGGGCACAGCTGATTCATATCAGGGTGCTGGCGAATCGGATCTTCAATAAGTAATTGACCGTTTTTGACCAGGCTGTCATACAGGGCATCGTAATCTCCGATATCCGCCGTGACAACACGCTGAATGCCTTCGCCGCCGCACAGACCAGCAGGTTTGCAGAATATTGCCTCAGCCCCGGCACAAAAGTCCCGCAAACCTGCGGCATCCGTCTTTCGTAAATCCAGAAACCGCCGCTTCAGCAAATCAGCGAAAATGGTGTCAAATTCGATCTTGTCATTCAACTGATAGAAATACGCGGGATCGTTCATTTGCCGGGTCAGCGCCTGATTATGAACGGCAGTCATGTAAGTCTTGCGTACCGCGCCGTGACGTTCCGCAAATCCAAATACATGATAGTCCAGATACCCAATGCCATAGCGCACCTCACACCATACCATGTCCAGGAATATTGCGATGCGGTTCTTTCCCGTCTCTTCATGGACGGCGTTTATGTGCAGCTTCATCCGTATGAAACTAAGATGCTTTAACTGATGGAAAAATGTTCTGAGCTTTCTTCCCATAAGAAAATGCCTCCGGCTATAACGATAGGGTTATATTATAGCTCAAATAACATAGCGCGTAAAGCTGAATTAGAGTAAAATATTGCTTTTATGACAATCCACGGCCGTCACTTCAAAAAACTTCTCTCAATTTTCTTGCCCTTCGCAATGCTCGCACCATTAAGTTACTGTCCTTAAGGGTACAATTCATTTGTGCTGTTCCTTTTCTATTGCTTCCTGTATTTCAGGTTTTTTGTGCCCGCGCGATAGCCGCAATATCGCCCACACCATCCAGCACTATGCTGGGCCGATAGGCATAGGTCTTGAGCGTCTCGCGGGTGGAAACACCGGAAAGCACCAGTACCGTCGACATGCCGCTCTCCATACCGGAGATCACATCGGTATCCATGCGGTCTCCCACCATAACTGCCTCAGCAGAATGGCATTGCAGCATCCGCAGGCCTGTCCGCATCATCAGCGGGTTGGGTTTACCGCAGAAGTAAGCCTGCTTGCCGGTCGCCATCTCTATAGGTGCGATCAGCGCACGGCAGGCCGGTGCGATGCCGTTTTCAATAGGACCGGAAACATCCGAGTTGGCGCCGATGAGCTTTGCGCCTGCCATCACCAGATTGGTGGCCTTAGTCAGCGTGTCCAGCGAATAGGAGCGCCCCTCCCCCACTACCACATAATCAGGATTCACATCATTCATGGTGATCCCGGCATCGTAAAGAGCGTTGAGCAGCCCTGCCTCACCGATGGCAAACACCGAGCATCCCGGTGCCTGCTCCCGCAGGAAGGCCGCCGTCGCCAGCGCACTGGTGTAGAAATGCTCCTCCGGCACATCCAGCCCCATACGGGCCAATTTCTGATTCAGCTCCCGGGGCGTGTAACCGCTGTTATTGGTCAGGAACAGATATTCCTTTCCCTCATCATGGAGCCACTGGATAAACTCCGCCACACCGGGCAGGATACGGTTTCCATGGTAGATGACACCGTCCATATCACAGATAAAGCCCTTTTTCTCGTTAAAATCGATCGAAGTAAATGTGTTCATATGCTTTCCTCCTTCTATAGGCTTTTCCACCTTTACTGTATCATTTCACGCCATGAACATCCACCCTAAAACGGTAAAATTTTTGATTTCCCTTATCACGGAATGGCTAATGGACTTAACTTAGTGGAAATGTCAAGAAATGTGCAGTCGGGAAACACCCAAAATCTGAAAAGCCCGAAAGAGAAATACGGGAAATGAAAAAGTACTCGGGGTCGGTTCGAGAGAACAGACCCCGAGTATTTCTGTTGATTTCAGCAACCCAAATATTTACTCCACAGTGGCGTACAGTAAAGCCCGAAGATCAAATCATGATGACGTGCCTTTCGACCTTATCTTTGATTGGCATCGCAACGACAAATCATTTCTGCGGCAAGATCATATCGATCCCGCGCTGCAGTGTTTCTGCATCAATAGCTCCGGTTGCCTGTGCGATAGCATAGCCTTCGGCATCGATGAAGTACGTGGTCGGCAGTGAGTATGCACCGTAGGTTATTGCCGCACCGGACTGCGTATCATAAAAAATCGGGAAGGAGTAATCATTCTTCTCAATAAAAGCAATCGCGCTTTCCTGCGTTTCCCGTCCGGTGGTCATGTTTATCATCAGGAAATTGACCTTCTCGCCAAGCTGCAGATATTTCTCGTGGAAATCCAGCATCTCCATCTGGCAGGGGCCGCACCAGCTTGCCCAAAAGTTCAAGACGATGGGCTTGCCGATGAAGTAATAATACGCAAGCCCGGCCATTGCACCGCCAATCGTAAACAGTGCAGGTCTCATCCACTTTTTCGCTTTTTCTTTCATGTCATACGCTTCCTGTCAGATATTCCTCCGCATAATGGACGGCTACGGCACCGTCGGCCACGGCGGTCACCACCTGCCGCAGCGCCTTGGTCCGCACATCTCCTACAGCAAACACGCCGGGGATATTGGTGCGGGTGGACTCATCGGCCACCACATAGCCGGTGTCGTCCAGCTCCACCTGGTTCTTGACCAGTTCTGTGGCGGGAATGCGGCCCACGCTGACAAATACGCCGTCGCAGGCAATCTCGCTCTCCTCGCCGGTCTGTACGTCCCGCAGGCGGACGCCGGTGATTCGATCGCCGTGGAGCAACTCCGCAACCGTGCTGTTCCACCGGAACTCCACATTCTCCGTATTCATCAGCGGCTCATGGTAGATTTTTGTGGCTCGTAGGGTGTCTCTGCGGTGGACCAAGATCACCTTTTCGCATACTCGGGCCAGGATCAGCGCCTCGGCTGCCGCACTGTTTCCACCGCCCACCAACACAACGGTCTTGCCCTTGTAGAACATCCCGTCGCAGGCGGCGCAGTAGTTGACGCCCCGACCGATGAGCTCCTGTTCCCCCTCCACGCCCAGATTTCTGGGGTTGGCACCAGTGGCCAGAACGACTGTACGGCCATACACGGTGCCTTCACTGGTTTCCGCTTTCTTGATCTCACCAGAGAGATCCAGAGACAGCACCTCTGTCAGCCGGGTCTCCACGCCGAAGCGCTCCGTGCCCTTTCGCATCTTTTCTCCCAAGGAGAAGCCGTCGATGCCGTTTTCAAAGCCGGGATAGTTGTCGATTTGCTCGGTAAGGGCCATCTGCCCGCCAGCCGACAGCTTCTCAAGAACAACGGTGTCCAGTCCGGCTCTTGCGGCATACAGAGCCGCGGCATATCCGCCGGGGCCGCCGCCGATGACCAGCATGTCGTAGACATGTCGAGCTGTCTCCGTTTTTTCCTCCGGCTTGCTCAAGCTCTCAGCCAGGAAGTCTTCCAGCTGGGCCTTGGACTCCGGAGCAACGATGGAACCAAGCAGTTGCCCGCCTTGGTAGAGCAGCAGAGTGGGGATCAGTTCGATCTGCTCACGTTCAACAAGCTCCGGCTGGGAGTCATAGTCAATCTGGCAGACGAGAAGATCCTCCTGGTGCTCCCGGGCCACCTGCTCCAGGGCGGGGGCCAGCCGACGGCAGTAACTGCACCAGGGGGCAGTGAACTCCACCAGCACAGGCTTTTCCGACTGGCTGATCAGCTCCTGATAGGTCTGCGTTGTGATATTCATGATATCCCTCCTCAAAAAGCATCGCCTGTCGGTGTTGACCGGCAGGCGATGTGATCGTGTACTTACACTTCCGTCATCCACAGGCCGTGGAGATTGCAGTAGGCGTAAACAGCAACAGCCTTATCATCACCGAGACAGAAGGAAACGTTGGGCGCATCGCCGGGCTTCAGGGCCTTGCGCTGACCGCCATTTTCGGTCTGAACGTAGACCCACTCGATGTAGTGTTCGGGGATCATGGGATGATCCACGCTGCCCACGTTGACATGGACGGCACCGTCTTCAACAGTGACAACAGGCAGATGCTTCTCGCCGCCGGCCTCCACCGTGTTGGGGACCAGGGCATCCATCTTCTGACCACAGCAGATGACGGGAACACCGGAATCATTGATCATGCCGATCAGGTTGCCGCAGTGGCGGCAAATATAGAATTTTTCCTTCATGACAGGAACCCTCCCATAATTTATTTGCACTTTAATTGTACGCTGTCTGAGCATATCTGTCAATGCGTTGGTTGACATGACCCCCAGGATTTTATATACTTATTACTAACAAGTGCATTGCAGTATATGCCGCTCGCTTTTAGCGGTTTTACATAGATGAAAGGATGAACGACACACCACACAATGACAAAAGGAGGAAAATTATGAAAAAAGAAATTGCTTTCCCTTCTCTTGGCACTTGCGATGTGCCTGTCCCTTAATGTCCCTGCGTTTGCCACAGTCTCACCTCAACACATTATGACATCTGCACAAGCACAGCAATACGAAGCAGATACCATTGCTTTTGCCGAAGTTGGATGGGATATTAAGCTATTCGAAATCTATTCGATTTCCGATGATTATGAAATTCACAATATGACTCTTCCTCGAAACCTTGCGTCTTATACTGCCACCGCGCTTTGTGCCGTTGTTGGTGCAGTCCTTTTTGCGACTAACCCAACGATCCCAATAGCAATAAGGAATGCCATCCTTCTCAATCCTCTCAGCGATTTGATTGAAAGCGCCGTCGAGCATCCGCTATATAGCGGTGCATACCTCTCGTACTGTGTCGAATACTACGAACATGAAGATTCGTATTCTTTAGACCGCCTTTATAGATGCGAAGCTTTGTTCTTCTCTTGCGAGGAATGTCCAGATAAGAGCGATCCCGATTATTCCGAAGGGATTCCTTGTACCTACTATTACCGCAACTATTTCTTTTAGGAGTGTAAACGATGGATACATCACAAAACTTAAAGCTTTTAAATATGGCAAAGCGTAATGTGACATTGTCCGTGATCCTTGTCATTCTTGCTGTTGTCAAAATCTCTTTACCCCTTCTTGTTCCTGCAAATAGCGATAATTATTTGTATGACCTTTATATGTTGGAACACAGGATTGGCCCTTTAATAGGGGCTTTTTCCGTACTGCTTGTCATTTTTTCTTTTTCTCTCTACAGAAAAATGAAATCCCTTTTTTCTTCACAGCATGATTGAAACACGCAAAAATAACACACACCCCCTCTGTCTTTTCAGACGGAGGGGGTGTCAGTCTTTTACGCTTTCTTCTCAAACGGATTCGGGATCTGCGCCAGAATCACAGCGGCAAACATGATGACGCAGCCGATGTACTCCCGGGCCGTCATCTGCTGGTGCAGAATGATAGCGCCGGAGATAACGGCAAACACGCTCTCGAGGCTGAGAAGGATGGTGACCACCGTGGGGTTGGAATCCTTCTGTGCCAAAATCTGCAGCGTATAGGCCACGCCGGAGGAGAACACACCTACATACAGGATCGGCAGGAAACAGGACAGGATGCCCTGCCAGTCCGGCACGGCAAAAATGGAGGTGGCGACGGAAACGTCACCGATGCCGTTGACGCCGAGAATGGCGCAGACCACCTTGGCAAGGGTCGCCCACACGGCCGCCACCAGAAACTGAACGCAGGAGAGCTTAAGGCCGTCCACCGTGGCGGTAAAGTGGTCGATGACCAGAATATGTATGGCGAAGCACACGGCGCACACCAGGATCAGCAGGTCGCCGGGCGCCAGGGAAAAGTCGCCCTTGATGCACAGCAGATACAGTGCGATCACCGACAGCACCACAGCGATCCAGGTGGGCAGATTCACCTTCCGCTTGAAGAACAGTCCGAACACCGGCACCAGCACCACATACAGCGCCGTGATGAATCCGGCCTTCCCGGCGTCGGTACCGGCCGTAATGCCCGCCTGCTGGAAGTTGGAAGCCACTGCCAGCGCCGTGCCGCAGCACACACCGCCCACGATCAGGTCTCTGCGTCCCCGTTTCTTTTCCGCTTCGGAAAGCTGGGGCTTATCCTTGTTCAGCTTGCCGGAGATAAAAATGATGACCAGCAGCACTACTACGGCGATATAGGAACGAACAGCGTTGAAGCTGAATGTGTCGATGACGTCGGCGCACATATCCTGCGCCACAAAAGCCGTGCCCCAGATCAGGGCAGCCAGAATGGGAAACACCACCTGGCGAACTTGATTGTGTTTCATTGTGATTTGGTCCTTTCTCTCTGCGGTATAGGGAAATTACTCTTTCGGCGGGCCGGAATGCCAGCGGAACTTGTTCTCCCGGCCCTGTACCAGCCGGACGATGTTTTCCCGGTGGCACCAGATCACCAGCACCGACACCACCAGCGCCAGTGCGGTGTACAGCCAGTTGTGGTCAAACACAAAGAAAGTGGAAAAGGGCAGGCTGGCCGCCGCGGCAAGAGAACCGAGAGAAACATACCGGCTCAGCAGCCACAGCGCCGCAAACAGGCCCCATGCCACCAGCGCCACCCGCCAGTCCAGCAGAAGGGCCAGCGTACCGCCGCACAGGATGCCCTTGCCGCCCTTGAAGCCATAGAAGGCGGGGAACATATGCCCCAGCTCGCAGCCGATGCCTGCCAGCAGTACGCCCAAGGTCCAGTCCCGGGCCATAAACCAGAACAGATAGCCGCCGATGAGACAGGCCACCAGCGTCTTGCCCATGTCGCAGACAATCACTCCCAGCGCGTACTTAGCGCCGTAAGTGCGGTAGAAATTGGTCAGTCCGGCGTTGCCGCTGCCATGCTTACGCACGTCGTCCTTGATCACGAAATGCGAGGTCATTACCGCGCCATTAAAGCAGCCCAGCAAATACGATACCAACAGCGTCAGCGCTACACAGAATACAATGCTCATCAGCCGTCGTCCTCCCCTTTCTGCCGGATGGTCATGATAATGGGCGTTCCCTCCAAACCGAACACGCCGCGGATCTGGTTCTCCAGATACCGGCGGTAGGAGAAGTGGAACAGTTTCTTGTCGTTACAGAACACCACAAAGTGGGGCGGTTTGATGCCCACCTGGGTCATATAGTAGATTTTCAGCCGGCGGCCCTTGTCCGTGGGCGGCTGCACACGGGTCTGAGCGTCCGCCAGAACGCTGTTGAGCATACCGGTGGTGATACGCATGGAGGCCTGGTCATTGACATAGTTGATCAGCTCAAACAACCGGCTCACCCGCTGTCCTGTCAGGGCGGAGATAAACACAATGGGAGCGTAGGTCATAAAGCTGAGATCCCTGCGGATATCCTCCCGCATGCAGTCCATGGTCTTGTCGTCCTTCTCCACCGTGTCCCACTTGTTCACCACGATGATGCAGGCCTTTCCCGCCTCATGGGCCAGACCCGCCACCTTGGTGTCCTGCTCGGTAACGCCGTCGTTGGCGTCGATCATAATGAGACACACATCGCTGCGCTCAATGGCCATGGTGGCCCGCAGAACGCTGTATCTCTCGATATTGTCGTCCACCTTGGACTTTTTCCGCATACCGGCGGTATCGATGAAGTTATACTTCCCCTGGGCGTTCTCAAAATAGCTGTCGATGGCATCCCGGGTGGTGCCGGCCACGTTGCTGACAATGACACGCTGCTCACCCAGAATACGGTTGGTCAGGCTGGATTTTCCCACGTTGGGCTTGCCGATGATGGCCACCTGGATTACGTCGGACTCCTCGTCCTCGTCCTCCTCCGGTGGGAAATATTTCAAACACTCGTCCAGCAGATCGCCGGTGCCGTGGCCGTGCACGGCGGAGACAGCCACCGGGTCGCCGAGGCCCAGATTATAGAACTCGTAGAAATCCGGATCCACTGTGCCGGTGGCGTCCATCTTGTTGACCGCCAGCACGATGGGCTTTTTGCTGCGCTGAAGCATACCCGCCACCTCCTGGTCGGCGGCGGTCATGCCGGTCTTGATATCGGTGACAAAAATGATCACCGTGGCGTTGTCAATGGCGATCTGCGCCTGCTCCCGCATGAAGGACAGGATCTGATTATCGGTGCTGGGCTCAATACCGCCGGTGTCTACCAGACGGAACTTGCGGCCCAGCCACTCGCTTTCGCCGTATATGCGGTCACGGGTCACGCCCGGCGTATCCTCCACAATGCTCAGGCGTCTGCCGATCAGCTTATTGAACAGCATGGACTTCCCCACATTGGGCCGTCCCACAATCGCGATCAAAGGTTTCGCCATGTTTATCCCTCCGTTTCCAAAATGGCGTCCAGCAGGTCACCGCCGTCGGTGCCCACGATCCGGACAGGGCTGCCCAATTCGTGCGACAGCCGCTCCACCGTATAGTCATCCAAAAAAACGGTCTCGCCGTGGCGCAGCATATGCACCGTCAGCAATACCCGCCGTCCGGCCACCCGGCCCTGCAGCTGGGCGGCAATATCCTGCCCCGTCAGCAGACCGGTCACGTCGATGGTATGGCCGAAAAAGTCGTTCTCCACGGCGATCACCTCCGCGTCCAGCCGTGGGAAGTAGGCCTTTGCCTTGTCCATCAGCGTCTGCATAAAGGGCGCGGCGGCCACGCCGGTGGCAATGGTAAAGGGGCTGGACGCAGCGTCCGGCTCCTCCATTTTCATGGCGGACAGAAACTCCTGCTCCAGCGAACGCAGCATCCCCACGCCGTTTTCCAGCTGGCGATAGCCCTCGTAGTAGTCCTCCTCCGGCAGGGGCAGTCCCGCCCGCAGGAACAGCTCGTCGGCGCAGAAGAACCGCCGGGTACCGAAGCGGGTCAAATTCTCCTGCCCGAATTCCTCCGCAATGGCGATGATCTCCCGGGCGCAGTCCCGGTCCACCGGCCGCAGCCTGGCAAGGCCCTTGCGGTACTTGGTGATGCCCACCGGCACCAGAGAGCAGCTGGAAAACTGCCAGTCCGTCAGGTCCCGCAGGGTACGCCGCAGCGCGTCGCCGTCGTTCCAGCCGGGGCACACCACGATCTGTCCGTTCATGACGATGCCCGCCTTGCAGAAGGCCTTGATATACTCCAGTGACCGCTCCGCGTCCTTGTTGCCCAGCAGCGTACAGTGCAGCTGGGGATCCGTGGCGTGAACGGATACATTGATGGGGCTGATGTGCAGGTCGATGATCCGCTGAGCCTCCCGTTCCGAGAGATTGGTCAGCGTGGTATAGTTGCCCAACAGAAAGCTGAGCCGCTCGTCATCGTCCTTGATATACAGGGACGGCCGCATATTGGGCGGCATCTGATCCACGAAGCAGAACAAACAGTGGTTGGCGCACCGGTGCATCTCGTCCATCAGGTAAGTGGGGAAATTCAGACCCAGATCCTGCCCCTCCGCCTTGCGGATGGTGACTGTGCGGACGTGACCGTCCCGCGCAAGGCGCAGCACCGTCTCCGGATCGTAGCCGTAAAACCGGTAGTCCAACACGTCCACGATCTTGTGGCCGTTGATCTCCAGCAGCTGCTCGCCTGCGGTGATCCCGGCCTTTTCCGCCGGGGAATGGGGATCGATGGATGTGATAACGGTGCTCATACTGATGTTCTCTCCTGTAAAACGGCATATGTCGGCATGATAACCATACTATTATAGCCATTTTTCTCCCTATGTGCAAGATATAAACATAAAAATATACCGTCTTTTGACAGTATACCCGGAATATGTTGGAAAGTAAAACGCATCATTTCGATGCGCATCATGAAAAAATGTTATGACCGTCTGATTGCTTCATCTTGCCATGGGCAAAAAAGTAAGGAGGGAAGAATTTCTTCCCTCCTAACAAGGACACACGGATTACTTGCCAGCGGCCACGGACTTGATCTCCTTGACCTGACGGCCATTGTAGGTACCGCATTCCGGGCACATTCTGTGAGGCAGATGCAGCGCACCACACTTGGGGCATGCCACCAGACCGGGAGTCGCCAGCTTCCACACGGAGCTGCGTCTCTTATTGCGTCTTTGTTTCGATACTTTTCCCTTAGGGACTGCCATGTTGACACCTCCTTGGTCTTTTAACTGCCTTGAGCAGTAGTATAATAGTTCAGCTCTGTCTTACCGATCCTCCAGCAGCTGTGCCAGCTTCGCAAGACGCGGATCCACCGCTTTCCTGCAGCGGCATACCTCATGGTTCAGGTTAACACCGCAGCCGGGGCACAGCCCCTTACAGTCGGGAGAACAGAGGGTCTTGGTGTCCATTTCAAGGATAAACGCAGTGCGAGCCACTTCGCCCAAGTCCACCTGATCGTCCTCCAGCAGCACGATCTCCTCATCATCGTCGGACTGCCGTTCCTCCGCCAGTACACACTGGTAAGCAACAGTCTTATCCTCCGTGAAGGGTTCCGCGCAGCGGTCGCAGATACAGTGGAGCGTCGTACTCGCTTCGAGCGTACACAGCAGGACGCCGGCCTTGTTCCTGATCCGGCCTTCCACAGTGACCGGCTGGGACACGGGGTAGCTGCCGCCAAATTCAAGGTCGCTCAGATCCATCTCAAAAGAAAAATCCTGCGCCGCATCCGGCGTATGCAGCAGCTTGTTTACATTCAAAAGCATAGTACACCTCGCAATGACACGGATAGTATTATAGCGTGAAAACTGTATGTTGTCAAACCTTTTTTGCAAAATATTCCGCTTTTTTCGCATTTTTCCCCCGGCAGTGAATACCCTTTGACAATTCCGCCGCCCTTGGGTAAAATAAGGTAAATTTCTTCTCCGGGAGGTGCGTCCATGCGGGAACTGACCATCGGAAAAAATGACGCCGGGCAGCGGCTGGACCGTTTTGTGGCAAAATCCCTGCCGCTGTTGCCCTCGGCGCTGCTGCAAAAATATATCCGCCTCAAGCGCATCAAATGCAATGGTATCCGGGCGCAGCGGGACCAGCGGCTCCGGGAGGGCGACGTGCTGCAGTTATACATCAACGACGAGTTCTTCGACAAACCCCGTGAGGACAACCTGTTTCTGACACTGTTCAAGCCCAGTCTCACCATCGTGTATGAGGACGAAAACCTGCTGCTGCTGGACAAGCGGCCGGGACTGGTGGTACACGCCGATGAGACGGAAAAGGTCAATACCCTCATCAACCACATTCAGGCATACCTGTACCAGAAGCGTGAGTGGAATCCCAAGTGGGAAAACGCCTTTACCCCCGCCCTGTGCAACCGTATTGACCGCAACACCGGCGGCATCGTCATTGCCGCCAAGAACGCCGAGACGCTGCGGATCATCAACGAGAAGATCCGTGATCGAGAGATCGACAAGCGGTATCTGTGCATCACCGTGGGCGCCCCCAAACCTCCCAAAGGACGGGTTCAGGTCTTTCTGGTGAAAGACGAGAAAAAAAAGGAGGTCTCCGTGCGGGATCAGCCTGTTCCCGGCGGCAAAACCGCCATCACCACCTATGAGACGCTGGAACGCCGGGGTGAGCTTTCTCTGGTGGAGGTGGGGCTGGAAACCGGCCGCACCCATCAGATCCGTGCCACCTTTGCCCACATGGGCTGTCCTCTGCTGGGGGACGGCAAGTACGGCCGGGGTGATGTGAACCGCCGCTACGGAGAGACCCGTCAGGCGCTGTATTCCTACAAGCTGACCTTCGACTTTCCCACCGACGCGGGACTGCTGAACTATCTGAAGGGGCGTGCCTTTCAGGTGGAGCACATCCCCTTCCGGGAAAAATACTTTGGATAAAGAACATCCCGAAAGCACCATGCTTTCGGGATGTTATTCGTTCAGACCATGCGGCAGGCCTCACAGTCGTCACAATCGGGGAATTTGGACTTATCGTAGGGGATATTGTTTCGGTCGTAATAATTCTTGACGGCGGACTTGATGGATTCCTCCGCCAGCACCGAGCAGTGCAGCTTATAGGCGGGCAGTCCGCCCAATGCCTCCACCACCTGCTTGTTGGTGACAGCCAGCGCCTCGTCGATGGTCTTGCCCTTGATCAGCTCCGTGGCCATGGAGCTGGAGGCAATGGCGCTGCCGCAGCCGAAGGTCTCAAACTTGGCGTCCTCAATGACGTTGTCCTTGATCTTCAGGTACATCTTCATAATATCGCCGCACTTGGCGTTGCCCACTTCGCCCACGCCGTCGGCATCGGGGATCTCGCCCACATTCCGGGGATGCATGAAGTGATCCATTACCGTATCGGTATATAAAGCCATGATCGTTCCTCCTTTACCGTAGTTACAGCATAAACTGGCGCTTACCGCTGACCAGCTCTTTCCATACAGGGGACATGCTTCGCAGATATGCCACCACTTCCGGGATGACCTGAAGCATATAGTCCACTTCCTCCTCCGTGTTCCACTCACACAGGCTCAGCCGCAGCGAGCCGTGGGCCACCTCGTGGGGCCGGCCGATGGCCAGCAGCACATGGCTGGGATCCAACGACCCGGAAGTGCAGGCGCTGCCGGAGGAGGCGCAGATACCCTTGGCGTCCAGCAGCAGCAGGATACTCTCTCCCTCGATGCCCTCGAAGCAGAAGTTCACGTTGCCGGGCAGGCGGTTCACGGGATCGCCGTTGAGCGCCGCGTGGGGAATGGCAGACAGTCCGGCGATCAGCTTGTCCCGCAGCGCGGATACCTTGACAGCGTTCTCGTCGATATGGTCGCAGGCCTCCTTCAGCGCCGCCGCCATGGATACGATACCGGCGATATTCTCCGTGCCGGCCCGCTTGCCGCGCTCCTGCGCGCCGCCCTCGATGATGTTGGTCAGGGGAATCCCCTGACGGGCGTACAGCAGACCCACGCCCTTGGGGCCGTGGAACTTGTGGGCGGACAGGGACAGCATATCGATATGCTGGGCCTTCACGTCAATGTGAAGATGGCCCGCCGCCTGCACCGCGTCGGTGTGGAACAGTACGCCCCTTTCCTGACACACAGCGCCGATCTCCGGAATCGGCATGATGGAACCGATCTCGTTGTTGGCGTACATGATGGTCACAAGGCAGGTGTCCTCCCGGATGGCATCCGCCACCTGCTGCGCCGTAACGGTACCAGTGGGGCCTACATCCAGCAGCTGCACCTCATAGCCCTCGTTTTCCAGCTTTTTCAGCGTATGCAGCACGGCATGATGCTCAAAAGCTGTGGAAATGATGTGCTTCTTCCCTTTCCGCGCGCCGATGCGGGCAGCGGAAACAGTGGCCTGATTGTCGGCCTCGCTGCCGCCGGAGGTAAAGGTGATCTCACGGGGCTGGCAGCCAAGACAGGCCGCGGCGGTCTCCCGGGCCTTCTGCAGCGCTTCCGCCGCCTGCTGGCCCACGGTGTGCAGGCTGGAGGGATTTCCGTAATAGGTTTCCATATAGGGCAGCATCGCGTCGATGGCCGTTCGGCTCATTTTCGTCGTGGCTGCGTTATCTGCATAGATCTGCATAGCGTTCCTCCTGTCATCTATTCTCTGATCAGTATCTTCTTATTTTTGTAAATTATTTACCTACTTATTTTATGGGTTAATTAGATGATAGCACGTTTTACCTATTTCGTCAATAGGTAATTTGTTTTATCAGAAAAAATCCGCACCGGGAGCAGGCCGATGCAGATTTTACGCAGATTTTACGCAACCGCGATAGACAGGCCCTCTGCCGTCATGTATACTGTCCGAAAATTTGCGTTGCATCCATCATGACGTGGAGCGACAGCAGGAGGTTTTGACAAATGAAAACGAATACCCGCCGTATCACAGCGTTTGCTATGCTGGCCGCACTGATCGCAGTATTGCAGATCATGGCAACCTTTATCCGCTTCGGCGGTTTCCCCATTACGCTGACATTAGTGCCCATTGTAGTGGCCGGAGCGCTGTACGGCGTAAGCGCCGGCGCTTTTATGGGAACCGTATTCGGACTTGTGGTGCTGGTAATGGTACTGACGGGCGCCGACGCCAGCGGGCTGCTGCGGGGCCTGGCGGTCATGTATCAGGCAAGCACAGGTTAAGACCGAAGCCGTCCTGTCAGGCACAGTATCAACTCCTCAACAGTCGCTGCCCCGCAAATCATACACACCCCTGCGGCGTACCATATGATCCCCTGCCAGTGCAGCAGAAACGGCAGCGCAAACAACAGCAAACCAGACAGCTTGTTGAGTCCCGTGTGGGCCGCTGTGAACCGATGAAGCTTGATTGCGCTCACCGCACCGGTACACAGCCGCAGCAGCCCGATGGTCGCCGCGGCGTACCAGACCGCCGCCGGAAGCAGCAGCCACAGGGCGGGAAGGATTCCCACAGCCGCAGCGATCAGGAATATCAGATCTGCTGCGCTGTCCAGTTTCGCGCCAAAGGCAGAAACCGCCCCGGCATGCCGGGCGGCTGGGCCGTCCAGCATATCGGTAATGCCGCCGAGTGCGTATATCACCCGGAATGCGGCGGACAGCGGCGGCACGCAGAACAGTACGGCGGCGCAGAGTATCCGCGCCGCCGTCAAAGCGTTTGCCAGCGTGATGATTTTGTCTCTCTTTCCGGTATCCGGCATCGGCATTTTCCTCCCGGCAATGGTTTTGCGGTACATGGCTGCCATGCTGTTATTTCCTCCGGCAGTCCGGCATTCGCTCATTTGCGTCTCTCCAGCGTCAGGGTAAACATGATGGGCAGATCCATGTGCAGCGACTTCAGGCGCAGATGCTTGACGTATTTGTTGTAAAAGTCCGGAAAAAACATCGGCTCCGGTGCGGAGGAGTTGGGAAAGGCATAGCGCCCGTCATCGCACCGGCGTACCAGTACATAGTGGCGGGAGCTTCCAGTGTGATACCACAGGATACCGGCCTTGGCACGCTTCAGATCACGATACCGCAATCCCGTAACCTTCATCCCGAACCGGTACACCCCCCGGCAGATGTCACCGATACCGGTCCCCATAATGCCCCGCAGGAACACATGGTCATGGAAAAACTGCCATACCTCCGTCTCCGTAACCGGCTGGGCGAAGTATCTGGCGGCGTTGTACACCGCCATGAAGCCGCACCCCTTTTTGGCCACCGTGCGGCAGCCGTAGGGAATATCGGTCATCAGGTGCTGGCGGATCAGATAGCCGCCTGCGTCACGGCAGCGTGCGGGAATATCCATCGGCACACCTCCTCGGCTTTTTTGTCAATCATACCACCTTTTCGCCGGAATGACAAGGCGGAGCGTTGCCCAATGGCAGGGAGAGAGCATCCTGGGCCGCGCCCTCATGCGGGCCAGGGATACCCTGCGGAGCGAAGGAGCATAACCACGCAAAAGGTCCGCTGCATCCGCAGCGGGCCTTTTCACTGTTATGTATGTTTTCTGTATCCATGAACCGACCAAGCATTATGTAAACTTTCCGCCCACAAGCGGCAAAAGCTCACTCCTTGATGGTATATCCTTTTTCGGCCAGATAGCTGTACAGCTGCTGGATATGCTGGTGATTACGGGTCTCCACCACCATGCGGACGCGGCAGGAACCGACGCCCACCTTCATGCTGCTGCGCTCGTGGTACACCTCCAGCACGTTGACGCCCTCGTGGGACAGCACCGCCAGATAGGTCGCCAGCGCGTTGGGCTGATCAGGCAGTACCGTGGAGAAGCTGGCAATACGGCCCTCCGCCGTCAAGCCGTGCTTGATGATACGCTCCAGCATGGTCACATCCACATTGCCGCCGGACAGCAGCGCGCAGACGGTCTTTCCCCTTACATCGATCTTGCCGGACATCACCGCCGCCACGCTGACGGCGCCGGCGCCCTCGGTGATGAGCTTCTGCTTCTCCAGAATTGTCAGGATCGCGGCGGCGATCTCGCTCTCGCTGACGGTGACTACCTTATCCACATATTTGCGGCACATGTCAAAGGTCAGCTCACCGGCCGTCTTGACCTGAATCCCGTCGGCTATGGTGCCCACCTTGGGCAGCGTGATGATTTTATCCTGCCGCAGCGCCTCGTACATGCTGGCGGCGCCCTCTGCCTGTACGCCGATCACCTGGCAGGAAGGCTTCAGCTCTTTGACAGCTCTGGCCACGCCGGAGATCAGCCCGCCGCCGCCGATGGCGGTGACGATCACATCAACCTCCGGCAGCTGCTCCAGGATCTCCAGACCGATGGTGCCCTGACCGGCCATAATGCTGTAATCATTGAAGGGATGAATGAAGGTATAGCCCTTTTCATCCCGCAGACGGATCGCCTCGGCATAGGCGTCGTCGTACACGCCGGGCACCAGCACCACCTCCGCGCCGTAGCTGCGGGTGGCCTCGATCTTGGACAGCGGTGCGCCCGCGGGAATACAGATGACGGCGTGGATCCCCATGTCCCTGGCGGCATACGCCACGCCCTGGGCGTGGTTTCCGGCACTGCAGGCGATGACGCCCCGGCGCTTCTCCTCATCGCTGAGGGTGGCGATCTTGTAATACGCGCCACGCAGCTTGAACGCGCCGGTCTTTTGCAGGCAATCCGCCTTTAAAAACAAACGGCAGTCCTGAGTGATACCGGTGCTGGGGATAACGGGCGTTTTGTTGATGACGCCGGACAGTACGCGCTGGGCGTCTTGCAGCATTTCCATGGTCAGCATGATGGCTCCTCCCTCACATTTGTTCGTGAATAGCGGACATTTTTCACTTTTCTGTACCTCAATGGTAACACATATTCTTTGCGAATGCAATCGCTTTTTCGCTAATTTGACAAATAAAAAATACATGGCTATAATACAGAATGGTTTGTTATTGGCATATCTATCCCAACCGACTGAAAAGGAGTTACATACACATATGGAACAACAAAAACGCCGTATAGGCGACCGCCGGGACGGAAAGCTGCTGCGTGAACTGGATTCACTCCACTTCATCACCGGCATTATCTATCCCAACCGCTGTGATAACGAGGCGTACATCTCCGAGCGTGTCGACCTGACCGCGATCAACGCATTTCTTGCCAGGAAGAACGAGACGGAGAAAGACTTCCCCTACACCATATTCCACCTGATCGTGACGGCGCTGCTGAAAACCATCACGCTGCGGCCGAAGCTGAACCGCTTCATCGTCAACAGCAATTTCTATCAGCGCAACGAGATTTCCGCCGCTTTTGTGGTGAAAAAGCAGTTCTCTGACAAGGGCGCGGAGGCGCTGGCCTTCCTTCACAGTAAGGAGGACTTTACCGTGGAGGATGTACATGAGTACATCCGCTCGCAGGTACAGGAGTGCCGCAGTGAGAAGGTGGATTCCTCCACGGAGAACATGGATATTCTCAATAAGCTGCCCCGCTGGTTGGGCAAAGCCGCCGTCAAGTTCATCATGTTTCTGGACAAGCACGGCTGGGTACCCAAGGACATGGTGGCCACCGACCCCTATTACAGCTCCGTGGTGCTGTCCAATCTGGGCTCCATCAAGCTCAAGTGCGGCTATCACCACCTGACCAACTGGGGCACCTGTTCCCTGTTTTGTATCATCGGCGAGAAGAAGATGTCTCCCTTCTTTGACGAAAACGGCTATGTAGTCATGAAAGAGACGCTGGATCTGGGCCTGACCATCGACGAGCGGCTGGCAGACGGCTACTACTACTCCAAGTCGGTGCGGCTGCTGAAGTACCTGCTGGAGCACCCGGAAGAATTGGAAAAGCCTTTGAAGGAGGAAGTGCGCTATGAGTGAAGTCAAAACCCCGTGGAAAGACTATATGGGCGACGTGCCCATGCATCTGGACTATTTCCAGGGCAGTATGTTTGAAGCAGTGGCCCGCATCGCCGAGCAGTATCCCAACAATATTGCCTTTGACTTTATGGGCAAGTCCACTACATACAAAAAGATGGTGCAGGAGATCGAGCGCTGCGCCAAGAGTCTGAAGACTCTGGGCGTGCGCCCCGGCGATAAGATTACCATCGCCATGCCCAACTGCCCCCAGGCCATCTACATGTTCTACGCCGTCAATCTGGTGGGCGGCATTGCCAACATGATCCATCCCCTGTCGGCGGAGAAGGAGATCGAATTTTATCTCAACGAATCCCAATCCACTACCGCCATCACGCTGGATCAGTTCTATGACAAGTTCGAGCATATCCGCCAGAACACCGGCATCATCAACATCATCATCGCCTCGGTGAAGGACGCCCTGTCCCGCACCATCCGGGCCGGCTATATGCTGACCGAGGGGCGCAAGATCCAGAAGATCCCCGATGACGCGCCTGTGATCCGCTGGAAGGAGTTCATGGACATGTCCCGGTTCTGCTTCTATAAGAACTACCGGGTGGAGCGCAGCTATGACGATCCGGCGGTGATCCTCTACTCCGGCGGCACCACCGGCACCACCAAGGGCATCGTGCTGACCAACGGCAACTTCAACGCCCTCAGCCAGCAGATCGTCGCCACCAACCCCATGTTCCGGCCCGGCGACCGGATGCTGGCCGCCATGCCCCTGTTCCACGGCTTCGGACTGGGCGTGTGCGTCCACTCCATGCTGGCCCAGGGCGGACGCTGCATCCTGATCCCCCGTTTCACCGCCAAGAGCTACGCCAAGCAGATCGTCAAGTACAAGTGCAACTTCATTGCCGGCGTACCGACGCTGTACGAAGCTCTGCTGCGTCTGCCCAGCATGGACGGTGCCGACCTCAGCAGTCTCAAGGGCGTATTCTCTGGCGGCGACAGCCTGTCCATCGAGCTGAAGAAGAAGTTCGACAAATTCCTGTATGACCACAAGGCTGTCGTGCAGGTACGGGAGGGCTACGGCACCACCGAAACCGTTACCGCCTGCTGCCTGACACCCACCCACATCTACAAGGAGGGCTCCATCGGCCTGCCCTTCCCCGATACCTATATCAAGATCGTCAAGCCCGGCACCGACGAGGAGCTGCCCTATGGTGAAGAGGGCGAGATCCTGCTGGCCGGCCCCACCGTCATGAAGGAGTATATGAACCACCCCGAGGAGACGGCCAAGACCCTGCGCAAGCACAATGACGGCCTGACATGGGTATATACCGGCGATCTGGGTATTATGGATGAGCAGGGCTTCATCTATTTCCGGGGCCGCGCCAAGCGCATGATCATTTCCTCCGGCTACAACGTGTATCCCGGCCAGATCGAAAATATTCTGGATGCCAACGACATGGTGCAGATGAGCTGCGTCATCGGCGTACCCGACGCCTATAAGATGCAGAAGGTGAAAGCCTTTGTGATGCTCAAGCCCGGCGTGGAGGCCAGCGACGCCACCCGTGAAGCGCTGCTGGGCTATTGCCGCAAGCATGTGGCCAAGTACGCCATGCCCTATGACATCGAGTTCCGTGACGAGCTGCCCAAGACACTGGTGGGCAAGGTGGCCTACCGCGTGCTGGAAGAGGAGGAGCTTGCCAAGATCGCAAAGGAAAAGGAAGACGCTTCCGCAGAATGACCTTAACCAAGCTGGCTGTCCGAAAGGACAGCCAGCTTGGCTGTAAAATAACCTGCTTCCCTACCGGAGCAAAACTTTTCGCAAAAACCTCTTGCCTTTTGTCGCCGTTTGTTGTATCATAGCAGGCGAACACAACTGGATCATTTGTCTTCGGGGCGGGGCGAAATTCCCCACCGGCGGTATAGTCCGCGAGCGAGCCTGCGGGTGAGCATGAATCGGTGTGATTCCGATACCGACAGTATAGTCTGGATGAGAGAAGGCGTGTACAGCATTTTTGTAATGCTCTTTTTTGATGCGTGCACCTTGGGAGACAATCACTTCCAAGGGTGTTACATCATCGAAAAGGAGTCTTTTTTTATGACGCAAAAACAGAAAACCCACCATCTGGCCGTGGCAGCCATGCTGACGGCAGTGGCCTTTGTGCTGCAATTCATTGAATTCTCCATTCCCGCGCTGATCCCGCCCTTTATCAAGCTGGACATCTCCGATCTGCCTGCCCTGCTGGGCACCTTTTCTCTGGGTCCCGTTTTCGGCGCCGCCATCCAGCTGGTAAAGAATATCCTTCACCTTCCCTTTGGCACCAGCGCTGGCGTGGGCGAGTTGTCCAATTTCCTGCTGGGCACGGTGTTCGTGGTCATTGCCGGCATCATCTATAAGCGCAGCAAGAGCCGCCGCAGTGCTCTGTGGGGCTCCATTGCCGGCGCTGTCGGCATGGCGGTCATCAGTCTGCCCCTGAACTACTTCCTGGTCTACCCCGCCTATGTGGTGCTGTACAATCTGCCGCTGGAGGCCATCATCGGCATGTACGAGGAGATCCTGGGCTCCATCGCCCACATGCCCAGCAGCAACGCCCTGTTCAACTGCCTGCTGGTGTTCAACGTTCCCTTTACGCTGTGTAAGGGTGCGCTGGATGTGGTGCTGTGCTTCCTGATCTACAAGCCCCTCAGTCCCCTGCTGCACAAGTAAACGTCAAAAAGAGAGCCGCAAGGCTCTCTTTTTTCTTATCCTAATCTCTCCACTGACAGGCTGCCGCTGGTGGTTCCGACCTCCATACGGCAAGCGCCGTCGCCGCACACATATTTGCCGTCAACGCTCTTTGTCAGCAGGAAATCACACTCCAGCTCACCGGACACCGTGCTGTAATCCAGCGTAAAGCCGGTGCCGGCAGGTAATTCCACGTCCACCTCCCCGCTGACGGTGCTCACCTCCACCGCCGCCGGCGCATTGCGCAGCATCAGATCGATCTCCCCGCTGGTGCTGCCGGCCTTAACCTCCCGGAAGCTGCCGTCCAGCTCCACATTGCCGGACACGCTGCTGACAGTCGCCTTTGCCTGCGGCGCGTTCATGGACTGCATTTCCAGCTTTCCGGAGGTGGTGTCAAAGGAGAAGGCGTCCCGGACAGTCAGCTTACCCACCGCAAAATCCGCCGATACGCCGCTGAGATCCACCGCTGTCAGGTTCTCCGCCACCGTCCGGGGCAGAAGCACCGTCAAGTCCTTCTCCGGCATGTCGTTCCCCCAAACGTCGTTACTGTACCGGATGCGCAGCGTGTTATCCGCCTCCACGCACAGCGCGTATTCCTCCGGAATGCCGCGGTCGACATGCTCCGTCACCACGATCTCCTCTCCGTCCGTGACCATGATCTTCACATCTCCGGCCACCCAGTCGATGCTCAGCGCCGTAATGCTTTCAGCGGGAACACGGATCTCTCCCCCCGTGTAGCTGCCGTCAAGTGCATCGCCGTGATGCCATTCCCTGCCGTCATAATAGGTATTGCGCAAATCGCTGATCCGTCCCCCCATCAGGACTCCCACCACGGCGATACACAGGCCAAGGCCCACCAGCACTGCCGCCACGAGCAGTGTGATCTTTACTGATTTTTTCATAGCTTCTCCTCCTTCCGGATAAACAGCCCCTTGATCTTACGGGCCAGCAGTACCGTCAACTGAGCCAGCAGCTTGCACAGCTCCACCGCCATCAGGCCGCCCAGCACGCACAATCCCAGCAGTACCAGTCCACTGCCCAGCAGCAGCAGACCCAGCGGCAGCGTCAGCACAGCGGCACGGACGGCAAGGACAGGCGCGGCGATCACCGCCAGCGCCAATGCCAGCACCACCACCACCGCCACCGCCGCCAGTGCCCAGATGGACACGAACAGCGCCGCCACCACCGCCACGCCAGCCAGCAGCAGCGGCACCCAGACAGGGCTGCCCACCACCGCCAGTATGATGGCCAGCGGCGTCCAGCCGCTTTTGGGTTTCATCCGGGTGCTGACCAGCTTGGACAGCGGCATCTCCTGCAGAATGCTCTCCGCGATGGCGGCGGGGCTGCCCAGCTTGGCGGTAGCCTCCGCCTCGGTCATTCCCTCCTCCAGCATATCGTCCAGCAGCTCGCTGTAATACTCCAGATTGGCACGGCGCTCCTCTTCGGAAAGCTGCGAAAGCGCCCGCTCCAGCAATTGTAAAAAATCAGCCTTGGTCATGACCGCAGCCCTCCTCTGATAAAATCATACATAGATTCCAGTTCTTTCCAGTCCCGCACCGCGTCGGCCAGCTGCTGCCGTCCCTGCTCGGTCAGGTGATAGAACTTCCGCAAGCGGCTGTTGTGCTCCACACTGTACACCGTCAGCGCCCCGGCGTTTTCCAGCCGCCGTAGGATGGGATACAGCGTGGATTCCGACACCTGCACGCACACGGAAAGATCCTTCACGATCTTATAGCCATAGGAATCCTCCCGCGCCAGAGCGGACAGCACACAGGCCTCCAGCAACCCCCGCTTCATTTGTGGGTCAAGCATATTAAATGCCCCCTTTCGCATTATACTATACATTACATAGTATTGTGTGTCAAGAGGGTATTTTGCATTTTTCAGGGCAGCTTTTTTCTTTCCCGACCAGAAGGGGTATCCCTCCACGGCCGACAGCCGCAAATACACATAAAAACACCGGAAGGGCTCCTTCCGGTGTCAATTCGAGGAGATATCTCCTGCTTCTACTTATCGTAATTGGTAGGTTCCGTCCCCACCGGCGCGCAGCGTCATGCCAAAAAAGGTTTTCAGCGCCTGCACCATGTACGCCGTATCCGCCCCACCCGCCGTTTCGAAGGCGGAGTGCATGGCCAGCTGGGCCAACCCGATGTCCGCCATGTTCAGGGATACCTGCGTGTTGGCGATGCTGCCCAGTGTGGAGCCGCCAACCATATCCGGCCGGTTGGCATACCGCTGGAAGGGTACGCCCGCCTCCTCACATACCGTCTGGAACAGCGCCGCCGACACCGCGTCGGTGGCATAGCGCTGGCTGGCATTGTATTTGATCACCACGCCGCCGTTCATCCGCACGGCATGGTTTTTGTCGGCATATTCCGGGTGATTGGGATGCACCGCGTGGGCGTTGTCGCAGGACAGGAGGAAGCTGCCTGCCGCCATGGTGCGCAGCGTCAGACCCAGCGCGTCGCAGATGCGCTCCAGCGTCTCCCGCAGGAAGGTGGAGGCCGCTCCCTGCTTGGTCTGGCTGCCCACCTCCTCATTGTCAAACAGACAGTATACCGCGGCGCTCTGGCTCTCTCCCGCCGTCAGAAACCCCTGTAAGGACGCAAACGCACACTGCAGGTCATCCAACCGAGGCGCGGAGATATAGCCGCCCCATTCCAGACCCGGCTGGGGGTTATACAAAAACAGGTCGTGGGTCAGCAGATCCTCTTCCGCCACCCCGGCAGCTTCGGCGATACGGCGGCGGAAACCGCCCTTTTCGCCGTACAGCGGCTGCATGTCCACGGCGAAATTGTACTTGGTGCCGTTATTGGCCTCCCGGTTCATGTGGATGGCCACGTTGGGGATCAGCGCCAGATTGTCACGCAGATCGATCAGGCGCATGGCAACGCCGTTCTCCGTCCGCACCATGGCGCGGCCCGCCACGCTGAGGGGACGGTCCATCCAGCTGGCGCACAGCATCCCGCCGTAACCCTCCACGCTCAGCTGTGTCTCATACTCCCCTGCCAGCTCCGCGTTTTCCTTGATCTTGAACGTGGGACTGTCACTGTGGGCGGCGGTCATCATAAACCCGGCAGGCCGCCCTTTCGGCAGGCGGAACGCGATCAGCGATGAGCCGTTGCGCGTCACATAGTACCGTCCGCCCGGCTCCAGCATCCACTCCTCCGTCTCCCGCAGGGGACGGTAGCCCTCCGCCTCCAGCAATGCCGCCGTATGGGCTGTCGCCTGAAACGCCGTGGGACAGGCCGCAATATAGGAAAACAATGCCTGATTCATGGTGATATCCTCCTTTTTATCCGATACCGTCATTCCGTGACAACGGCCTGCATGGTCTCCGCCTTCTCCTCCTGCGTGACCAGGAAAAAGGCCCACGCGATCAGCGGCAAAGACCACAGCGCCCCGCGGACGCCCCAGAAGTGGGCAGCGCCCACCCCAATGGCCGCGCCGATATGAAAGCACAGCAGCGTGGAGAGGAAGAAGCCCATCCGCCGCAGCTGCTTTCCGTCCTTGGTGCACAGATACTCTGCCAGCGCCAGGGATGCCTGCTTGGTGTTATTGGTGGAAAAGATGGTGGAGCTGTAAAAATTCCGTGCGCCCTGAAAGCTGCTCCACTGGATGCTCATGGCAAAAAAGATGGGATACAGCGCCACCACCACTGCCATATCCGCCGGCAAAAAGCACTCCGTCACCGCCGCGGCGGCGGTAATGACGGGCGATAAGCGCCGCATGTTGACGCCCCACAGGGCGGGCAGCAGTACCGTCAGCATGGTGCCGGTCACATAGACCGCAAAAGCTCCCAGATGCGCCAGCACGTTGAAGCCCCGGCCATAGAGTGCATCGATGATCATCTCCAGCAGGTTCATGGTCTGGGCGTTGCCCATGACGCCGCCGCGGCACAAAATGGCATATGCGCCGAAAAATCCGCCCACACAGGCAAACGCCAGATGACGGTACCAATCGATATACTGATTTCGATAAAGGGGCATACAAGAAGATCCTCCCGCGCAAGGTTACACATCAGTATATCATACTTTCCGGCGGCGGCAATGGTGAAAACGACGAAAAAGCGCAAAAAATACCGTTGACAATGCCGAAAGATGTGGTAAAATAATGGCATCATAACATATGGCGATGAGGAAACGAGTCCGCCGCAGCCACCCAAAGCGAGAAGGGGTACGGTGCAAGCCCTTCGGGAACGGCAGGCAGGACAGCCACTTCCGAGCCTGCGGCGATGAGCCGCACGTTCCGCCCCCGTTACCGGGCGACTTGAGATGACGGCCCGTTCCGTCAAATTAGGGTGGTACCGTGAAGCATCGCTTCGCCCCTATGTGGGGCGGAGCGTTTTTGTTTTTGGGAGGCGAGACATGAGTTACCGGATCATCGACATGGCTTCCGATCCCCGCTGCGGACAGTTTGCCTATTTCCGGCAGATGACATTCCCCTTTGCCGGCATTACGGCGGAGATCGATATCACGGATTTCATGGCGCACAGAGGACAGCGCCCTTTCTTTCTCAGCTTTCTCTATGCGGTAGTGCGTGCCGCCAACGCCGTGCCCCAGCTGCGCCGCCGCATTTTGGGGGACGGCACGGTGGCGGAGTTCGACTGGTGCCCGCCGTCCTACACTGCCATGAAGCCTGACGGCGTGTACGTCTACTGCACGGTGGAGGGTGACCTGCCCTATGACGATTTCGTCGCGCTGGGCCGCCGCCGGCAGCGCGAGGTGCTGGAGCGGGGCACGCTGACGGAGGACGGCGACGTCCGCAGCTTTCTGTTTGTGTCCAGCCTCCCGTGGCTGCACTATTCCCAATTACAGCATCCGGCGGAAAGCCCTGACGACAGCAATCCCCGCATCAGCTGGGGCAAATATGTCACCGCAAACGGCCGCACCACGCTGCCGGTATCCCTGTTTGTCAACCATGCGCTGGCGGACGGCCTGCACATCTCCCGGTTCTTCGCCAATCTGGAAACGGAGCTGGCCGCGCTGACGGCGCAATGGCGCAAAACCTGACCAAAAAATTATCATTTAAACATACAAAGGAGACAAAAACTATGAGCCATCCCTATCACGGTCTGAACGAACTGCGTGAGATGTTCCTGAAGTTCTTCGAGACGAAAGGCCATCTGCGCCTGCCCAGCTTTTCGCTGGTGCCCCAGAATGACAAGTCCATCCTGCTGATCAACGCCGGCATGACCCCCATGAAGCCCTGGTTCAAGGGTGAGGAGGAGCCCCCCTGCAAGCGTGTCTGCACCTGCCAGAAGTGCATCCGCACCGGCGACATCGATAACGTGGGCCATACCGCCCGCCACGGCACCTACTTTGAGATGCTGGGCAACTTCTCCTTCGGCGACTATTTCAAGCACGAAGCCATCGCCTGGAGCTGGGAGTTCCTCACCAGCCCCGAGTGGGTGGGTCTGGAGGCTGACCGCCTGTACCCCTCCGTCTACGAAAGCGATGACGAGGCATGGAATATCTGGCATGACGAGATCGGCATCCCCGCCGAGCGGATCTTCCGCTTCGGCAAGGAGGACAACTTCTGGGAGCACGGCTCCGGTCCCTGCGGCCCCTGCTCTGAGATCTACTATGACCGCGGCCCCGAGTACGGCTGCGGCAAGCCCGGCTGCACCGTCGGCTGCGACTGTGACCGCTACATTGAGGTGTGGAACAACGTGTTCAGCCAATTCGACAACGACGGCCACAACAACTACACCGAACTGAAGCAGAAGAACATCGACACCGGTATGGGGCTGGAGCGTCTGGCCTGCGTGTGCCAGAATGTAAACAGCCTGTTCGACGTGGATACGGTCATGAACATCACCAACAAGGTCAGCGAGCTGACCGGCGCCCACTACGGTGAAAGCCAGAAGCGTGACGTAAGCCTGCGCGTGATCACCGACCATATCCGCAGTGCCACCTTTATGATCTGCGACGGCATCCTGCCCAGCAATGAGGGCCGCGGCTATGTGCTACGGCGGCTGCTGCGCCGTGCCGCCCGCCACGGCAAGCTGCTGGGCGTCAACGAGCCGTTCCTGTACAACGTGGTGGATACGGTCATTCACGAAAACGAGGGCCAGTACCCCGACCTGCGGGAGAAGCAGACCTATATCACCAAGGTCATCCGCACCGAGGAGGAGAATTTCGCCCGCACCATTGACGGCGGCATGAAGATCTATGACGAAATGCTGGCCGCCCATAAAGCCAAGGGTGAGACGGTATTCTCCGGCGAGGACGCTTTCAAGCTGTACGACACCTTCGGCTTCCCCATCGACCTGACGGCGGAAATGGCCGCCGAGGAGGGCATGACCATTGACGAGGACAGCTTCCACCGTTTGATGACCGAGCAGAAGGAGCGCGCCCGTGAGGCCCGCAAGGCGCTGGGCGATCTGGGCTGGGCCGGCGTGGAGTTCGGCAAGGATATGCCCGCCACCGAGTTCGTGGGCTATGACTACGACGCCATCGACGACGCCAGGGTGCTGGCTATCGTGGCAGACGACCAGCTGGTGGATGAGATCGTCAGCGGCATGGAGGCCATCGTGGTGCTGGATCAGACCCCCTTCTATGCGGAGATGGGCGGTCAGGTCGCCGATCAGGGCCGTCTGACCGACAGTGACAGCATTGAAAATCCCGACGAGCAATGCGCCCTGCTGTTCCGTGTGGACAACGTCCAGAAGAATAAGGGCGGCAAGTTCATGCACTACGGCAAGCTGGTGAAGGGCTCCTTGAAGGTCGGCGATACCGTGGCCGCCTCCATCGACACCGTCCGCCGCGCCGCCATCCGCCGCGCCCACAGCGCCACCCACCTGTTGGATGCCGCGCTGGTGAAGGTGCTGGGCGACCACGTCCATCAGGCCGGCTCTCTGGTGGAGCCTGACCGCCTGCGTTTCGACTTCACCCACTTTGAGGGTATCACCCCCCAGCAGCTGAACGAGGTGGAGGATCTGGTCAACAGTGCTATTCTGGACGGTTTGGCCGTCATCACCGAGGAGCTGCCGCTGGACGAGGCCAAGGCCCGGGGCGCGGTGGCCACCTTCGGTGAGAAGTACGGCGCCACTGTGCGGGTAGTGTCCATGGGCGACTTCTCCATGGAGCTGTGCGGCGGCACCCACCTGAACAACACCGCCAAGGCGGGCCTGTTCCGCATCAAGTCCGAAAGCAGCGTGGCCTCCGGCGTCCGCCGTATTGAGGCCACCACCGGCCGCGTGTCCATTGACGAGGCCCGCCACGGCCGCAATACGCTGCTGAAGGCGGCCCAGTTCTTCAAGACCGCTCCCGGCAGCATTCTGGAGCGCATGGAGCAGCAGGCCAATGAGATGAAGGAGCTGCGCCATACGCTGGAGAAGTTCAAGGCGGAAGCCTCTTTGGGCGAAGCCCGTCAGATCATGGCCTCTGCCAAGATCGTAAACGGCCTGCACATCATCACCGGCACCCGCCAGAACGCGGACGTCAACGCTCTGCGCACCATGGGTGACTTCCTGCGGGATAAGGATCCCACGGTGGTGGCGGTGCTGGCCAGCATTACCGGAGAAGATAAGGTCAGCTTCCTGGCCGTCTGCGGCAAGGAAGCCGTGGCCCGCGGCATTAAGGCCGGCGATCTGGTGAAAGCTGTGTCCGCCATCTGCGGCGGTAAGGGCGGCGGCAAGCCCGACAGCGCCATGGGCGGCGGCTCCGATCCTCTGAAGGTGGACGATGCGCTGGCCATTGTGGACGATTTTGTGTCGGAGCGGCTGAAGTAAGCCGTTCCCCACGCCCTATAACATTTCACTGAAAGGAGACGAACCCATGAAGAATGACTGCCTGTTCTGCGCCATCATTGACGGGGAGATCCCCAGCAAGAAGCTGTACGAGGACGAGCTGTGCTACGCCTTTTATGACATCGAGCCGCAGGCTCCCGTGCATTTCCTGGTGGTGCCCAAGGAGCATATCTGCTGCGCCGCCAAAATCGACGAGAGCAACGAGGCTGTGGTGGCCCACTGCTTCACCGTCATCGCCAAGCTGTGCCGAGAGATGGGCGCAGAGAGCTACCGCATCGTCAACAACTGCGGCGACCAGGCCGGCCAGACTGTCAAGCACCTGCATTTCCATGTGCTGTCCGGCCGTGACATGACGTGGCCTCCGGGCTGATCCCACTCCATTGCAACGAAAAACCCCGCCGCGACCAAATTGGTTGTGGCGGGGTTCTTTTTCGTCTGCAGCGTTTATACGGCCTTGCGCTTCTTCTCCTCATACACACTGTTGAGCGTATACAGGATCACGCCGGCCCAGATAAAGCAGAAGCTGATGAGCTTTTCTTTCGTCAGGCTCTCGCCCATGATCATGCCGCAGAAAATGGCAATGGTCGGGCTGAGGTACTGGCAGATGCCGGTGGTCATCAGCGGCAGGTTCCGCACGCCGATGGCGTAGAACAGCATGGGCACGGCGGTCACAACGCCGGAGCCTATCAGCAGCAGCTGGCGCACCACCGTCAGGCTGGCCATACCGTTGTCCCCCATGCGGAAGAACAGCACGAACAGCAGCGCCACCGGCACCATCATGATGATCTCCATGGTGGTGCTGACGATGGAATCAATAGTCAGGCTCTTTTTGATGGCGGCGTAGATGGCAAACATCAGGGCCAGCGAGATGGTCACATAGGGCACGCCGCCGAAGCCGTTGGTGCTCAGCACGATACCCACCACCACGATGGCGATGATCACAAAGTGCCGCCAGGATATCTTCTCCTTGAACACCAGCGCGCCGAAAGCGAACACCACCAGCGGCTGGATGTAATAGCCCAGCGAGCACTCCAGCACCCGACCGTTCTGTACCGCCCACAGGTACACGATCCAGTCTCCGAACAGGAACAGGGCCGCGGGGATCTCCCGCTTCATCACCTGCTTATCCCGGAAAGCGGCCCACAGTTGGGGCAGCTTGCCCTGCACCTTCAGGATCAGCACACAGCACACCGCCGCCCAGATGATGCGGCTGGCCATCAGGAAGAAGGTATCCATGTCGCCGCACAGATGCCAGTACAACGGCTGGAACCCCCAGATCAGGAAACACCCCAGCATGGCAGTCAGGCCCTTTTTGTAATGATAGACAGGCATTGCAGCAACACTTCCTTCTTCTTGTTTTTTCTTGTCATAAATGGTAGAATGGGAAAAAGACTTTGATTAGCATACCACCGGAGGATGAAAATGGCAATACTTTCTCGGGAGTTTTATGCGGGAAATACGGTTGAGATCGCCCGAGCCCTGCCGGGCTGCTATCTGGCACGACGTTATGACGGACAGCTGATGGTCTGCCGCATCACGGAGACAGAGGCCTATGTAGGCGCCATCGACAAAGCCGCCCATGCCTACGGCTATCACAGGACGGCCCGTAACGCCACCATGTTCGGCCCGCCGGGTCACGCCTACATCTATCTCATCTACGGGATGCACTGCTGTCTCAACTTCGTCACCGAGCCGGAGGGCGAACCCTCCGCCGTACTGCTGCGGGGTCTCGCCCCGGTGTACGGAACGGATACCCTGTGCCGCCTGCGATACGGGAAAGCGCCTGCGGAGCTGACCGCCTACCAGCGGAAGAACTTCCTCAACGGCCCCGGCAAGTGCTGTCAGGCATTAGGACTGGACCGCCGTCAGAACGGCATTGATCTCACTGGGGATGAGCTGTTTCTGTGTACCGCACTGTCCGATGTGGGGCTGCCCGATGAACCGCCCCAAACCTTCCCCCTGCATACCGGCAAGCGCATCGGTATCGACTACGCGCAGGAGGCTGTGGACTTTCCATGGCGCTTCTGGATCGACTGTAAAGGAGACCCCCTATGCTGATTTTTGACATGGACGGCACCCTCATTGACTCCAACGGTATCTGGCGTGACGTGGACACGGCATTTCTGGCCAAGCGGGGCCTGCCCTACACCCGGGAATATTACGAGGGCGTGGCCCACACCGTCTTTCCCAAGGCGGCAAAATTTACCAAGGCATATTGCCGCCTCTCCGAATCCACCGACGAGATCATGGCGGAGTGGATGGAGATGGCCGGCGATCTCTACACCACCAGCGTACCGGTAAAGCCCGGCGTTGTGGCCTATCTGGAGCGGTGCAAGGCCGCCGGAGAGCGGATGGCGGTGCTGACCTCCAGCGTCCCCGCCCACTGTCACGCGGCGCTGGAGCATTTGGGCTTGAAGCCCTACTTTGAGCGCATTTTCTTTGCCCAGGAGCTGGGCATGGACAAAAAGGAACCCGCCATCTACCGCAAGACGGCGGAGCTGCTGGGTGTGGCGGCAGAGGACTGCACCATCTTCGACGACTCCATCGCCGCCTGCCGCAGCGCCCGCGCTGCCGGTATGACAGTGATTGGTGTATACGACGAGTTTTTCCATGTCTCATGGGAGGACATGCAGACGGTGTGCCACCGCTGTATCCGCAGCTTCGAGGAGCTGCTGTAAATATCAAGCTTTTAATATGGCAAAGGGCGTCTATGCACAGACGCCCTTTGCCGTTGAAATAAGGTGAGAGAAACGAATGGAATGCAGCAAATTCACTGTTTCGCGTCGTAGGCGCCGCCCATCAGGGAGCAAAGCAGGCTCAGGTCAACGAGCATCAAATAGCCCAGCAGCATACCGGTAACTTTGATCACAGGATGGAACCATCCCGTGAGAATGGCAATTATTGTGCCCAGCACTACCAATGTCAGGAGCACGGCCAGCACCACAGCAGTTGTCTTGTTCAGTTTCATAGCAAAAACTCCTTTCATCATGTTCTTGTTTTTGTGTTTTGCTCTTTACAAGTATGATGATACGCCTGTTTTTGCCATTTGTAAAATACGAGAAAACTTTGTTTGCTATAGCTTAATCCTATATGTCTGCTGCCTGCCGATACTTCTCTGCATATTCCTTCATGGCCTGAATGTACGCCGTTGCCATAGGACTCAGCAGCATGTGCTGGCGCACGATGTAGCCGAGACTGACCTTTTTCCGCGGCTTCAGGATCAGCATATCTGACTGGTAGATTTGGAAGGAATCCTCATCGTCCAGTCCGATTCCCGGCTGATAAGCGTTGATTTCCCGTGTCAGATCGTTGGCGGTGGCACGGTCCCGCACCAGAATGTGCCGGGGCGTCACCGCCGGCATGGAGATATCCTCCGAGAAAAACATAGCGTTGTGCATCCCCTGCTCAAAAGACACGCAGGGATAGGGCGCCAGCTCCTCCTCCGTCACCTCGCCCCGTCCTGCCAATGGGTGATTTTTGTCCACATACACCGTGGCATCCTTTTGCACCAGCTCCGTATAGGTCAGTTCATTTTCCCGGAACAGCCTCCGCAATACCTCGCTGTTCTGCTCCGTCATCAGCAGCACGCCCACCTCGCTGCGCATCCTTCCCACGTCCTCAATGACCTCATAGGTGGTGGTCTCCCGGAAGGTCATGCTGTACTTTTCACCGCCCATTTCCCGCACCACTTGAGCAAAAGCCCGCGCCGCAAAGTTGTAGTGCTGGGCGGACACGGCGAACTGCTGCCGGTGCTGGGACTTGGTCCCGTACCGCTCCTCCAGCAGCTGGGCCTGCATCAGCACCTGCCGGGCATAGCCCAGGAACTCGTCCCCCTCACGGGACAGCACCACGCCCCGGTTGGTCCGCAGAAAGATGGTCACGCCCATCTCTTTTTCCAGCTCCTGTATCGCGGCGGTCAGGCTGGGCTGTGAGATAAACAGCGCCTTGGCCGCACCGCTGATGGTGCCCGCCTCCGCCACGGCAGTGATATACCGCAATTGCTGCAAAGTCATGGCTATCCCTCCTTAAAAGCTTCCGATGGGAATGGAACCGTCATCGCTGCCCTTGGTGATGGACTTGATCTGTAAGTAGTACCCCTTCCCGTTCTCCATCTCCACAAAGACCCGTTCCCCGGCCTTACGGCCCATGACCGCCCGCCCCACCGGCGATTCCTTGCTGATCCACCCCTTCAGGGCGTCCTGCCGCAGCGTGGTCACCAGCTGAATGGTGCGGCTTCGTCCGGTGTTCTCCATCAGGATCTCCACCGTGTCGTACAGGCCCACCGTGTCCGCCGTGGAGTTGTCGCCGATGACCTTGGCCGTTTTGATCATCCGCTGGAGATAGCGGATGCGGCTGTCGTTGCGGTTCTTCTCCTGCTTTGCGCACTTATACTCGAAATTCTCGCTGAGATCGCCGAAGGCCCGTGCCGTCTGCACGTCCTCGATCAGCTTGGGCCGCAGCTGCTGCACCCGGTAGTCGATCTCCTCCTGCATTTTCCGAATATCCTGTTTTGTCAGTTCGTCATACATGATCCTTCACTCCTTGATGATCTCCGCCAGACGTGTCAGCGCCTGGGGCAGTTTTTCCAATTCAATTCCGGAATAGTTCACCACCAGCACATGCTGGGGCGCCTGTTCCCGCTGCTGGTAGTAGTCCGACAGCAGCGCCAGCCGCAATCCATGCGCTGCCGCACGCCGCCGCAGCGTCTCGTCCGGCAGCGCCGTGTCCAAGCGCATCAGGAAATGCAGTCCTGCGTCCTGCTCCATGATCTCCGCCCGGCCCGCCAGCGGCCCAGTGCGGATACAGTCGATCACCGCGTCCCGCTTCTGGTGATACCGCTTGCGCATCCGGTTGAGATGCTTCTCATAGTAGCCCCGTGACAGGAACTGGGCCAACGTGTACTGCTCAAAGCTGGACACGGTGCAGGCGTAGAATCCCAGCTTCTCCCGGTAATGCTCCAGCAGTCGGGGCGGCAGCAGCATATAGCTGATGCGGATGGAGGGGGCAATGGTCTTGGAAAAGGTGTTCAGATAGATGACGTGCTGATGCTCATCATCGGAGAACAGCGTCGGGATGGGCCTGCCCACGAAGCGAAACTCACTGTCGTAATCATCCTCCAGAATATATCGTCCCTCCTGCTCATTGGCCCAGCGCAGCAGCTCATGGCGGCGGGTAATGGGCATGACGATGCCGGTGGGATAGTGATGGCTGGGAGAAATATGTACCACGTCGGCGTCGGTGCGGCACAGCGCCTCATAGGAGAGTCCGCTCTCATCCAGCGCCACGTGCCGCAGCGGCACCTGATTGCTCCGGTAGATCCGTCCGATCTTGCTGTAGCCGGGATCCTCCACGGCATAGCACTTCTCCCGGCCCAGCAGCTGGATCAGCAGAAGATACAGCGTTTCCGTTCCGGCGCCTACGATGATCTGTCTCGGCGAAACGGTCATGCCCCGGAACTGATGCAGATACGCCGCAATGGCCTGCCGCAGCTCCACCGCGCCGGTGGAGGGCGTAGGCCGCAGCAAATTGGTGTCCTGCTCCAGTATGGTCTGCCGCAGCAGCTTGGACCATGTGGCAAAGGGAAAATACTCGGCGGCGGTAGAATTGGTAACAAAATCCATAAACCATGTCTTTTCCGGCGGCTCATCCACCGTCTCCGCCGTCACGTCTGAAGCGGCGGTCAGCGGCTGGTCGATCCGCATGACGTAGTAGCCCCGCTTTTCCACACCGCAGATATATCCCTCGGCGATCAGCTGCTCGTAAGCGTTTTTCACCGTGATAACGCTGACCTCCAGGTGAGCTGCCAGCGCCCGTTTGCTGGGCAGCTTCTCCCCCGCCGCCAGTGTTCCGGCGAGGATATCGCTTTTGATATGGCGGTACAGCTGCTCATACAAACTCACACCGTTGGTTTTTTCAAAGGTATATGTCAGCATATGGCCTCCATCTGGTATGTATATTTTGTCGTATTTTGGATATTTCAATAATACCAAAGAATACTATAATACAGTTCAGCAAGAATAGCAAGGAGGCAATACTCATGAACGATAAAAAAATTCGCAAGCTTGTCGTCAGCGCCCTGATGGCCGCGCTGGTGTGTGTGGCCACCATGGTGATCCGGATCCCCACACCCACCAATGGCTATGTGAATCTGGGCGACTGCTTTGTGCTGCTGTCCGGCTGGCTGCTGGGCCCGTGGTGGGGCGGCGCCGCGGCCGGTATCGGCTCTATGCTGACCGACCTGTTTGCCGGCTATACCAGCTATGCGCCCGGTACTTTCCTGATCAAGGGGCTTGACGCCCTGGTGGCGTCCCTGATCTTCCGCGCCATGGGCCGCACCAGCGCGGCCGCCGTGGTCAGCGGCGTGGTGGGCGAGCTTATCATGGTAGGCGGATACTTTGTGTATGAGGCACTGCCCCTGCAATACGGCATCGGCGCGGCAGTCGGTATCCCCGGCAATCTGGTGCAGGGCGCCGTGGGGCTGGTCATCGGTTTCCTGCTGCTGAAGGTCTTTCAGAAGGCCCGTATTGCAGAAAAGATCTGATAGTGGTATTATAGCGTCAATGAACCGGACGCGCTGCTGCCTGTGCAGCAGCGCGTCCGAAAAGTGCTTTGTAATAACGTTGAAATGAGGTGTTTTTTATGGCAGGAATCGTTCATGAAGTAGAGAACCAGTCTCTTTTGACGCAGGTCAAAGAGGAATCCGCCAACGCCGCCCGTCAACTGGCAAAGGCCGCTCAACTGCATCGCGGGCAGCTGGTGGTGGTGGGCTGCAGCACCAGTGAGGTGGTGGGCCATCAGGTGGGCAGCTGGTCCACGCCGGAGGTAGCGGACGCCATCTTTGAGGGCTTGAACAGCGTATTCGCCCCTATGGGCGTCTACATCGCCGCCCAGTGCTGCGAGCATTTGAACCGGGCGCTGATCGTGGAGCATGAGGCTGTTCCTAACGGCGAAATTGTCAATGTGTTGCCTCAGCCAAAAGCCGGCAGTTCTTTTGCCACCGCGGCGTATCAGGCTTTCCGGCATCCGGTGGCACTGGAGGAGGTCCGGGCCGATGCGGGATTGGACATCGGCGGCACGCTGATCGGTATGCATCTGAAAAAGGTAGCCGTTCCGGTACGTTTGCAGCAGAACCACATTGGTCAGGCGATCGTACTGGCAGCCCGGGTGCGGCCCAAATTCATTGGCGGCGAGCGGGCCATCTATGACGAAAATCTGAAAAACGGATACCCGGTTTTTGATTGAATATTGTTCTGAAAATCATTAAAAATTCCCGAAAGCGCTCACTTTCGGGAATTTTTCCTATTCTCATAGCGTAATGGGAAACATCAGGTGCAGCCCCCCGAACACCACCAGTGAAACCACGGCGGCAATCAGAAAGTTGCGGCAGATCTTGCGGCTTTTCTGGGCCAACGCCTCATTTTCATGCTCGTTTTTCCAGCGGACAAAGAACCATCCGGTACACAGCAGACAGATCACCGGGGCAAAGAGCAGGCCGATCATGGCGAAGTATTCCATAGAGTATCCTCCTTTTCTGTTGCTCTTATTATACCGGAAACGGCACATAACGTCAAGGAAATGACCCAATAAACCACCGTTATCGGGATAATAAACCGCTGTTTTGCGCCACATAAAAAGGCTGTCCGTATCCGGACAGCCTTTTTACAATGTTTTTCGAGCAAATCCTTACTTGGCAGCCTTGGCAGCCTTGATGGACTCGATCAGCTCGGGCACGACCTTGAACAGATCGC
>CAMEER010000003.1 GCA_945915065.1 uncultured Clostridia bacterium | reverse complement strand
GCTGGAGTATAGACAAAAACTCGGCCTATCGGCATAGTCCAAGATTTTGTCCGCAGCCCCCATTGTATCAAAACTGGTGTCCAGTTGTGGTCGGAGTGTCATTAAAGGATCTGGCAAAACCCAGTATAATCAATGGTTTGCAAGCAGCAAGCAAGGGGTTTTATCCTGAAAAATCAAACGCGAGAATGACCACCTATAAAAATTTTCGGATATCTACGGCAAGCTGTTCTTCCAGATCGATCAGCCGTTTCGCAATATCTCGGGAAACTTCATCTGCTGCCTTATACTGATTTAGATACCTGTTCAGCGATTTGACGCCCATATTACAGCCATCTGTCATCAAGTCTGCAATCGTTTGATCGGAGTCATCTATCCCCATTTTCATGTTAGTTTTAATCCAAGACATCCCCTTGGCAATGGGATTTGGTTCTTTTCCGTCATCATGGTATTTTTCCAGCAGGGTCTGAATTTCATCCTCCAGCTTTTCGTGTTTCTTTTCACACTCTGTCAGGTACTGCTTAAGTGCACCACTGCGCACTTGACCAAGAACATCATCAATGGATGAAACTCCCATTTTAACGCCTGCATCACATTCCCGAAGTAGTTTTATCGTATCCTGTTCAATCATAGAAATCTGAGCCCCTTTATAAGATAAAGATAGTCTGTACAGTTTTGTATTCTTTATTCTCTGGTCCAACACTGCTTTTCAGGTAAGATATCCTTTATAGCATCGAGTATATAAAACAAATCGACAGGTTTCTTATTGAAACCTGTCGATTTTTGGTCGGAGTGGGGGGACTTGAACCCCCGGCCTCTTGGTCCCGAACCAAGCGCGCTACCAACTGCGCTACACCCCGTCAGCCTTTCCATTATAAAGAGTATTTACAGTTCTGTCAAGGGCAAAATTCCCATCAAAGAGAAAACTGAACAGTCCATAGGAAGGAGTGACATGAACATTTCATGCCACTCCTTCATGATATCCATTTTACGGATAACATCAGCGGTCCTTCTCCCATTCTTTCAGGGGCTTCAGCTCCTCATAAAGCCTTACATAGCTGCGGTGACGGCTCTGCGGAATCTTCCCTTCCTTCACTGCCTGCAGCACCGCGCATCCTTTCTCCTTGACATGCTGACATCCGACAAAACGGCAGCCGCCAAGGTAAGGTGCAAACTCCGGAAACGTCACCGGCAGATGCTGCTTCAATTCCCACTCCAGCGACTGGGCGTCAAAGGACGAAAAGCCGGGGGTGTCGATGACATATGTTGCTTCATCCAGCGGGAACATCTCCACATGGCGGGTGGTATGACGGCCGCGGCCCAGCGCCTTGCTGACCTCGCCTACCGGCAGTTTGAAATGCGGAGCAAGGGCGTTAAGCAGGCTGGATTTCCCCACACCGGAATTGCCGGTCAGCACACTCAGTTTCCCCCGCAGCGCCTGATACAGCGCAGTTAGGCCCTCCCCTGTCACAGCACTTACCCGCAGCACGGGAATGGCAGACGCACTGTAAATACCATACAGCTCATCGGCACTGTCAAGATCGCATTTATTCAGTACCACCAATACCTGACAGCCTTTCAGCACCGCGATAGCGCTGATGCGGTCAATAAGATAGGGGTCTGTCACCGGGATGGCGGCGGAGGCAATAATCACCAGCTGGTCCACATTGGCGGCAGCGGGACGCTGGAACTGATTGCGGCGCGGCTCAATGGCCTGCACCATACCCTCTCCGCTGCCCAGCTCCTGTATCTCCACCCAGTCGCCCACCAAAGGGCTCATGCCCTCTTTGCGAAACTTACCCCGGGCACGGCATTGGAGCACCTCACTGCCGGTATTGACATAATAGAAGCCGCTGAGGGCCTTCTCAATCCTGCCCCGACTCAAAAGCTGATCACCTGCGACTCAGTCGCCACACCGTTGATGCGGGCATAGACGGTGGACGCTGTTCCGGGCTTTCCCTCATAGTCATAGCCCACGATAGCGTCACTGCCGCTGAAGATCTTTGTATCCACCACCTGATCATCCATGATAAATTCAACACGGATGGTATCCTCGCCGCTGAACTCGTCGGGGACCAGATACTCTACCCGAATCGTTCTGGTCTGATCGCCCCATGAGCCATACACCGTGAAAATGATCTCCGTGCCGCCCTGTACCTGCGTACCGGGTTCGATGCTCTGTTCCAGCACATCGCCCTCTTTGGCAAAGAAATCAAAATATCGGTATTCCGGCTTACCGACCTTCAGACCCAGTTTTTCCGCTTCCGCCTTGGCCTTTTCATACTTCATGGTGGTAAAAGTGGGAACCGTGATGCTCTCCGGCCCCTTGCTGACTGTCAGGGTGACGGTATCGCCCTTTTTCAGCACAGTTCCGGCAACAGGCTCAGTCTCCATGATCTGACCGGTGGTAAATTCCGTGGAAAATGCCTCCGTCTGGATGACATTCAGGTTCAGGTCATATTGCTGCAGCTTCAGCTTCGCGTTCTGGTAAACGCTGCCCAGCAGGTTGGGCATGGTGATCTCCTGCCGTTCAGCGCAGACATAAACCTGGATCACAAAGTTGCTGCGGCGCTCTGCGTCAGCCGCAGGATCCTGCTGTACGATCTGTCCCGGCTGATAGTTGCTGTCGTTCATGGTACCCACCACTTCGATGGTGAAAATATCCTTTATGGTCTCCAGCTCGTTGGCGTCCTCCACCGTGTAGCCCAGAATATTAGGCACCTGATAAGCCTTGTTCTTTCCGCCGCTGCCGCCAAAGCCGGCAAAGATTACCACAAACACCAGAACGATCAGCGCCACACCGGCCGCCAAAAGTCCTGCCACCTTCTTGTTTTCACGAAGATAGGCAAGTATCGAGCCGCTGTCCTCGTCATCCTCCTCTTCGGCCTGACGGCTTTTGACTGCGGCTGCCACCCGCTGAACGGGAAGCTTGCTGGTGGGCTGCTCATCCACGCTGGCCGTCAATTCGGTGCGGATATAGTCCAGATCCACAGTGGGATCCTTGCGGAACTTTTCCAAATCCATCAGCATGGCGTCGGCACTTTGATAGCGCTTATTCAGGTCTGCATTCATGGCCTTCATGCAGATCAGCTCCAGTGCCGCAGGGATTTCGGGATTGATCTCCCGGGGGCTGAGAGGCACGCTGCTGAGGTGCTGGATCGCCACGGAAACCGCGCTGTCCCCTTCGAAGGGCAGCCGACCGGTCAACATCTCGTAGAGTACCACACCGGCGCTGTAGATATCGCTGCGGGCATCCAGACGCTCCCCTTTTGCCTGCTCCGGCGAGATATAGTGGACACTGCCCAGCGCCTCCTGTGTCAGCGTCTGATGGGCGTCAGCCAGACAGGCGATGCCGAAATCGGCCACCTTCACACTGCCGTCCCGCAGCACCATGATGTTTTGGGGCTTGATATCCCGGTGGATGATGCCGCGGCTGTGGGCGTGACTGAGGCCACGCATGATCTGGGTGATAAAATGCAGCGCCTCCCGCCAGTCCATATGGCCGCGGCGCTCCATATACTGTTTCAATGTAATACCATCAATAAGCTCCATGACGATATAGTCAATGCCCTGCGTACTGGACACGTCGTAAATCGACACAATATTGGCATGGCTCAGCTGTGCGACTGCCAACGATTCGTCCCGGAAGCGGCGGCGGAATTCCGCATTCTCCGCCAACTCACTTTTCAATATTTTGATGGCCACAAGCCGGTTGAGACGATGGCACTTGGCCTTGTAAACATTGGCCATGCCGCCTGAACCGATCAGTTCCAGCAGCTCATAGCGGTTATCCAGCATTTTTCCAATGTACTGATCCATTTGCGGTCATCTCCTTTCATAGATTTTGCAGCAGTACCACCGTGACATTGTCCGGCGCCCCCTGCTTTTTTGCCGCGGCCATCAGCCTGTCAAGGCAGCTATCCAGATCATTTCCGTGCATGACCTCGAACAGCATCTCCTGGTCTGTCACCGTGTTGACGAGACCGTCCGTACACAGCAGCAGGAAATCCCCCTGTTTCCATGTTACACGAAAGCTGTCAGCCTCCACCTCGGCATCAGGACCCAGCGCCCGTGTGATCAGGTTTCGTCTGGGGTGGCGGCGGGCCTGCGCCGGGGTAATGTCGCCCCGTTCCACCATGTTCTCCACCACGGAGTGATCCCGTGTGATCTGTCGGATCCCATCATCGCTGATGAGATAACAGCGGCTGTCTCCTATGTTGAATACCATGGCCTCTGCGTCGCGGCATACGGCGCAGACCAAAGTCGTCCCCATATGGGAAAGGGAATCGTCCTCTGAAGCCCGCGCCCGAATCGCAAGATTTGCCTGTGAAATGCCGTCCAGCACCGCGCTCTTTACATGGGGTCGATCCATGGACGGCGTGATCGCCGTTTGCAGCTTCTGCAAAAGTGTATCCACGGCAATGGTGCTGGCCGTATGGCCGCCGTTGGTACCACCCATTCCGTCGCAGACCACCGCAATGGTGCAGTCCGCGATAACGGCGGTGGCGTAGGCGTCCTGATTCTCACGCCGCACCAAGCCGGTGTCCGTGATCCCCCAGATCCTCATGCTCTTTCCTCCTCCATGGCCTTGCGGCGCAGTTGGCCGCAGGATGCGTCAATGTCGCCGCCCAGACTGCGGCGCACCGTGGCGGTGACGCCGTGAGATTCCAGCCGCTTCTGAAACGCCGCCGTGCGGCGGCTGGGCTTGAATGGGCTTTCCGTTACCTCGTTGAGTGGGATCAGATTCACATGCCCCGGCATGCCGCGGATGCGCTGGGCGATCAGATCCGCCTGCCAGTCGTGATCGTTAACGCCGTCGATCATGGCATATTCAAAGCTGATGCGGCGGCCCGTCTTTTCAAAATACCGGTGGCAGGCGGCAAACAGTTCCTCCACATCATAGGCGCGATTCACCGGCATGATCCTGGACCGGGTCTCGCTGTCCGGCGCATGGAGGGACACCGACAGCGTCAGCTGCAGATTCTGCTCCGCCAGCGCGTCGATCTGCGGCACGATGCCGCAGGTGGACAGGCTGATATGCCGCATCCCGATGTTCAGGCCTTCCGGGCTGTTGACCAGTTCCAGAAATTTTAGGACATTGTCCTTATTATCCAGCGGCTCGCCAATACCCATGAGGACGATGTTGGAGATATCCAGTCCGCTGTCCAATTGGGTGAAAAGCACCTGATCCAGTATTTCAGACGGTGTCAGGTCTCTTACCTTTCCTGCAATCGTGCTGGCGCAGAACGCACAGCCCATACGGCACCCTACCTGCGAGGAGATACACACCGTATTGCCGTGGTGGTAACGCATCAGCACCGTCTCGATGCAGTTGCCGTCACCAAGACGCCACAGGTACTTTATGGTGCCGTCGTGGCGGGATATCTGCTTACGCTCCACAGTCGGGACTGTGATATAGCAACGCTCTGTCAGCTTTTGCCGCAGCGGTTTACTGAGATCGGTCATCTCCGCAAAGGAGGTGACGCCCCGGTGCAGCCATGTAAAGACCTGCTTGCCGCGAAAGGCCGGTTCCCCCATGTCCCGCAGCAGCTGCGTGATCTCCTGTCGGTTCAGCGATTTGATGTCTGTCATAGGCAATTCCTTATTCCTGCTTCTGTAGGCGGCAGATGTAAAAGCCGTCCGTCCCCCATCTCTGCGGCCACAAGGTCAGGTGGCCGTCGCATCCGCCGATGGGCGCAGGCAGCACAAAGGGTGACAGCCGGAATTCCGGATGCTCCTTCAAAAACCATGTCACGACCTCCTGATTTTCCTCAGGCAAGACAGTGCAGGTGGAGTAGATCAGTGTTCCGCCGGGGCGGACATAGGTGGCTGCGTTCTCCAGTATGGCCCGCTGCTCCTGCGGCAGCTTCGCCAGCTCCTTGGGAGACTTATAGCGGATATCCGGCTTTTTGCGGATGATCCCCAAGCCGGAGCAGGGTACGTCAGCCACCACCAGATCGGCCTGCCGCGTCCATGCCTCGTGGTGCTCCCGCCCATCAGCCAATGCCGTGCGGATGGAATGAAGTCCCAGACGGGCCGCGCCGTTTTCGATCAGCTTCAGCTTGTGGGGATGAACATCGCAGGACAGGATATCACCCTGATCCTTCATATCGATGGCAAGCGCAAAGGATTTGCCGCCCGGCGCGGCACAGACATCCAGTACACGGGCGGTGCTTTCCGGGGCGGCCACAGTGGCCACCAACCGGGCCGCGGCGTCCTGTACCGTGAAAAGCCCCTGCTGGAAAGCGTTAAGGCATTCCAGATCTCCCGTTCCGATGACCTCAAAGCAGCCTGCCATCCAGGGATGGGGTTCCACTGTCGCGCCGCAGGAACGCAGTTCCTTCTCCAGCGCTTCCGGCGTTGTCTTCAGGGTATTGGTTTGAATGGTCGTGGGCACGATGGCGTTATTGCAGCGCAGATACTGCTCCGTTTCCTCCGCGCCCAGAATATCGATCAGGCGGGACACCAGCCACTTGGGATGGCTGTATCGCAGCGACAGATAGTCCGCCGTGCTGCCCCGGGGCAGCTCCGGCATATCCAGCCAGTTAATCACAAACTTACGCAGCACGGCATTCACCATACCGGCCGCTCTGGGACGTCCATGACGCTTGGTCATCTCCACCGCCTCGTTGACGGCGGCGCGATGTGGGATCTTATCCATAAACAGGATCTGATAGGCGCCGATCCGCAGGATATTCAGGATCAGCGGCTCCAGCCGCTCCGCCTTCTGCGTGCACCACAGGCTGATATAATAGTCCAGATACATGCGGTTCTGGATCACGCCGTAGGCGATACGGCTGGCCAGCGCTGCGTCGCGGCTGTCCAGGCCGTTTTTGGCGATGGTCCGCTTCAGACTGCCGTCCGACCATGCGTTGGCACTGGAGATGCTCAGCAGCACCTCCAGCGCGGTATCGCGGGCATTGCCCTTTCGCTTCTCGTTCATACGTTTGTCTTCACCGGATGGCCCGCCAGATATGCAGCGGCGGGCATACGCTTGCCGCCCTGGGGCTGCAATTCCAGAATCCGCAGCAGCTTGCCGTCTCCGCAGGCCACGGCGATCCCCTTTTTATTGGCTTCCACGATGGTGCCGGGTACAGCAGCAGTCTCCTCCCCCACAGCGGTACGATAGACCTTGACATCACCGCCGTTCAGCGCCATGGACGCGCAGGGCCATGGGATCAGACCTCGAACCTGATCGTGGAGCTGCCGGGCAGGCTTTGTGAAATCCAGCGGACTGAGGGATCTGTCCAGCATAGGGGCATAGGTGAACTGCGTATGATCCTGCGGTGTACGGGTGGCTGTCCCGTTTTTCAGATCCTCTACCGCTTGCAGCAGCGTGTCTGCTCCCAGTTGTGCCAAACGCTCTGTCAGCGTTTGCGCATCCTCGTCCGGGTCAATAGGCGTCTCCGCGCAGCGGATCACATCACCGGCATCCAGCTGGGCGGCCATATACATAATGGTCACGCCTGTAACGCTTTCGCCATTGAGAATGGCCCAGTTGATCGGGGCCGCGCCCCGGTATTTGGGCAGGAGAGAGGAATGGATATTGATGGAGCCGTAGGGCGGCGTGTCCAGGATATCTTCGGGCAATATCCGGCCATAGGCGGCCACCACGATCAACTCTGGATGAAGCTCACGCACCAGCGCCAGCGCCGTACCGTCCCGCATCTTAAGGGGCTGGTAAACCGGCAGATTCTGTGTCAATGCATATTCCTTTACAGGAGAGAAAACCAGCTTGTGGCCGCGGTTTTTCGGCTTATCCGGCTGGGTAAACACGCCGCAGATCTCATGACCTGCTTCCACCAGTGCTTTCAGGGAGGCCACCGCAAAATCCGGCGTACCCATAAACAAGATCCGCATTATTCTTCCTCGTCCTCTTCTTCGATCTCATACTGATCGGCATGTTCATTCAGCCACTCCTGCAACTCCTCGCCCTCCATCAGGCGGTCGGTATGCTCCACAAACAGGTGGCCGTCCAGATGCTCGATCTCATGGCAGAAGCAGCGGGCGGTGATCCCCTCATCCTCCACCTCGAACCACTGGCCGTCACGATCCTGCGCCTTGACACGCACCACATAGGGGCGGGTCACCTCGCCGTATTTCCCGGGCACGCTGAGGCATCCCTCCAGCGCCGTCTCCTCCCCTTCGGTATAGACGATCTCCGGGTTGATCAGTTCGATGATCTCATCATCCTCGTTCAGCACGATGCAGACGCGGCGCAGGATCCCTACCTGCGGGGCCGCCAGGCCCACACCGCCGGCTTCCTCCAGCGTTTCCGCCATATCGTCCAGCAGCGTATGCAGCCGGTCGTTGAATTCCGTCACAGGACGGCATACCTTGGTGAGGCATTCCTCACCCTGCAATGCGATCTTCCTAAGTGCCATGTTCCTTACCTCTAATCCATCAAATTACAATCCGTGTATATCTGCATATTGCGGTTTTCACCGCGCTTTGAAAACTCTTTCATAAACGCCGACAGCAGGCCGCGCAGCACCTTGTCGTTGCGGCCCACCACTGTCACCCGATAACGGTAGCGGTTATTGACCTTGACCACCGGCGCGGGAGCCGGGCCAAGGATCATCAGATCCAATCCGTCGTAAGGCGGCTTTTTTGCGGCGGCCATCAGGCTGTCGCTGATCTCATGGATCCCACGGCGTACTGCCGACTCCTCCGGCCCTGTTACCGTGACCATAAACTGGTCGGCAAAGGGCGGATCCCGCCGCAGCTGCCGCAGACGGATCTCGCTGCTGTAAAAACGGTCGTAATCCTGTGCGGCCGCCGCTTGGATCACCTCATTATCCGGTGTATAGGTCTGGATCACAGCGCGGCCTTTCTTGTTTCCCCGTCCGGCGCGTCCCACCACCTGCGTCAGCAGGCTGAAGGTGCGCTCAGAGGCACGGTAATGATCCACATACAGGGACAGATCCGCTGCCAGCACTCCCACCAGCGTTACATTTTCAAAATCCAACCCCTTTGCCACCATCTGGGTACCAATAAGGATCGGTATTTTTTTCTCGTAAAATTGTCTCAAAATAGCCTCGTGGCCTGCACCCACCGTATCCGCGTCCATCCGCAGAAGCGGTGTTTCCGGAAACAGCGTCCGCAGCTCCTCCTCCACCCGCTGGGTACCGAAGCCGATGTGCCGCAGCGGTGTTCCGCACGCCGGACAATTCTCCGGCGCACGCTCAGAATGGCCGCAATAATGACACATCAGGCGGTGATTGGCGCTGTGATACGTCAGATACACGCTGCATCGGGGGCACTGCGGTACAAAGCTGCAATTGGGGCACAGCAGCTGGCGGCTGCTGCCCCGGCGGTTGAGAAACAAAATGCTCTGCTCACCGCGTTCCAGATTGGCCTTCAGCTCCTGATACAGCGGCTGGCTGATGGCGGTCAGGTTTCCCTGCCGCAGCTCCTGACGCATATCCGCCAGGATCACTGTGGGAAGCTGCCGGCGATTATACCGCTCCCGCAGCAAGGCAAGATGGTAGTCGCCGTTTTTGGCGTACCACGCCGTCTCCACCGTGGGCGTGGCGGAACCCAATACCAGATGGCACCTTTCTGTCATGGAGCGGTATCGGGCAATATCCCGGGCATGGTAGCAGGGCGCCCGTTCCGACTCATAGGAACTCTCCTGCTCCTCATCCATGACGATCAGACCCAGATTTTCCAGCGGTGCAAATATCGCCGACCGGGTCCCCAGCACCACGGTGGCCTCGCCATTCCGGATGCGCTTCCACTGGTCGTACCGTTCCGTCATGCGAAGGCCGCTGTGCAGCAGCGCCACCTTCTCCCCGAAATAGGCGGTGAAGCGCGCCATCATCTGGGGCGTCAGGGCGATCTCCGGCACCAGGATCATGACCGTCTTTCCCTGTTGCAGCAGTTCCTGTGCCAGACGGATATAGACCAGTGTTTTACCGCTGCCGGTGACGCCCTGCAGCAGCGTCACACCGCCTTCTCCGGCCAGCGCACGCAGCAGGATTGCCTGATACGCCTGCTGCTGCTCATCATTTAATATAATGTTTTCTGCTTTTACAGGATAATCTTTTTCGCTGATCCGATAGGTTTCCTGTGTGCGCAGCGTGATCACGCCATGCTTTTCCAGGTTGGTGATCGTCCGGCGCGAAACACCGGTAAAATAGCACAGTTCATGAACTGCCGTCTCACCCTGCTGCAGCAAAAACTGCACGGCATCGAACATGCGGGGAGAGCTCTTCTTTCTGGACTGTACCCACGCCGCCGCATCATCAGCAGGCAGCGCCAAGTCGGCCAGCTGTACCGTTTTGTCATGTACGGTACGGCGGCTCAGCGTCTGCTGCGCAACCACACCCCGCTTTTCCAGCGCACGCAATGTGGTCACGATCCCCTCGCCAAACACTTCCTGAAGCTCTGACGCCTTATGCGGCTCTTCTTCCAGGAATCGGCACACCGCCTGCTCTTTGTCAGAAAGATCGTCCGGAATTGTTTGCTCCGTCAGCTGCCATATTACCTGATGGCGGTACCACACGGCAGCAGGCAGGATGGTGCGAATGGCGTCATAAAAGGTGCAAAAGTATCGCTGCCGCATCCATAGCGCCATTTTGATCTCCCGTTGGGAGATCAAAGGCGCGCCGTCCAGATTCAAGCGCAGCGCCTTCAACGGGCCTGATGGCACGCCCTGCTCCAACGACAGGACTACCCCTTCACTGGTGCGGTTGCCGCGGCCGAAGGGCGCCAATACACGGCACCCGACACTGACGTCCATGTCTGCGGGGACAAGATAGGAGTAGGGCTTATCGATGGCGTATGTCGCGGCTTCCACAGCGATCTTCGCAATCTGCATATCCCCTGCTCCTCTCTCTGGCGATGATTTACTCCTGAATGGAAGAATCGATGGTGCTGGCGTCAAACTTGCCCTCCGCCACTTCGTCAATGGCCATGGTCACAGGCTTTTCCTCCAGATGTTCACCGTTTTTCTCTGCTTCAGCAGCGATCTGGCGGGCACGGCGGGCTACCACGTTGACCATCATATAACGGTTGGGCACATAGGCCGTCAGCTGGTTCATTGCGGGATAGAGCATCATAATAACATATCTCCTTCTGCCATTTCGGCGATGTATTTATTGATTCAGGTCTGCAATACGGTCGGCCGGACGACAATGCTCCGCCAACATGATGGCGCGCAGCTCCCGGACGGCATTGTCCACCGTATCGTTGATGACAAAGTAATCATAGTGGTCAGCGGTCTGCAGTTCCACCTTGGCACGCAGCAAACGCTTTTGCACCTTTTCCGGAGAATCGGTACCGCGGGCTGTCAGGCGGCGCTCCAGCTCCTTCCAGGAGGGCGGTGCGATAAAAATACGTACTACATCGGGGCGCAGGTTATGGACCTGCGTAGCGCCCTGGATCTCAATGTCCAGGATCACGTCCTTCCCTTCCTCCATAGCCGCGTCCACATACTTTTTGGGAGTCCCGTAAAAATTGCCTACATACTCGGCATATTCCAGAAACTCGCCGTCCACGATCCACTGGCGGAACGTCTCCGGCTCAATGAAATGATAGTCTACCCCGTGTTTTTCGCCGGGACGGGGCGCCCGGGTAGTGGCAGAAACGGAAAAGTACAGGTCGTCCCGCCCCTGAAACAGGGCGCTCAGCACCGTACTCTTTCCTACGCCGGACGGCCCGGAAATAATAAATGTTTTGCCTTTTTTCGCCAAAATTATCCCTCTTCCTCTGTTAATTCCTGCGGCGTCATACCCAGACGGGGCGCCAGCTTTTCCGTACTCAGCGCCGAGAGCACCACATGGTCGCTGTCCATGATCAGCACCGAGGCCGTTTTGCGGCCATAGGTGGCGTCGATCAGCATCCCGCGGTCACGGGATTCCTGCACCAGACGCTTCACCGGCGCACTGTCAGGGCTGACAATGGCGATCAGACGCTGTAAGGACACCAAATTGCCGAAACCAATATTCACCAGCTGTATCATAGATACCTCACTCAATGTTCTGTACCTGTTCGCGGATCTTCTCCACCTCGGCCTTCATGTTCACCACATCCTGCGCAATGGTCAGGTCGTTGCACTTGGAGCCGATGGTGTTGCACTCGCGGTTGACCTCCTGGATCAGGAAGTCCAGCTTCCGCCCCACCGGCTGGTCACTTTTCAGCATAGTGCGCAGCTGGGCGATATGGCTCCGCAGGCGGACGGTCTCCTCGTCCACGGCAATCTTATCGGCAAAAATGGCGGCTTCCGTCAAAATACGGCTCTCGTCGATGGTGGTAGACTGCAGCACCTCCTGCATACGCGCCGTCAGCTTTTCGCGATAGGCCGCCACCGTCTGCGGAGAACGCTCCTCCACCTTACCCACCACCGTCTCGATGGTGGCAACGCGGCCCGCAATATCCTCGCACAGCTTCTCGCCCTCCACGGCGCGCATGGCGTTGTAGGCTTCCAGCGCCTCGTCCAGCACGGCGCAGATATCGCCGGCGACAGACTCCAGATCCTCCTCCGCCTTGGTGACGGTCAGCACATCAGGGAATTTGGCAAGTACAGCGGCGGTCAATTCACCCTCCAGTGAAAACATGTCCCTGATCTTTGTCAGCGCTTCATAATAGCCCCGGGCCAGCGACTCATTGACCGCCACCACCGTTTCGTCGGCGGCTGTCGCGTCAATGGTGATGAACACATCCACCTTTCCGCGGGAGACAGCCTTCTGCACACGGGATTTCACCGCGTCCTCCGCAAAAATATAGGTGCGTGGCACTTTGACAGTGCAGTCCAGATAGCGGTTGTTGACGGAACGTACTTCCACGGTAATGTCTCTGCCGCGCAGCGTCTGCCGGGCTCTGCCATAACCGGTCATGCTCTTGACCACAGTATATCCTCCCTTTCAGGCGGTCATGCCGCCATCCTAATTAACAACAGTAAAAGTATCCGCCGCCGGGGCAGCAGGACAGTACCAGGCAAAGGGGCAGGCACGGATTCATGTGGCAATTTCCGGTACTGACCGGGCCATACCCATTGGGCCGGTATGCCGTCTGCCGGCCCTCCGCCATATCCAGCGCCCGCTGATACTCCTCATCATCGGGATCCATCTGCACCGCCGTCTGGTAATAGCGTTTCGCTTCATCCATCCAGCCGCGGCGGGTACACAGCACGCCCTTGAGAAAATTCCACTCGGCATCATGGTCTTTCATGGCGTTGAGCAGTTCTTCCGCCAAATTCAGGTTGCCCTGCTGGATGGCGGCACGCACCCGCTGGTAGGGACCGGTATAGGACTGATAGGCGCCGTAGCCTGCGCCATAGCCTGTGTTATAGCCTGTGGAAGCCCCCGCACCATAACCGTTGGTGGAAGTACCCCGCTTGCGCTGGGTCTGGATCTCCTCGTAGGCTTCATTGATCTCCTTCATCCGTTCCTGTGCCAGGTCGGCCAAAGGGTTATCATGATAGTTATCCGGATGATATTTTCGGGCCAGATTCCGATAGGCCTTTTTTACTTCATCGTCTGTTGCCGTACTGGATACCCCCAGCACCTGATAGGGATCACGCATACAGGTGTCCCCCTTTCTTTCGTCGAACTTGCTTTTGCCGGTGGAAGGTCCCGTCCAGTACAGCGGTCCCCACCGCATAGAGTCCCTCATAGACCGTACTCTCGATCACAGGGCCGTACACGCCAAAATCCCACAGCGCAAAGGCGGCTGCCATGGCGCGGATAGAGCTGTCCAGTGTTTGTGCCAATTCCCGCCGTGCCGCATCCGGCAGCGCATCGCCGGAAAAACCGTAACGCAACGGCAGCGGATTATAATTGCCGCTCTTTGCATCTTTTTTAAAATCGTCCGCCGCATCCACCAGATAGATCCAGCGCCCTAAATGGTAGAAAAGCTCCCTTAAAACGCGGCATTTGACGGAATCAGCCGTTTCATCGGCAGCCGCGGTCAGCAGCTGCGCAAAGGTATCCGCCGCCGCGTCGATGGAGGGGCAGTTTTCCTGTTCCAGACGGGCCAGCTCCCGCAAATGCTGTTGGGTGCTCTCATCAAACGCCGGGCGCATCACCCACGCTTTTTGATAGGCACGCCGCAGCAGCAAAGCCGCTGCCCGGTATTTCAGGCCGCGCCAGAAGCCGTGATCGGCAATGCCATCCTGCAGCTGCCACCATGTCAGGATCACGCTCATATCCGCCGCCAGATCGAAGGCACTGTCGCCGCAGGCGCACACCCGGCCCTTCACGGGATGGATGACACAGCGTTTGGTGCAGCCGCCGGCACGGCCATCGGACAGCAGCATCGCCAGAAACACCAGATCATAATTGAGGATCATGCGGCCCGACATACCGTAGCGGCTGCCCAGCGCATGACATAAGCCGCAGTAGGCTCCCTCAAAGTACCGCTGCTGCTCTGCCGTCAACCGGTCAGACGCAGGACGTACATAACCAAACATCAGAACAGCCGCAGAATCTGATAGGTCAGCAGTTCTTTCTTCCGGGCATGGCGGTCATACAGGATGCAGGGAATAAAACTCACCACAAAAGCGGCGATGGCGATGACGTATCTTGTACTCTCCGCCAGCCCTTCCGACAGGAAGTACCCCAGCAGGAACAGCACCACCGGCAATACATAGACCAGCGCCACAACGCCGAAGATCTTTTTTGTGCTGCTCTCCACCACCACTTTGTCGCCCGGCTGTGCGCCGACGGAATTTTTGGCTCTGGCCTTAACAGCCGCCCCGGTCATGCCGCAGCCTACGCACTCCTCACAATCATGACCACAGGCGGATTTGCGGGGAACAGAGATCTCCGCGTAACCGCCGCCCAAATCTTTCTCAACCGTTGCAATCTGTGTCATATCTTGACCCTACCTCTTTTGGGAAAATCTCTTGCCTGAAGCGCTTATGTGCCGGTGTTGTTTCCTGTGACATTACTTACACCGCTGTTTTCGGGAGGCGTCTCCCGCTTTGTAACATGAACTGTCACTTCATAGCTGCCACGCACCGTCAGACCGGATCCCGTCGATGTCGTGACCACTGCCGGGAGCGTATACTCGCCTTCCTCGGTAATGCCGCTCAGATCCACACGAACCCGCACGTCTGCAGCGGACGCATTGCCGATCGCCTCCTCACTGCCCCACAAAGACACCTCCAGCGGCTCCATAACCTCTGCTTTCAACCCGTCAGCAACGCTTTCGCAGTTAATGTTGTCTACCGTCACAGTACCTTCTGTGGTCCCGTTGACGGCCACTGTCACAACAGCCTCTGTCGTCCCGTCAGTAGTGGTCACGCCGGCAGGCAATTTAATGGTATAGGTATACGGTCCGTTTAATCCGGCCACCAGATCCTCCACATAAATCTTATCCAGCGTCACCGAATTGATACTCGCCAGCGCACTGCCCTCTCCCACCAGGGTGACCGTTTTGGGCTGGATATCCACCGCCACAAAATCCTTCAGATCTGCGCCGATCAGATCCATCTTCAGCGGTACCTCCTTGGTGGTACGCACCGGAAGTGTCACCTGGATCAGCTTCGTGGACGGACGGATATTGTCGTTGTAAACCGGAACATCATTGTAATCGTACAGCGTGTATTCCAGCGTCTCAATCAGCGTATCTGTCGCGCCGCCGATATTGACCGTCACCTTAGCATAGCTGATATTGAGCATATCCTCCCGCTCGGCCCGCAGGATCAGCGTTGTGGGATCGGTCTGGATTTCGCCGGTAAAGTAGCCGTCCGCCACCTGACCTCTCACCTCTGTTCGGACTGGGATTTCTTTGGAATACAAGGTTCCGACCGTTACAGTGATATTATACAGGCTTCTCCATTTGACCGACACGCCTGAGCTGGAAAAATCATTGGGATATATCACATTGTATTTTAAAGTCTGTACCCCGGCAGAATTGATACTGCTGGTATCCGCCACCACACGCACCTTATCGGTATCCAGCTGCATCAGGATCCTGCGGGTAGCCTCCAGCTTCAGATCGACAGTCGTATCATAACCGGAAAGCAGCATCAGCCCTTTTTCGGCCAGTGTCGTCTCCTCATCAGTAAATTCCACCGGGATATTCTTGATCTCCACCGTCACCGGAGGGGACACATACACCTCCATATAGACCCACAGCGCCAGCGTCACCAGCACCGCAATGATGATCTGCGCAACCTTACGGCTCTTATTATTCTTCTCCATCGTCGTCCGCCTCCTTCCCAAGCTTCTTCAGGAACGACAGGATCGGAAGCCGCTGCGGCTTGTCCGGTTCTTCCTCAGGCGGCATCAACTCGTTGCGCAGCAGCTGGCTGAGAGTTTCCGGCATCAGGTGCCGCTTGAGCATGCCGCCAATGGCCACGGAGATAGAACCTGTCTCCTCAGACACAATGACCACCACGGCATCCGAGTTCTCACTCATGCCAATACCGGCACGGTGGCGCATGCCCAAGTCACGGCTCAGGTTCACGTTTCTGGACAGCGGCAGCATACAGCCGCCGCCGATGATCCGTCCATGGCGAACGATCACTGCGCCGTCATGCATCGGCGCCTTGACGAAAAAGATATTTTTCAGCAGTTCGCTGACCACGGTGCAGTCCAGTTCGGTGCCGGTACGCACGATATCGTCCAGATTGATGTCGCGCTCAAATACCATCAGTACGCCGGTTTTGGTGCGGCTCAGCTCGCTGCAGGCCACCACCGTCTGGTCGATGGCCTTTTCCAGCTCCGTGATCTCTTTCTCCGGGCGGAACACCCGCATCAGGCGAATGTTCTTGCTGCCCAGCCGCTCCAGGATCTGACGGATCTCCGGCTGGAACAGAATAATCAGCGCCAGAATGCCCCATTCCACCACATGGCTGAGAATATAGCTGACCGCCCGCAATTCCAGCGCCGTGGACAGCCACAGCGCCAGAAGGAAAATGCCTACGCCCTTGAGAATATTCTCCGCACGGGTGCTCTTAACCAAGGAGAGCAGTTTATACACCAAAAAGACGATGATGGCTACATCTACCAGGTCTGTGATTTTCAGCAGAGATAAGTATCTCCCAATATCTTCCATCAATGTCAATACTTTGTCCATGGCGTGCTTCATCCCTCCCGGGCGCAATTTTACGCATAACAATAGATATTAACATTATATAAAAGATATTGGGAAAATGCAACAAAAATTCTGTGACCAGAGTGTTACATTTTACGAAGCGTACTTTGCAATATCTGTGCGAACTGCATGACCTGGGCAGGCGTATTAAAGGCCGAGGGGCTGAAACGTATCGTTCCGGTCTTAAGTGTCCCTGCCGTGCGATGTGCCAGCGGCGCGCAGTGCAGTCCTGCACGCAGCGCTATGCCGCGGCTGGCCATGGCCTCTCCCATTTCCTCGCAGTCAATGCCCTCCACGATAAAGGACAGCACTCCCGTCTGATGGCGGAACCCGTCGCACCAGAACAGGCGGATGCCCTCGGTATTGCGCAGCAGCTCCACCGCCTGGGCCGTCAGACGACGTTCGTGGGCGGCGATCTTCTCCACTCCGGTGCGCTGCACATAACGGATACCCTCCAGCAAGCCGGCAATGCCCGGCATATTGTGGGTCCCGCTCTCCAGCCGGTCCGGCAGCATATCCGGCATCGTCTGCAGCTTGGAAAGACTACCTGTACCGCCGTATAGCAGCGGCGACACCTGATGATTGCACAGCAGCAGCCCCGTTCCCTGCGGGCCATACAGGCCTTTGTGGCCCGGCATGGCGATAAAAGCCGCCTGCAGCACATCCATCCGTACCGGCAGGATGCCGGCCGACTGAGAAGCGTCCAGCAGAAACGGAACCCCGGCGTTCCGGCACAGAACCGCCATCTCCTCCACCGGTTGAATACAGCCGAACACATTGGACACATGGTTACAGATGACCACGTCAGCGCCGTGTCCCAGCGCCTCTTTCAGCTCTTCTATCATTCTTTCCGGCTGAAAGAGCGGCGTGTCCAGCACTGTCAGCGTTACGTTGGGGATAGCGTGGAGCGGCCGGGTCACGGCGTTGTGCTCGTAACCGGAGATCACCACGCGGCTGCCCGGCTGTACCAGCGTGTGGATCGCGATATTCAGGCCATGGGTAGCGTTGCTGGTAAAAATCACATTGGATTCGTCTTCCACGCCAAACAGTCTGGCGGCCGCTGTGCGGCAGGCATAGTCCGTCTCTTCCGCCAGCCGTGTCGCCTGATGACTGCCCCGTCCCGGTGAGGACATGGTGTTGACCGCACGCGCCATGGTCCAGCGGACAGACGCCGGTTTTTCCAGCGTGGTCGCTCCGGAATCGAAATAGATCATGGCGCCACCTCGCTGTACCCAATATTGTCATGCCGCAGGATACGCTCCGGCATCAAATGTGCCTGTTGTAAGCGCTGCTGTGCCGCTTCATTGTCCGCCGCCTCCACCCGTACCGCATAGGTGCAGCCCTGTCGGGCAAACTCCACCGGCACGCGCTGGACAATACTCCGAATACCACTGCTGCCCAACATACGAGCGATACGCTGTGCCTGTGTGGCAGATCGCACCACAAAAAGATAATGAACCATGGTACACCTCCTCCACTCCAATGTATGAAAAAGGAGAGCGGAAGGTCACAAATGCCCTTCCGCTCCATGTACCGTATATAGCCTACACTTTTTCCACCAATGCTACGGCGTGGGCCGCCATGCCCTCGCCTGTTCCGGTAAAGCCCAGATGCTCCTCTGTGGTGGCTTTCACGCTGATCTGCGATATGTCCACTTTCAGCGTGGCGGCGATGTTTTTTCGCATGGCGTCTCGGTAGGGGGATACCTTGGGCGCCTGCGCGACCAGTGTGGCGTCGATGTTCACCACCGCATAGCCTTGCTGACGCAGGTAATCCCCAACGCGCTCCAGCAGCAGCATACTGGAGATATTCAGGTACGCCGCGTCATCATCCGGAAACAGCCTGCCGATATCTCCTGCGGCGACCGCCCCCAGCAGCGCGTCCATAATGGCGTGGGTCAGCACGTCAGCATCGGAATGGCCGTCCAGTCCCCGCTCCCACGGGATGGCAACGCCGCCCAATATCAGCGGCCGTCCTTCGGCCAATCGGTGCACGTCATATCCGTGTCCAATCCGCAGCGTTGTCATAGAGCCTCCTCCCTTTGTCGCAGGATGGCTTCGGCCACCGCCAGATCCGTAGGCGTGGTGATCTTGATATTTCCCTCGTCCCCGGCGGCCAGCCAGACCTGCTTGCCCAGTCGTTCCACGGCGGCACAGTCATCAGTGAGCGGCTGGCCGGCAGCCAGCGCCGATTGCAGGGCAGCCTTGAGGATATTGGCCTGAAATACCTGCGGCGTCTGCACCGCATACAGGGTACTGCGGTCCGGCGTTGAGAGCACCAGTCCGTTCTCGTCCGTCACCTTGATGGTATCCTTTACCGGGACGGCGGGCGCCACCGCCTGAGTCTTCCAGCCTAAACGGATCAATTCGTCGATCATATCCGGCTGCACCAGCGGACGGGCGCCGTCGTGGATGGCGATCAGTTCCGCCTTTGGGTTACATTCCAATGCTGCCGCCAGCACGGATTCGGTACGGGACGCGCCACCCTTGACCACCTTTACCCTTTTGCGCAGGCCGGAGCGGGCACAAAGACCGGCTATCTCCTCCATCATGCTCTCCTGCGCGGCAACAACGATCTCATTGACCAGCTCCGCGCAGTCGATGGCGCACAGGGTACGCATCAGCACGGGGGCGCCGCCCAACTGCGCAAACAGCTTATTCTGCCCTCCCATGCGGGTGCTGGTACCGGCAGCCGCCACGATCATACTGCACAGCGGCAGCGTCTTATCCTGTATCTTTTGTACGGAATTCCAAAAGCCCATACCTTATCTTCTCCTCACTCTGCCAGTAAGCTCCGGCTCAAAAGCTGTTCGGCTCCGTCGTAGGTCAGGTTCTCCACCAGCATGACCTCACTCAACAGGATCTGCTTGGCACTGCGCAGCATCTTGCGCTCCACAGTAGACAGGCCGCGCCGGGCTTCGCGGCACAGCAGGCCTTTCACAACCTGCGCCACCTTATGCACATCTCCGCTTTTGATCCGGTCCAGATTCTCCCGGTAACGGTGATTCCAGTTCTCTGCCGAGTTATCTTCTGTCTCCCGCAGCGAGGCAAACAGCTCCGACAGCTGCTGATGGGTGATGGGATACCGCAGCCCCACTACCCCGCTGCTGCTCACCGGGATCTTGAGCGTCAAGCCGTTCAGGGGCGCGGAAAATACATAGTAACGCTTCAGTGTTCCTTCCATACGTTCTTCCGTGATCTCCGCGATCACACCGGCCCCATGCATGGGATGCACGACCTTTTCGCCCACGGTAAACATACCGCACCTCCTTTTCTCAGGCTGCCACGTTTCCTCTTTTCTTTCTTACAGTATAGCGGATTCCTTGCCGTCTTTCAAGAAAAGAAAATCTTTTTTCACAGAATGGACAGTTTTTTCGGATTTTATCCTCTTAAACGCCAAAGGGCGCCGTTCATCAGAACGGCGCCCTTTGACCATATATTACTCTTCCTCTTGGAAGTGTTACCGGGATTATCGCTTGTTGCTGCGATACCAGATCTTCTGCTCCTGCGCCGCCTTGATCAATTCATCGCGGAAGTCGGGATGTGCAATGGAAATCATTGCCTCTGCCCGTTCCCATGTGGAAAGACCTTTCAGATTGACGCAGCCGTACTCCGTGACCACATACATGGTGTTAACACGGGTATCGGTCACAATACTGCCCTCTGTCAGTGTGGGGCGAATGCGGGAAGCAAGTGTGCCGTCCTTTTTCTGATAGGTTGAGGACAGGCAGATGAAGCTCTTGCCGCCTTTGGACAAGTAGGCGCCCAAAACGAAATCCTGCTGGCCGCCGGCGCCGGAAATATGGCGAACACCGGAGGTCTCACTGCTGACCTGACCGTACAGGTCGATATCCACGGCGTTATTGATGGACATAAAGTTATCAATGGCCGCTACAGTGCGGATATCATTGATATAGCTGACAGGCGCCGCCATGCACATACGGTTGTCATCCAGGAAGTCGTAGACTCTCTGGCTGCCGGCGGCAAAGGAATATGCCTGACGGCCATGGTCGATGCTCTTGTTGGCGCCGCTGATCTTGCCGCACAGAGACAGATCCACAAAAGCCTCCACATACATCTCCGTATGGACGCTCATATCCTTCAGGTCAGACTCGCACAGCAGCTTGCCCACAGCGTTGGGCATACCGCCGATACCAAGCTGGAGGCATGCGCCGCTGGGAATGCGTTCCACCACCTGCTTGGCCACAGCCTTGTCGATCTCCGTAGGCTCGGCGGATATCAGCTGGCCCATGGGATCATTCCGGCCTTCCACAATCATATCCACATCGGTAATGTGTACGCTCTCGCCGAAACCGCCCAGACAACGGGGCATATTCTGGTTGACTTCCACGATGACGGTTTTGGCCGTATCGCAGATAGCTTTCAGATGGGACGCCGACACGCCGAAGTTAAAGTAGCCATGTCTGTCCATGGGCGCTACCTGGAACATGGCGACATCCGGCGGATTGATATGATCGTAATAGTAGCGGGGCAGCTCAGAATAGCGCATAGGCTCATAGAAGCAAGCGCCGGTATCAATGTGCTTGCGCTCGAAGCCGCCGGTGTGGTGGGAGTTGTAGATGATATGGCGGACGGGATCTTCAATATCGAAGATCGCCGGCTTCCAAAGCGCGATGCCCCCACGGACCTTTACGTCCTCCAGCTCAGGAGCACGGCGGGCCAAGGCCTCGTCCAGTACGCGAGGATGTACAGTGCAAAAACCATAATCGACCCAATCACCGGACTTGATCACTTTCACGGCTTCATCTGCCGTAGTCAGTTTGGACCGGTACATCCCCAAAAACTCTTCGAATGCCATTTTGATTCTCCTCCTGTTTTCTTTCTTTTCTATCCCTGTTTTTTCCTCTCTGGTATTATACTTTACTGCTTCGTTAAAAAAATATCAACCATTTTCGTTAAAAAAATATCAAATTTGTCGGCTTGCCCAAATAAAAATTGTCAAATATGTAACAATTCGCCAATCATTGTTAGCGAAATCCCTTTCTTTCAATTTTCTCAATAATAAACAGATTGTCGGTGCAAAATAGGGACGGTATCGGCACTTTGGTTTCCGTCAGCACCCTGCGGAAAGGCAATTCACGGGGATACCACATCATCCGCGAAGGCCGGTATTGGCAATCCAGTTTTGTCAACAGGTTCTTTCGTTTTTTACATAGATTTTACAAAAGCAGCACAGCAGATTTGACATTCGTCTGGTACTGTTATACTGGACATAAAATGAATGTAAAGGCAATGAAGGAGAGCATAGAATGGATATTTTTAAGATACTGACCATGATCGGCGGACTGTGCCTGTTTTTGTTCGGCATGAATTTGATGGGACAGGCTCTGGAACGCCGTGCCGGCGGCAAGCTGCGCACGCTGCTGGATAAAATGACCAGCAATGTGTTTGCCGGTTTTCTCACCGGCCTTGGCGTTACGGCCATCATTCAAAGTTCATCGGCCACTACCGTAATGGTGGTGGGTTTCGTCAACTCAGGACTGATGACGCTGCGGCAGGCCATCAATGTGATCATGGGCGCCAACGTAGGCACCACAGTCACCGCGTGGCTGCTGAGCCTCGCCGGGATCGACAGCGGCAATGTTTGGATCAATCTTTTGAAGCCCACCTCCTTCACGCCGGTACTGGCCCTGATCGGCATCATCTTCTATATGTTCTGTAAGGACACCGGAAAAAAGGACACCGGTATGATCCTGCTGGGGTTTGCCACGCTGATGTTCGGCATGGATACCATGAGCGGCGCTGTGGCAGGATTGAAGGATGTCCCGGGCTTCGCGGAGCTGTTCATCATGTTCAGAAACCCCGTTCTTGGGGTGCTGGTAGGCGCTGTTCTGACTGCCGTAATCCAGTCCAGCTCTGCCTCGGTGGGTATTTTGCAGGCACTGGCACTGACCGGACAGGTCAGCTACGCCGCCGCCATTCCCATCATCATGGGACAGAATATCGGTACCTGTGTCACGGCCATCATCTCCTCCGTCGGCACCACGAAAAACGCCAAGCGGGCCGCCGTGGTACACCTGATGTTTAACGTCATCGGCGTTGTTGTCCTTCTGACAGTATTTTGCATGGTAAAGGCTGTCTTTGCTCCGGTGATCCTGAATGAACCCGCCACTATGTACGGCATCGCTATCGCGCACTCTCTGTTCAACGTACTGTGCACCGCCTTACTGCTTCCCGCAGGCGGCGTATTGGAAAAGCTGGCCATCCGGCTCGTCCCGGATTCCGGGCATGCCGAGCAGACCGTGGAATTGGATGAGCGCCTGCTGGCGACCCCTTCCCTTGCCCTGCGCCAGTGCCGGGCCGTGACCATCGAAATGGCCGGCTGTGCCGTGCAGGCGCTGAAAAACGCGCTGGCATGCCTGACGCACTACACGCCGGAACTGGCGGAGGATATCCGAAAAGCGGAGGATCACTGCGACCACTATGAGGATGTCGTCGGCACCTATCTGGTAAAGCTCAGCGCCCACAAAATGGGGGATGCGGAAAGTGAGGAGGCCACCGAACTTCTGAAAAGTATCGGCGATTGGGAACGAATCTCCGACCACGCCGTCAATATTCTGGAATCAGCGGAGGAGCTGCAGGCAAAGCACCTGACTTTCAGTGAAAATGCACAGGCTGAATTGGCCACGCTGACCGCGGCGATTCAGGAGATTCTGGCACTGGCGGAGGCTGCTTTCACACAAAATGATGTTACCATAGCCGCCAAAGTGGAACCGCTGGAACAGGTTATCGACGTGCTGAAGGAAGATATGCGCACCCGCCACATCCTGCGTATGAAGCAGGGACATTGCAGCATTGAGGCCGGTTTTGTCTGGTCTGATCTGCTGACGAATCTGGAGCGCACCTCTGACCACTGCTCTAATATTGCCGGCTGCATCATTGATGCGGACCGGCACAACCTGAACCTCCACGAAACGCTGCATGCCATCCGCAGGGAGGACGAGGACTTTCGCCGCCGCTTCCGCTCCTATGCGGAAAAGTATCAACTGCCGCCGCTCCTTTCTATCTGACAGGAAAAGTGTGGTGACTGAGTTCGACAGACTACTCTCCTGAAAATATCATGCGCTTTCCGAACAAGAACCGCTGTGTACCGGGGTACACAGCGGTTCTTGTTTATGATATAGTTTTATGGTTCGGCCTTCTTGGTCAGCATCCTGACAGCATATTTCAAAAACATCCTCACCGCAGGGGAAATATCCGCCTTGGAATGCAGGGCGATCCCCAGCGTGATCTGAGAAGGAGGGTCAATAGGCAGTTTTGCCACATCACAGATGCGCTTTTCTGTGATCAGCTGATTCATTACGCTCATGCCGAGCCCCTGCTCCACCATAGACATGACCGAAAAGCTTTCCAGCGTGGTAAACTGCACATTAGGCACAATACCGTTTTTGGCAAAAAGCGCTGTGACATCGTCGTCGCAACCCAATGCCGGCATAATGAATCGGTCGTTGGCACACTCCTTCAGCGGGTACGCCTCCGCTCCTGCCAGCGGATGATCCTTCGGCAGCAGTGCCAGCATGGGGTCCTCGGCCAGTGGAATCCACTCGTAGGGCATCCCCTCCTGATAGCTGAAAAATCCGATATCCGCCGCGCGGTCGTCCAGCCACTTGGACACCTCCTGCCAGATACCCTCCATCAAGCGGATCCTGATTTGGGGATAGTCCTGCTGGAACGCACTGATCACCGCGGGAAGCCAGTGGGTGGCGATGCTGGAATAGGCAGCAATGGTCACACTGCCGATCAGCAGTCCATTCATCTCCGCGGACAATTCAAAGATACGATCCTCTTGCCGCAAAAATTCCCGCACTGCCGGAAGCAGCATCTCTCCATTCTCCGTCAACGTGACGCCCTTTGTATTGCGGCGAAACACCGGAAATCCCAGCTCTTTTTCCAGCGCGGTTACCAACTGGTTCACGCCGGAGGGAGTATAGCTGAGCGCCTCTGCCGCCTTGGAAAAGCTTCCTGTCTCCGCTGCCGCTAAAAAGGCTCTGCACCGTGCTGTTTCCATAATGATCCCTCCCCTTCTCTATCAGTTGTTCTTACATTTTTTTGGTCACTTTAAAGCGTTGCTTCTCTTGCTCCCTATTTTACTGTACAACCACAGAAAGCACAACCCCTAAATTATAAAATATCGACATAAGGCGTCATATGCACGTTCGCCGTTTTTTGTCCCTTATTTTTCCCCTTACTAACATGATACAGGGTGATACTATTTTCCGGATTTCTTCTTCTGAAACGATATTGAAGTTTAAAAAAGTATATGATACAATAACGTCATTAGAAAAAAAGAGGAAAAAGATAATGAAACACGCCCCCTTGAAGAATCTTGTTCTGGCCGCCATGTTCCTGGCCATCGGTCTGGTACTTCCCTTCTTCACCGGACAGATCCCCGCTGTCGGCAAAATGCTGCTGCCCATGCATATTCCCGTATTGCTGTGTGGCCTGATCTGCGGCTGGCAGTATGGGCTTGGCGTCGGTTTTGTATTGCCCCTGCTGCGCTCGCTGCTGTTCAGCTTCCCTGCCATGTATCCCAACGCAGTATCTATGGCCTTTGAGCTGGCCGTTTACGGCGTCGTGATCGGTTTTCTGTACGCCCACAGCAAGTGGCAGTGCATCAAGGCCCTCTACAAGTGTCTGATCCCCGCTATGCTCGCAGGCCGTCTGGTATGGGGCGGTGTGATGGTGGTATTGATGGGCCTGAGCGGCGGCGTGTTCACCTGGGAGCTGTTTATCGGCGGCGCGCTGCTGAACGCCCTGCCCGGTATCGCTTTGCAGCTGGTATTGATCCCCGCCGTGATGGTACTGCTGGATCGGACGAAGCTGGTCTGCTTCACCCGCAGCAATGCGCCGGCCAAGGAAACCGCATGACACACGATGACTATATCCGGCTGCTGACAGCTATCCGGGAGCAGTCGGCTTTGCAAAAACGATTCATTGTCGCTATTGACGGGCGGTGCGGCTCCGGTAAAACGACGCTGGCGGCGCGGCTGCAGCAGGATCTGTGCTGCAGTGTGTTCCATATGGATGATTATTTCCCCCGCTTGGAGCAGCGGACAGAGGAGCGCCTGTCGCAGCCCGGCGAGAATGTGGATCACGAGCGGTTTTGGGAGGAAGTCCTGCTGCCTCTTCGTGACGGCCGGCCTATGATCACATACCGTCCCTATCTCTGTGCCCAGCAGCAGCTGGGACAGCCGGTAACGGTGGAAGCAGGCCGAATCGCTATCGTGGAAGGCTCGTATGCCTGCCACCCATCCCTGTGGCAGCATTATGACCTGCGGATATTCCTATCCGTAGAGCCCGGTGAACAGATGCGGCGGATCCGGAAGCGCAACGGCCCTGAAAAGGCGGTACAGTTCGCTCAGCGATGGATCCCGTTTGAGGAGATATACTTCAGGGCCTTCCGCGTGCAGGAACGGTGTGACATTCAACTGGAAGGATAGACGCAGAACTGCAAAGTGAAGCAAGATTGCGCATGATAAAAAACAGGCAGCGGCGCTGCCTGTTTTTTATCATGCAATAACCGGATCGCTTACAGCCTCTTTTCCAGACACACCAGCTGCACACCGGGGATGCCGTTGAATACGCAGGGCACGATCCCGGCCTCCCAATAACCCAAACGGGCATACAAATTCCGGGCCGCCTGATTTCGGGCATTGGTATCCATCCGCAGATAGGGACAACCGTTTTCCCGGGCATAGTCCTCATAGAACCCGACAAACGCCGTACCATAGCCCTTCCCGGCACAGGCAGGCTCCACCACCAGCGTATGCAGCACCATCACTTGGTCATCCGGCACATCGGGATAGCGCCACGGCACATCGGCATATACCGGTACCTGTATCTTGTTGATCCGGGCGGCCGCCACCACCGTGCCCTCCTGCTCCATCACGAACAGGTCGCCGGCCTCCAGCGCCGCGCGGGCCGTATCCGCCGTGGGATACACGTTTCGAATCCAGCCCACGGTAGACGTACCGCGCTCCTCACCGTCGTGGATATGCTCATAGATGGCCGCGACCTGCGGGATATCTTTTTCCGTACCTTTTCTGACCATGGCAGCCTCCCCATACCTGTTTTTTATATTATAGAAAAGCGCTCCCATGCTGTCAAGGCACTGTACCGCACTCTTGCAAAAGGTCATAAGGCATGGCATAATAGTTGCCGGAAAGGATGGATGCTCTATGAAAAAAATCGCAGTCATCACCGGCGCTTCCAGCGGCATGGGCAAGCGCTTTGCCGAGACTGTTGACCAGTACGGTACATTTGATGAGGTATGGGTCATCGCCCGCCGGCAGGACAAACTGGAAGCCTTAGCCGCTGCCGTTCCCTTCCCGATTCGGATCTTTGCCATGGACCTGACAGACCGCGCCAGCTTCGGCGTATACGCTGCGGCATTGGCGGCAGAACCGGTGGAAGTGGGCCTTTTGATGAATTGCAGCGGCTTCGGCAAGTTCAGCGCTGTACTGGACACACCGCTGGAGGTCAATTTGAATATGACTGACCTGAACTGTCAGGCCGTGGTGGCCATGTGCCAGCTGACGGTACCCTACATGCCCCGGGGCGGTCAGATCATCAATATCGCATCCGTGGCAGCGTTTCAGCCTATCCCCTATATCGATATTTACGGCGCCACAAAGGCATTCGTCCTCAGCTTCAGCCGTGCGCTGAACCGGGAACTGCGCAAACAGGGTATCGGCGTGATGGCGGTGTGTCCTTTCTGGACAAAGACGGCATTCTTTGACCGTGCTGTGACGAGCGGTGAGAGGGTCGTCAAGAAATACATTGCCATGTATGACCCTGACGACATCGTGCGCCGTACATGGCGGGACGCCAAGCGCGGTAAGGACGTATGTAAATATGGCTTTGTGGCCCGCGTTCAGGCGGCGCTGACGAAGATCCTGCCTCACAGTCTGGTGATGAACGTATGGATGAAGCAGCAGAAGCTGTCGTAATTACTCCGCTTTTCTCCACAGCAGACGGTTGTCCTCGAAAATGACCGTCAGCCGTCCGGTGTCTTTCAGCCATGCCAGATATGACCGCACGGTGCTGCCCACCAGTACATATTGCTCAAAATTCAGGGTAAGGGCGTAGTCGTCAAACAGCTTTTTCAGCAGTTCCTCGAAGATGACCGGATCGCCGCACAGCATGACGATATGATCGGCGATCTGATGCACCTTGTCGATGTTGTATTGTGCCAGCGGCGCGATATCCTCCGTCACCTCGGCGTGGGCCGGAACAAACGCGGCAGCCTGCATTTCCTTGACTTTTTCCAGTGTAGTAAGATAGGCGGCCACGTCATAGATAAACCCGATCTGGTACTTATCCAGCGTCTCCTTGCTGGACAGGCAATCCGCCAGATACACCACATCATCCGGTGTACGGAAGCCTACCATGTCGAAGAAATGGCCCGGCAGCGGCAGCAGCTCAAACCCCTCCGGCAGCACCGCAGCCGTCAAATAGTCCGCGTCGCTTTCCTGTGCCATCAGAAATTTGTGGCGCAGATCCTTGGGAGGGAAACCGCCGTAGAGGAAGGACGGCTCCAGCACAGGGTGACGGGTGAAGTCGCATTCGATGCCCGGGGCATAAATGCCGCATTTTGTCTGGCCCTGCAAATAGCGGTTGCCGCCGATGTGGTCGGCATTGGAATGGGTATTGTAGATGGCGGTCAGGCGCCACCCATTGGCGTCCAGCAGCTGCCGCACCTTACGCCCGGCATCCTTGTCGTTGCCGCTGTCGATCAGGCATACTTCCGTATCGTTCAGCTTTACCAGTCCCATTTTGGAAGGGCTTTGGATATAGTAGCTGCTGCCCTTGATATGATTCAGTTCGTACATAAGCACACCTCTTTGCCTTGTTTCCTACTATACATTTATATATCGTCAGCGAACTGTTGTCAACAAATAAGGCTGCTGTATGCCTCGTGAGGCACACAGCAGCCTTATTTTTACTCAAAAATTTGCTTACTTCTTTGCAGCGGCAACGCCGTCCTTGCACATTTTCACGACCAGCCCGGTCAGCGCAAACAGGGCAATGGCGTTGGGGATCACCATCAGGTTATTGAACATATCCGTCAGCTCCCACACCAGGTCATTGCTGGCCAGCGTGCCGATGAACACGAACACCAGCGCGATGATACTGTATACCACTGTGCAGCGGCGGGAATTCTTCTTGCCGAACAGGTAGTTGGCGTTGATCTTGCCGAACAGGTTCCAGCTGAGGACGGTAGAGAACGCAAAGAAGAACAGGCACACCGCCACGAACATGGCGCCGAGCTTCTCACCGAACACGGTGCCGAAGGCGGTCTGGGCCAGATTGGCCTTGGTCAGCACCGTGCTGGCCGCGGCAGCGCCGCACTCGGCCAGAGGACCGTCCGCGGTATACAGAGTGGAGATGATTACCAGCGCATTCAGCGTCAGCACCACGAAGGTATCGATGAACACACCGATCATGGCCACAACACCCTGATCGTGGGGCTTGGCCACGTTGGCCTGGGCGTGTGCGTGAGGGGTGGAGCCCATACCAGCCTCATTGGAGAACAGGCCGCGCTTTGCGCCCTGGCTGATGGCCGTCTTGATGGCATAGCCGAAGCCGCCGCCGATGATGGCCTGAGGCTGGAACGCATACTTGAAGATCATGGCAATGGTGGCGGGGATATAGGTAATACGGGCCACCAGCACCACCAGACTGCCCAGCAGGAAGATGCACGCCATGATCGGGACGATCTTCTCAGTCACAGAGGCCAGACGCTGCACGCCGCCCAGGAAAATGATGGCGCAGATGGCCACCAGCACGACGCCCACCACCCAAGTGGGAATCCCGAAGGCGGTATTCATGGTGGAACCGATGGAGTTGGACTGTACCATGCAGCCCATGAAGCCCAGCGCCAGCACGATCGCCACGGCAAAGAAGCCGGCCAGGAACTTGCCGAAGCCGCCCTTGAACGCGGTGGTGATGTAGTACACAGGGCCGCCGCGGACAGTGCCGTCAGGATCCACAATACGGGTCTTTTGGGCCAGCGTGGCCTCCGCGTAGATGGTGGCCATGCCGAAGAATGCGATGACCCACATCCAGAAAATGGCGCCGGGGCCACCGGTCAGGATGGCGCCGGAGGCGCCCACGATGTTGCCGGTACCCACCTGTGCGGCAATGGCGGTAGCCAGCGCCTGGAAGGAGCTCATACCGGAGTCTTGCTTACCGCCCTTCAGTGTCAGGTTGCCGAACACCCTGCGCATACCTTCTCCGAAGCAGCGTATCTGCACAAAGCGGGTCTTAATGGAATACCACAGGCCCACGCCTACCAGCAAAAACACCAGAATGTAATTGCTGAGGTATTCGTTGATCTTACAAACCACGGGAAACAGTACGGATTCAATTGCTTGCATAATGTCTACTCTCCTTTTTTACACAAAAACAGAGCCGCTGCAAAGCAGCGACTCCGGAGAAACAAAGCACACGGAAACCCGTGCGTTCTCTGTCCTTTTGCCTGAGAGATTCAGCGCCTTGACGCCTTACACCTTCGGCACCCGATTCAACGGGATTCTCCAGAGTCCCCTCCCCTTTCAGTCTCCCATTAGATTCTGAAAGGTTCATTGGGCGCTGTTCAATTGATGGAGGAAGTATAGCACAGAGAAACTTCAATTGCAAGACCTTTTTCGTCTTTTTCCGCAAAAAGGTATTTTGGGGTTTTCTGTTGACAATATCGTTTCACGATGTTATAGTAATATCGTGAAACGATATTTAAGCGAAAGGAGATGCCAATTGTGCCGAAAAAACCACTGGAAACCTTATCTGAACCGATGTTCTATGTCCTAATGGCGCTGCACCGGCAAAATCTGTGCGGCGCAGACATCGTGACATGGGTCAATAAAAAGACCGGGGGACGGGTGGCGCTGGGCCCCGGAACGCTGTACACCATTCTGCCCAAGCTGACGGATGAGGGCATTTTGCAGGAAGTCAGCACCGAAGGCCGCAAGCGAACCTATACAATGACAGAAAAAGGCAGCATGCTGTACGAAGCGGAGTGTCAACGTCTGCAGCAGGTCGTACGGGATATTGACCGGGAGGGTGACGGGCACTGTCTCCCTTTTAAAAAGGAGGCATGAATATGGCGATCCGTAAGGAGCTTCCCTTCGCATGGTATGAGGTCGATGCAGTGGAGGCATGGCTGGATGAACAGGTGCAGCAGGGCCTGCGGCTGACAGGCATCAAAAGCATTTTTGGAAAACAGTGCATCTTTGAGGAAAACACCGGTGGTCCCACCCGCTACCGTGTCCATATAAAGCCCAAGGACGGGTACTATACACGGCAGGAAGAATACCGGGAAACCATGCGGGAGCTGGGCTGGGAGTATGTGGACCAACTCAACTACCGGGCTGATATCTACCGGGCCGCACGGCCTGATGCGGTGGAGATCAACACCGATGAAGAGGCACTGCGGGACACGCTGCGCTCCGCCAACCGTCTGGAACTTTTTTCCAGCCTTTTGATAATCATGATGATTCCCTTCATGGTCAGGAAAAATCTCCAGTATATGAAGCATTACGACGGCATTTATGATATGCTGCTGGACGGCTCCGCCCTGCTGGCGGTTTCCGTGGCGCTACTTGCCATCTTCTGGCTGGTAATGGCCGTTTTCGGTATCCTCCGGTCAGTGCGGCTACGGCAGCGCTATCTGCTGGACAGAAGCTACCACCCTGATCCTGAGGTGCGCAAACGGAAACGGATCCGCATTGTACTGCTGGCGCTGTGGGGCATGAGCGCTCTGATCCTCGTTGTAGTGATCTTCACTTCCTCCGGAAAACTGCAGGACGTTCCCCTCTCCGACTGTCCCGTGGTGCTGCTGGAATCCCTTTGTCCGGAGGAAGCGGCACAGCTGGATTATAACAATGAATACGGTGACGCCCCCTTCGGCATCGCCGGCAAGTATCTGCTGTACTCTTTTGCCACCTACCGGCAGGATGGCCCCACTATCTGGATAGAAGGCACAGGTTCAGGATATTCCCCCTTCAGCTACTGGGTCAGTGTCATGGACATTCGCACAGAATCGCTGGCGGAAAAATACTACGCCGAACAGGTGGCCGCTCACGATGACTGGCAGGCGGTGCAGGTCAATGGCTGGGATCAGGCCATGTACCGCCGGTACACTACCAATCTGCGTCAAGAGTTTCGCAGCGACCAGCTTCCGGAAACACCTGACTGGCAGCAACAGATCCTGCTGCTGCGGCTGGGCAGCCGCGTGGTCACGATAGGATATAAAGGCGAGGCCGACATGTATCCCCGACTGAACACACTGTATGGACGGCGATACACATCATCCGCGTCTGCCGTAGCAACATAACAAACGCCGTACCGTCCCAAAGGGCGGTACGGCGTTTGTTCTCTCTTCTATTGCCGCAGCCAGTCCGGGCGGGAGCGGCTGTGGGCACCGGAGACCAAACCCATGGCCGCGAAAACCATGACGATCGAGGTGCCGCCGTAGCTGAAAAACGGCAGGGTCAGGCCAATGACCGGCATCACGAACAGACACATGCCCACGTTGGCCAGCACCTGAAACAGCAGCATCCCCACCACACCTACGCAGATGTAGCCATCCAGCTTGTTTTGGGCGTTGCGGGCCACATAAATGCAGCGCAGAATGATGGCGGCCAGGATGGCCAACGCCAGAATGCAGCCCACCATCCCCAATTCCTCACCAATAGCGGAGAAGATGAAGTCCGTATGGCGGTTGGGCAGACTGGAGCTGTCCTTGCTCTGGGTCTGGACACCATTGAACAGGCCCATACCCGTCAGCTTGCCGCCGCCCAGTGTCATCAGACTGCGGGTCTGGTGCCAGCCTACGTTCAGGGGCTGATAGCTGTGGTCAAAAACCACAATGAAACGATCTTTCATGTAGGGCTTGATCATATCCTCCTCCCAGAGGATATAGAAAGCAAGCACCGCGGCAATACCGCCGCCGATGAACCACCGGGCCGCCACACCCGCCACAAAACACATGCAGATAAAAATGAACACGAACACCAGGCCGCTGCCCATATCGGAGGATATGACATAGTACAGGCCGAAGATCACCATCAGGTGCGCGCCCAGAAACAACACATCCGGGATCTTCTTCAGGGTGCGGTTCTCCTGCAGCCACACCAGTTGCCAGGCCAGTACCACGATGAAGGTCAGCTTCACCACCTCGGAAGGCTGCACCATCACAGGCAGCAGGGGAAATTTCAGCCATGCCAGATTGCCGGTGTCACCCGCCCGGCCCAGCGGTGTTTTCAGCAGGAGGATAAATCCGATGCTGAACACCGTCAGCCACAGCCAGCCTTTTTTCCGCATCACTTCTCCCACGTTGATCATGGAGAACACAAAAAACAGCACCACGCCGATCAACGCGCCCACGGTCTGCACCAGTACAAGACGCATCGTATCCATATAGCGGGTAGCGGAGTAGATCATCAAAATACCGTAAGCCGTAGCGGTGCAGCAGAGCGCCAGCAGAACAAGATCTGTCTGCCGAAAGATATCCCGTATGAATTCCCGCACACGCTGCATGAATAGTTCCTCCGTGGTGGCTGTTCAGAGGCCCATTGCCCCAGAATGATTTTCGTACATTGTACCACAAGAACTTTTCGGTGTAAACCTGTCCTTCCCCCTTTTCTTTTTGAATTTTCTGTGATAGAATAAATCGATTATTCAGAGAATGGTACAGCAGGGCCATTCCTTGTTCCGAAAGGACGTCTGCTATGCAGTATATCTCCCACAGTGTATCCGATACAGAAGCATTCGGCTGCCGTTTGGCGCAGCAGCTGCAGCCCAATACGGTGGTGGCCTGCCGCGGCGGCTTGGGAATGGGCAAAACCGCGCTGACCCGGGGTATTGCCCGGGGATTGGGCTACACCGGGCGCGTCACCTCCCCCACCTTCACGATCGTCAACGAGTATTGGGGCAAAACACCTCTGTTTCACTTTGATATGTACCGGCTGGATGACAGCGACGCGCTGTTTGACATCGGCTGGGAGGACTATCTGGACCGCGGCGGCGTGTGCGTGGTGGAATGGAGCGAAAATGTGGCGGATGCACTGCCGCCGGACGCCGTCGTGGTGACCATCGAACGGGGACAAGCCGATGAAGACCGTATCATCACCGTAACAGGAGGCAAAATGGCATGAAAATTCTGGCTTTGGAAACCTCCGCAAAGTCGGTGTCCGCCGCCGTGGTGGAGGATGGCGTGGTGCTGGCCAGCGCCTATCAGAACATCGGCCTGACCCACAGTGTCACCCTGATGCCGCTGGTGGACGCTATGCTGCAGCACGCGGCTCTGTCGGCGCAGGATATGGGATTGATCGCCGTGGCCGCCGGGCCGGGCAGCTTTACGGGGCTGCGCATCGGCATATCCGCCGCCAAGGGACTTGCCTGGGCGCTGGATCTGCCCTGCTGCGGCGTGTCCACACTGGAGGCTATGGCGGAAAATGTCCGCGATTTCGACGGCACCGTGATCTGCGCCATGGATGCCCGCCGTCAGCAGATCTACAACGCGGTGTTCGATTGCCGTGAAGGGGTACTGTCACGCCGGTGCGAGGATCGGGCCGTGGCGCTGGAGGTGCTGGCAGAAGATATAATTAACGATAAAAACAGGAAAATAATAGTTGGCGACGGTGCGAAGCTGTGCTATACTTATCTGCTGGAAAAGGGCATCCCCTGCCGCATGGCTGGTGCCGACAGCCTGTACCAGAAGGCGTCCGGCGTCGGTCTTCTCGCGCAGCGCATGGCTGCCGAGGGCCGCACCGTAACGGCGCAGGAGCTGCGTCCCGTCTATCTGCGTCTGAGTCAGGCGGAGCGGGAGCGTTTGGCCAAGGGGCTGCCTATTACCATTGATCGTCAGGGAAGCAAGTAAACTTGTAAATATATATTTGACGGAGGAAAATGCAATGTTCAGTGAAAAAGTACATATTATGGATCACCCTCTGGTGGCACACAAGTTGACCATCATGCGCGACAAGAACACCAGCGTCAAGGATTTCCGGGAACTGGTTTCTGAGATCGGTATGCTGATCACCTACGAGGCGACCCGTGACCTGCCCCTGACGACCAAGGAAATCGAAACGCCCCTGTGCAAGGCGGAAATGCCTACACTGGCCGGCAAAAAGTTTGCCGTCGTTCCTATCCTCCGTGCAGGCCTCGGCCTGGTGGACGGCGTGCTGCGTATGGTCCCCTCCGCCCGTGTCGGCCATATCGGTATGTTCCGCGATGAGGAAACGCTGGAGCCCCACGTTTACTTCTGCAAGATGCCCAAGGATATTGCCGAGCGCGATATTCTGATCGTTGATCCCATGCTGGCCACCGGCGGCAGCGCTGAGGCCGCCATTGCCGAGATGAAGAAGCGGGGCTGCAAGCACATCAAGCTGATGGTGCTGGTGGCTGCTCCCGAAGGCATTGAATATATCAGCAAGTCCCACCCCGATGTGGAGATCTATGCCGGCGCTGTGGATGATCACCTGAACGAGCACGGCTACATTGTTCCCGGTCTGGGTGACGCCGGCGACCGTATTTTTGGCACGAAATAAAAATAGTCCTTTACAGTTCATCTTCTTGGTCGTATAATAGGAAAAAGAACGTCATACGGAAAGGTGGTGCCTCAATGGACGACTATACCAGAAAGTTTAATGCCGCAGAAGACCGGGATTCCCAGGTACATCATGTGCTGACCTCGGTATATGAGGCACTGAAGGAAAAGGGATATGATCCCGTAAACCAGATCGTAGGCTACATTTTATCGGAAGATCCTACTTATATTACCAATCATAACGGCGCCCGGACACTGATCTGCAAGATTGACCGGGATGAATTGCTGCAGATTCTGGTAAAGCGATATCTGGATATCTGATTGCTCTTTTGTGTCAAATGAGGGAAAACCGTTGGGTTTTTCCTCATTTTTGTGCGATTTCCGGCCCCGCGGAAGCCCTGATTTGACAGGGGCGGCTTTTTGTGCTATACTAAGGAACAATTCTTACGAACAGGAGGCAGTCATCGCAATGGCAGATGTGAAAAAGGGCGAAGGCCTTGTTTATAAAAACCACCCCCTGCGGCGGGTTGACAACCTGATCTACTATGGTTCCATGGCGGATAAATATATTGTGATGTTTCAGATCCTTGAGACGAAAAAAGAGCAGGACATGAACGTGGCCACCCGCGTATCCGTCCAACTGCAGCTGACGGACCCGGATCTGAAATCCCGCGACCGCGTGGTGAAAAAATCCGAAAAGAGCAGTTTGTACGCCGCCATGGATGTGGGTTCCATCTGGTTGGAACGTGCTTTGGCCGGCAAACTGTAAGGAGGCGGCCTCGTGAGACCAAGTAATCATCGTATGCTTGCCGCGGCTGTGATGACCGCGGCAATGCTATGCAATACCACCGTATGCGCATGGGCGTCCTCCGGCAAACCCAATACGGTCGTCCTGCCGGCAGAGGAGACGCTGGTTCTGAAAAGCGCCCTGACCTCCGGCCTTGAGGCTCAGGGACAGAAGCCCGAGCTTCCCCGTCTGCTGCCCAGCGACACAAAGGTCAAGGCTGTGGGCAAGATCACGGAAAAGTATATTCCCCTTTACTTTGACCCCACTGAGGAGAGCAACGTTTACATCCTGCTCCCGCTGGACGCTCTCGTTTCGGTGATGGAGGATCTGGACGACTGGTTCCGTGTCAGCTATAACGACTGCACCGGCTTTGTCTCGCCGGAGTATGTGGAACTGCTCAAGCGCAGCGAAACCTTCCAGACCTACGGCGTCGTGGACGCTGAAGAAATGCCGCTGCTGAAGGAAGCCGACGGTGACAGCGAGGTGCTGGCCACCTTGAAGGATGGCGACCGTGTGGAGGTGACCGGTCTGGAAAACGGATGGTTTGCCGTCAAGAGCGGCGATAAGACCGGCTACGTCACCGGTGACGATCTGGACCTGACCATGGAGAAGGAGGCGCCTAAGCCCAAGGCCACGACGAAAAAGCCCCAGACCGGCACTGCCGCAGCAGGCGGCACAGGTGAAAGCGGCGGGACTGTGGTCAGCGGTTCCGGCAGTGACGTTGCCGCTTTTGCCCAGCAGTATCTGGGTACGCCTTATGTCTATGGCGGCGCCGGCCCCGGCGGCTTTGACTGCTCCGGATTTACCATGTTTGTCTTCTCCCACTTTGGCGTCAGTCTCGCGCATGGCGCCACTCCGCAGCTGAACAATGGCTATGCAGTATCCATGAGTGAGCTGCAGCCCGGCGATCTGGTGTTCTTCTTCGGCACTTACAACACCAGCTCCGCAGCCAGCCATGTGGGTATTTATGTCGGCGGCGGACAGTTTATCCACGCGTCCTCCAGCCGCGGCGTGATCATCTCCAGTCTCAGCGAGACTTATTACGCCAACCGTTACCTGACAGCACGCCGTGTTTTCTGATCGCTGAAATCATGATAAAGAGATGTCTCCGGTGATTCCGCCGGAGGCATCTCTTTATTTTTGAAAAGGTATTGACAAATGCTCATCATATGCTTATACTGTCTATATCGAATATATACAGTAGAACGGAGGCGTACATTTGAATCTGATCATCAGCAACGCCAGCGGAAAGCCCATTTATGAGCAGATCTATACACAGGTCAAAAACTGCATCATCTCCGGTGAACTCTCGCCGGGCGACGCGCTGCCGTCTATCCGGGCGCTGGCCAAGGACCTGCGGATCAGCGTTATCACCACTACAAGAGCCTATGACGAGCTGGAGCGGGACGGTTTTATCGACCGCGTGCCCGGTAAGGGCTGCTATGTAGCGGAGAAGAATCTGGAATTGGTGCGGGAAGCCCATTTGAAGCAGATCGAGGATCATATGACCGAGATCGTGACTCTGGCGGCAGGCTGCTCCCTCAGTGAAGAGGATACGGTGCGGATGCTGCGTTTGATTTGGGAGAATGAAGGAAAGGATGATACATTTTGAACGCGATTGAACTAAAAGGACTGGTCAAGGAATACCCCGGTTTCCGACTGGGAGGCCTTGATCTGGCGCTGCCCTCCGGCAGCATCATGGGGCTGGTGGGTGAAAACGGCGCCGGTAAAAGCACCACCATCAAGCTGATCATGAACGCCATCAAGCGGGATGCCGGCAGTGTGTCCGTACTGGGTGTGGATAACCAAAGCCGCGCTTTTTCCGACATAAAAGAGGATATTGGCGTGGTGCTGGACGAGGCCTATTACCCCGAGGTGCTGAACGCCCACAACGTGGGGCGCGTGATGGCCAATACCTATCGCCGGTGGGAGCCGGATACGTATGAGAATTATCTCCGTCAGTTTGCTCTGCCGCAGGATAAGGCATTCCGTGACTATTCCCGCGGCATGAAGATGAAGCTGGCCATTGCCGTGGCTTTGTCCCATCAGGCGAAGCTGCTGATTCTGGACGAGGCCACCAGCGGCCTTGATCCCATGGTGCGGGACGAAATTCTGGACATTTTCAACGAGTACACCCGGCAGGAGGATCGCTCCATCCTGCTGTCCTCCCACATCGTCAGCGATCTGGAGAAAATCTGCGACTACATCGCCTTTCTTCATAAAGGACAACTGCTGCTGTGCGAGGAAAAAGACCGGCTGTTGGAAGAGTACGCACTGGTAAGGCTGTCCCGGGAACGGCTGGCTGATCTGCCGGAGGACAGTATTGTAGGCAAAACCTGCAGCGAATACGGCGCACGGGCACTGGTCCTGCGCTCCAAGGTGCCTTATGACCTGCCGCTGGAGCACACCAATCTGGAGGATATCATTTTGTTTCTGGCGAAGGGGGGTACGCAGGAATGAAGGGACTTGTGTGGAAAGATATTTATACATTGCTCAAGCAGGCAAAGTTCATTCTGCTTTTAATGGTACTGTTTGCCTGTCTCCCCGGCTATTCCATGTCAGCTTTCGCCATCTTCTACGGTGCCATGCTGCCCATCACGGCATTGGCCTACGACGAGCGCTCCAAGTGGGATGAGCTGGCTGCCATGATGCCCTATTCCGTCAAAGAGATCGTGGGCAGCAAGTATGTGCTGGGACTTCTTCTGGTGGGGAGCATTTCCGCGCTGTCCATTGCGGCGCGGATCGTCACCGGCATAATAAAAGCAACGCCTTTTGATGCAGAGGGTATCATGAGCACAGTGATCCTTGCCTGCCTGTCACTGGTTCTGCTGATGGTGGACCTGCCGCTGATGTTTCGTCTCGGCGTGGAAAAGGGACGTATCATTTACATCCTGCTGACCTGCGGAGGCGTTGTGGCCGGTGTTTCCTATAGCGATCATCTGGTGGCCGCACTGGACTCTATGATGGTTTCTACTATGCTTTTGATCGTACTTCTGGTCACCGCAGTCGGTTTGGGTATTTCCTACTGTATCTCCGCCCACATATACCGGGTACGCCGGGGATAAAACACCATATACAGCAAAAGGCGGAACTGCGTCGGCAGTTCCGCCTTTTCCCTATTTCAGCACACATTTCTTGCAGGGCGTCAACCCGCGCTGCTCCGCCTCATCCCATGTGATCTCCCGGCTGTTCTTGCCGGGACATCGGGCGTCATAGTGATAGCGTTTTCCGCTGGGCGCGGCGTATATGAGGCTGTGTATATCCTCCCCTTCTATCACCGGTGTTTCCTCAATCGGGACCTCCTGCGTTCCACTCTGCTGCGCCGCTTGTTCTTTCGATGCTTCCGCCAGATATACGTCAAAGGTACTGCGCCGGTACTCCTCCTGTTTCTGTACGGTCACGATGACGCTGCTGATCACTACAAACAGGGCAATCGCGATAACGCCAAGCCGCGGCGCATATTTCTCTATCTTCTTCCGGAAATCCGGCGACACGGCTTTTCCCTCCCACCGCGCTGATCTGCTCGTTTTTTCGATTATATCACACTTTTTCCGCAGTTACAAGACAATTAACACTCAACCAACAGCTCAATCGGCAGCTACGGCAAGATGCTGGAGGTCAACTCCTGAACGCCACAGGGCACAGTATGTCTCCGTACAACGTCTGAACGCCGCAAACAACTGCTGTGCGCGGTTTTCATCGCTGTATACCTTCCACATACCGGCACACTTGAAATGTTCCGCACGATGGTCAATAAAACCCTTCACGTCCTCCGGAGGGTAGCTGAGAAATAATCCTACCTCATGGGGAAACTCCCCCGCCTCATGGAACCGGCGGATCAGCTTTGCCACGCAGCGCTGGCAGGAGCCATCCGGATACCCCTCCCGGCGCAGAATCTCCGAGGCAAGGCCGTCTTTCAGATCACGGCGCAATCCTGCCGGACGATACAGGTACAAAAGTGCCTGTTTTTCCCGGTACCGGATGGGCAAAAGGCACAGCCCCTTGGGTGACAGTATCCGGTTCAGCCCCCGGATGTCCGCCAGCAGCTCCTCCCTGTCATCATAAGGGCAGGGGAACAGGCTGCCGGTCTTAATGCCTGCCAGCGTGGGTGCCCCCTGCCGGATCACCAATTCTTCCGACATTTCATCACTCCTTTGGCACATGCTTTTCCAAAATGCTCCGCAGCGCGGAAAGCGAGCTGGTATGGCACCGCTCAATAATGGTGCTGCCGCCTTTTACCTCACTCAAAGCACCCTGCACCAGCTTGTGAGACATGGTGTTGGTGAAAAAGATCATCAAATCTGGAGTGCCCAACCTATTTTTCAGCCCGCCTGCCGTTTTCGTCAGCACCTTTGCCTGACAGCGGTAGGCCCGGCATACCTCTTTATAGCGGCGCTCCATGCACTCGTTGCCGCCTAGGATCACAACGCTCATATGCCGACTCCTTTCACTACGCTGCTTCCTTAGTATTCGTAAAACGGAACTTGATATCCCTCAAATACTCTGCATCAGTTAGCTTTAGCTAACTGATGCAGAGTATAACACATTATTCTTTGGTTGTCTACCCCTAACCTTAAAAGATGACATCTTTTATCTGCTCTTTCCTCATATGCAAGTAAAAGAGAACCGGCACATTTATGCCGGTTCTCTTTTACTTGCAGCATTATTTCACTCGTTATAGGCCAGCGCACGCACGGCGTTGAGCACGGCAATGATCATGACGCCGACATCGGCAAAAATCGCTGCCCACATATCCGCGATGCCAACCGCAGTCAGGGCAAGGCAAACGAACTTTATCACCAGCGACAGCACAATATTCTGCTTTACGATACCGATACACTTGCGGGATATCCCGATGGCTTTGGCAATCTGCATGGGATCATCGTCCATCAGCACCACGTCGGCAGCTTCGATGGCAGCATCGCTGCCCATGGCACCCATGGCGATACCGATGTCCGCACGGGTCAATACCGGTGCGTCATTGATGCCATCCCCCACAAAGGCCAGTTTCTCTTTGGGGCTTTTCCGCGCCAGCAGCTTTTCCACCTCAGCTACCTTGTCACCGGGCAGCAATTCGCTGCGGACCTCATCTACTCCCAGTTCCGCCGCCACCTGCTCTGCCACGGCCTTGACATCGCCGGTGAGCATAACCGTCTTTTTCACACCCCGCTTCTTCAGAGCGGCAATGGCCGCCCTGGCATTCGGCTTCACCACATCGGAGATCACAATGTGTCCGGCGTAGTGACCATCGATGGCCATATGGATGATGGTGCCCACGCTGCGGCAGTCACGATAATGCACCTCCAGCTTCCGCATCAGCTTACTGTTACCCGCCGCAACGGTATGGCCGTCCACATTCGCCACGACGCCGTGACCGCTGATCTCCTGAATATCGGTGACACGGCTCCGGTCGATCGGCTTACCGTAGGCTTTCTGCAGGCTTTTGCTGATCGGATGAGAGGACGCGCACTCCGCCAGTGCCGCGTACTCCAGAACCTTCGCCTCGTCCAACGCATTGTGGTGGACTTCCGTCACCTCAAACACGCCCTGCGTCAGCGTACCGGTTTTATCAAACACCATGCAGCGGGTCTGGGAAAGCGCCTCCAGATAGTTGGAGCCTTTGATCAGAATACCCTCCTTGCCTGCGCCGCCGAGACCGGCAAAGAAGCTGAGGGGAATGCTGATAACCAGCGCGCAGGGACAACTGACCACCAGGAAAGTCAAGGCGCGGTAGATCCAGTCGGTCCACTGGCCGTCCATCCCCAACAACAGCCGCACAAGAGGTACAGCGATGGCCAGCACCAGCGCGCCGGCACAAACAGCAGGGGTATAGATTCTGGCAAAACGGGAAATGAACGCCTCGGACCTGGACTTGCGGGAACTGGCATTTTCCACCAGATCCAGAATTTTTGAGACAGTGGATTCGCCAAACACCTTGGTGGTTCGGATCTTCAGCACACCGCTCATGTCGATGCAGCCGCTGATGATCTCGTCACCCTCCTTCACATAACGGGGCATACTCTCTCCGGTGAGGGCACTGGTATTCAGACTGGCGCTGCCGTCGATGACCACACCGTCCAGCGGCACTTTCTCGCCGGGCTGTACCACGATGATACTGCCCACCCCCACCTCGTCAGGGTCCACCTGCTCCAGCGTGCCGTCCCGTTCGACATTGGCGTAGTCGGGGCGGATATCCATCAGGGCGCTGATGTTCCGTCGGCTCTTGCCGACGGCATAGCTTTCAAACAGCTCACCGACCTGATAAAACAGCATCACGGCGATGCCTTCCACATAGTCGCCGGTTCCGGTCCACACTGCCAGAAAAAACGCCCCCAGCGTCGCCAGCGCCATCAGGAAATTCTCGTCAAACGCCTGCCCGTTGATAATTCCTCTGGCCGCCTTTCGCAGGATATCATAGCTGATCAGCGAATATACCATCAGATATGCGATCAGCTTCGGGATTCCGGTCACCGGAATGAACTTCAGCGCGATCAGCATAGCTGCGGTGATCAGAATACGTGTGAGCATTACTTTTTGCTTCTTTGTCATGGTAGTTTTCTCCTACTCTTTGCGTTTGCCTGCCCCGCAGGGTACTGCTTACAGGTCGATCTCGCAGTCAGGCTCCACCTTTCGGCAGGCTTTCAGCACATTTTTCATGACCGCTTTCTCGTCCGCGCCCTCAGCAAATTCCACGACCATCTTTTGGGTCATATAGTTGACCACGGCGCCGGCCACGCCTTCGATCTTGTTGGCGGCATCCTCCATCAGATTGGCGCAGTTGGCACAGTCCACTTCAATTCTATAGGTTTTTTTCATAGGAAAACCCTCCGGATTCTGCTTCTCCTTTTACAATTAAAGGATTGCTTAATTGTTGTAACCGCAGTATACTGTTACTGTCCAGAAAACGCAAGTGGTTTACAGTCCTTACTTCCAAAAAGGCGAAGGAAATTTCCAAAATGGATAAAGGAGGACGCCTTATGTCCGATTTTACGCTGCCCCATCATCATGGAGAGAACGCCCACGCTGCCAGCCTGCACAAAGAGCTGATGAATACCGTGCATTTTTCCGCCGTTTCCGACGTGTTCAAGCAGTTGAGTGACCCCACCCGTGTACGCATTTTCTGGCTGCTGAGCCATCAGGAGGAGTGCGTCATCAACATTGCCGCCATGCTGGAAATGTCCAGTCCCGCCGTTTCCCATCACCTGCGCTCCTTGACGGAAAGTGGTCTGCTGGTCAGCCGGCGTGTCGGAAAAGAAGTCTATTACAAAGCCGCGGAGGCAGAGCAGATCCATTTGCTGCACCAGATCGTGGAGCAGGTAATGGAGATCACCTGTCCGGAAAAAGCCGTGGATTTTCAGGCATCGCAGGAAACCATCATCCGGAATGTCCATGACTATCTGATGGAGCATCTCTCCGAACGGATCACCATCGAGGAACTGTCCCGCAAATTCCTGATGAACACCACCACGCTGAAAAACGCATTCAAAGCAGTATATGGCACCACCATTGCCGCCCATATGAAGCAGCATCGCATGGAGCAGGCGGCGGTCATGCTGGGAAGTTCCCAGACGGATATCGCCGGTATTGCCAAAGCTGTGGGATATGAAAGCCCCAGCCGTTTTACGGCTGCCTTCAAGGATACCTACGGTATTTTACCAACAGAATACCGAAAACAGCGGAGAACGCAGTAAACGAAAAGGCATGATCTCTCATGCCTTTTCGTTTTATTCTATGCCTTTTGATGTCACTGTCGGAAGTGCCGAAATCACATCGTTCAGCGCCATATTGTGGGCTTTGGCGATCCGTGCCAAGTCCTCGTATTCGTACTTTTTCCGGGTCACGCCATAGCCGCAGGAGGTCTTTCGGCGGACGTCGCCGTAGGGGGTGCTTACCGTATCCACCGTGCGGTCCAATGTATACCGGCGGCAGGCATATTCCCGCACACCGATGGTGGTCGTATGCCGGAACAGCAATTCTGCCATCCTTTGGCTGTCCTCTTCCCGGCAAAGGAGCGACAGCATTGTGCCCAACCGTGATTTTTTCATGGTGATGGGTGTGGTCCACACATCCAGTGCACCGGCTTCCAGCAGTGCTTCCATGGCAAAGGCAATGGCTTCCGCCGTCATATCGTCCAGATTGCAGGACAATTCCCGCACATCCCCGCCGGTCTCCTGAGTCTCCCCCCAGAACGCACGCACGCAGTTGGCGGCCTCCAACTCCTTTTTTCCCATGCCATAGCCAATGGCGCTGACCTGCATGGTGGGCCGTTCTCCAAAGGCGGACGCGAACCGCTTCAGCAGCGCCGCCCCTGTTGGGGTGCAAAGTTCCGTTTGAATGGCGCCGCTGTAGGACGGTACGCCTTTAAGCAGGTGGGCCGTGGCCGGTGCGGGGACCGGCAAAACACCGTGGGCGCATTTCACCTGTCCGCTCCCTACGCAGATGGGAGACGCCAGGATCTGATCCGGGGCCAGTTTGTGCAGCAGCAGAGAAACCGCCGCAATATCCGCCAGCGCATCCATGGTGCCCACCTCATGAAAATGGATCTCCGTGACAGGAACGCCATGCACGGCGCTTTCCGCCTCAGCAATCAGTCGGTAAACCGCAAGAACATCCTCCTTCACCGCGTCGGGCAGTGCAAGATGTCCGGTGACCAGATGCTTGATCTCATGCAGGCTGCCGTGATGATGCCCGTCATGCGTATGTTGGTGGGCATGCATATCTTCCGATTCTTCTTCCCCATCGACCGTTACCGCCAAATGGGTACCGCATATCCCGCACTGGCATACGGTCTCCCGGGAATACGTCACATAGGGAATACCGATGCCGTTAAGCTCCGCAAGGGCCTCCTCCCGATCCGGCATCAGCTCCAGCAGCGCCGCTGCCAGCATATCCCCGGCCGCTCCCATATTGCATTCCAAATACAGTATTCTCAAGGTAAATACCTCCTCACAGCAGCATCAGCAGCGTGCCCGCCACGATCCCCAACAATCCGGCGGCTGCTTTCGCCGCCAACTTTTCGTGAAACACCACATAGGAGAACAGCACCGTCACCAGAATGCTCAGCTTGTCGATGGGTACCACAACGCTGGCAGGCCCGCCCTGCAGTGCTTTATAATAGCATAGCCAGCTGCCGCCGGTGGCAAGCCCCGACAGGCAGATAAAGACCAGTTCTTTTCTGGGAATATGGTGCAGCGCCTCCCGTTTACCGGTGACGAACACCATCAGCCATGACATGGCCAAAACCACCACGGTGCGTAGGGCCGTTCCCAGATTGGACTCCACGCCGGAAATGCCTATCTTGCCGAGGATGGCGGTTAGGCCGGCAAAAACAGCGGAACCAAGGGCATACCAAAGCCAGCGGGAATCCTTTGCCGCCGCACCGCTGCTCTCCTTTTTCTCGATCATCAGAAAGGTTCCCACCGCGATCAGCACCACACCCACGCCTTTCGTCCAGGTGATGCCCTCCTGCAGAAGGATGGCCGCCAGCAAAATGGTCAGCACGGTGCTGGATTTGTCAACAGGTACCACTTTATTCACGTCGCCCAGCTGCAATGCCCGGAAGTAGCACAGCCAGCTGCCGCCAGTGGCAAGCCCTGACAGCACCAGAAACAGCAGGGTCTTTCCACTGATTTCGCTGAGCTGACTCTGGGAGCCGACGATCCATACCATCAGCCATGAAAAGAGCAGCACCACAATGGTGCGGATGGCGGTGGCCACAGTGGAATCAGTCTGACGGATCCCGCATTTTGCCAAAATGGAAGTCAGACCGGCAAACAGAGCCGAACCAAACGCAAACAATATCCACATATCCCTTATACCCTAAATCAAAAATCTCTGAGTGCGCACTGCTTCCCGGGAACGTACAGGTCTCGCATATCTGCTTTCTCCATTTCCAGCAGCTTTTGCTTTCGGTCGATGCCGCCTGCATAGCCGGTCAGACTTCCGTCCGTCCCCACCACCCGGTGACAGGGTATGATGATCGAAATCGGATTGTGCCCCACAGCGCCGCCCACTGCCTGCGCGGACATATGGGGTCGCCCCATCTGCGCGGCGATCCGCTGTGCGATCTGGCGATAGGTCATGGTCTGTCCATAGGGAATGGTCAGCATGACATCGCACACTGCTTTGCGGAACGGCGTCGTTCCATAGCGCATCAAAGGCGTGAACCCCGGCTCCCTGCCGGAAAAATAGATGTCCAGCCAGCGCTTCACCTCTGCAAACGCAGGCACTTCCCGCGGTATGCAGTCGGCAGGAAGTGTGCTGCCAAAGTACTTCTGCCCATTAAACCACAGTCCTGTCAGCGCCTCGCCGTCACTGGCCAAGGTAATCGCACCCAACGGGGAAGCATATTCGCATGTATAGATCATATCGTTACCTCAAGTGATCCGACAAAAACGGAGTCTGTTTTTGATCTGTTTTTCCTTGATATCATCTTTTCAGGATTTTTTCCACAGAGGCACCGTCAAGCTGATTCACGGTCACAAATTTGCCGTCATAGAACACAGCCCAGTTATTGAACACACCGGGCAATCCTTTGGCCTGCTCCAGCGTATCCACATGGATGAAAGTCGCCGGAATGTCCTTTTCCGTGCAGTACTCCCGCAGTTTCCCGATCCGCTGCGGAATATACGGACACTGATCGTCGTAATAGACGGTCAGTTCCCGGCTGTCGATGGTCTGGTTTTTCGCGTTGGGCGCAAACCGCGGCGCCGTTCCGTCAAAGCTGAGCGCCAGCAGTTCATAGCCGTCAGCAGTGGTGTCAACTGTCCGGAACCCATACTTCTTTGCAAAATTCTGGTCAGAAAGCCACGACTTCTGTTTTGCCGCACCCAGCATACAGACGCCCGACTTGCCATGGGCTTTTGCATCCGCAATGCAGTACTCCATCAATTGCCGCCCGTAGCCCTGTCCCTTGGGAGCGCCCTGCACCCACAGACAGTAAATGTAATAAAAATTGTCACCCACCACCGGTACCCATGCTGTTTCCAGCGGTGCATACTCGATAAATACGCAGCCCTTGATATTCAGCTTGCGGAAAACATGACCTTCTTTCAGCCGTTCCGCCAGCCATGTCCGTTTGGCTTCCACGCCCGGATGGAGCTTTTTTGTGCGGATTATGCAGCACAGATGCTCCTGCGCAAGATCGTCCGGCGTCAAATTCACAAACTCTGCGTCCATTGCGGTATCCTCTCCTTCAGCCCATTGCCAAATGATGGATTGTTGAATCCGCCCCCAGCAACTGGCGTTCGGTATGTTTTTTACTATTATTAGGTATTACCCATTATTTGTCAATCACTAAAAATAAACGGTAACAGAAGCGGTACGTTTTCGCGTACCGCTTCTGTTACCGTTCCACTGTGGGCAATTAACGACGTATCTGAGAAACAAATTACTGTTTTTATCAGCGTTTCTTCTGTTTTATTCAAACAATTGCCCCGGAAGTTTCTGCTTCTCCTTAGGGGGAAATGCTCTGTCAAATGTCTCAGCTTCCGCTTCATCCACCAGATAGCCCTGTGGGGGAGCATATTCCCCGGTAATGCCGTCAAGATAGCCGGGCTTCAACTCCTTGCAGAGAAAGAAGGAATTATCCGCTCCCTCCGGCAAGTCATGGTAGCGGATACCGAATTTTCTGGCATAGTCAAACCCGCTTTTCCCGTAAAAGTCAATATTCCCTTCAAAGCACAGCGCGCCCGCTCCCAGTTCAGCCGCTTTCTCCAGAGAATAATCCAGCAGGAGCTTCCCATATCCCTTTCTTTTGTATTCCGGGGCGATACAGATCGGCCCCATGGTCATAATGGGAATATCCCGGCCGTCATCCGCCTTGATGACCGCCCGCATAAACATGTTCTGTCCGATCAGCCGTCCGTCTTTTTCCATCACAAAGTCAAGCTCCGGAACGAACGCCGGATCGCTGCGCAGCTGATGCAGCACATAATGCTCCAGACAGCCCGGCCGGTAAACATTCCAGAAGGCTTCACGCACGAGATTTTCTACCTCACGGTATTCCTTTTCTTCTTCGTGTCTGATCGTGTAATGCTTTTGATCCATGTCTTTCCTCTTTTCTATGACAGATAATTGATCCATTCCTATTCTTCCACCTTCCTCCTTATTATAGTAAACGCTCGTTTACTTGTCAAGTGGTTTTCCCGGCAAACCTGTCTCACATCGGCTCTGTCTCCGCTGCCAACTTTTCCTGTACCAGCTGTGCGGCGCATTTCTGATACTCCTCCGGTCGGATGCGCAGCCGTGAGATCAGCGCGATTTCCTTTCGGGGGATATGACAGTAGCCATTGGGGTTCTTCTCCAGATAGTTCTGGTGATACTCCTCGGCTGGATAGAAGTTCCGCAGCGGACAGATCTCCACATAAAACCGCTTGCTGGCGGCCCGCTCGATGGCGGCGATGCGCTCCACCGTCTCCCTTGCCGCGTCATCGGCGTAGTACACACCGGTCTGGTACTGACTGCCCAGATCCATGCCCTGCCGGTTGACCTCTGTGGGATCAATGACGTAAAAATAGGCCAGCAGCAGTGCTTCCAGACTCACCTGTGCCGGGTCATAGGTCACGCGCACCGTTTCCCGGAAGCCCGTCCCTCCGGCACAGACCGCTTCGTAGTTGGCATCTGCCTCACGCCGCCCGTTGGCATAGCCGCTCCGGGCATCCAGCACACCGGGGATCGCCCGCATCAAATGCTCGATTCCCCAGAAGCAGCCGCCCGCCAGATAGATGACACGCTGGCGTGCGTTATTTTCTGTATTCATGTAATACCTCCAAGTTCCATGGCATACCGCAGTGATTCATCCAGATATGCGGCACACGGCAGACAGCCGCCGTCTGTAGTTTGACGGCGGCTGTCGCTATTTACTCTGTCCGGTATTTGTGGCGCCACTTATCGAGTTTTTTTACTCCATAGATTCCACAATGGCGTCGGCCAGCTGCTCCAGCTCCGTGGCCTTGTCTCCGCTGAGGGAGGAGGCCAGGCTCAGCCGCTCGTTAAGCACCGTCATGTTCTTCAGCTCCTCGGTGACAAACTTCTGCATCAAATCACCGGATTTCACCGCCCAGGAACCGTTTTCCACGATGGCAAAGGTGCGGTTTTGCAGGTTCAGCGCCTTCATGTCCATGAGGAAATTGTGCATGGCCGGATAGATACCCAAATTGTACGTTACAGAGGCCAGCACAATGTGGCTGTATTTGAACGCCTCGGAGATCAGCTGGGACACATGGGTGGAGGACACATCATAGAGCGCCACGTCCGTCACACCTTTTTCACACAGCCGGGCGGCCAGTGCCTGAGCGGCATTCTCCGTGTTGCCGTACATGGAGGCATAGGCGATCATTACGCCCTTCTTCTCCGGCAGGTACTTGCTCCACGTATCGTACTTCTCAATGAAGTACATGATATCCTTGCGCCACACGGGACCGTGCAGCGGGCAGATATACCGGATCTGGTCCAGGATCCCACCTGCTTTTTTCAACAGAAGCTGGATGTGGGGGCCATACTTGCCCACAATGTTGGTGAGATACCGTCTCGCATCATCCAGCCAGTCCCGGTCAAAGTCCACCTCGTCGGCAAACAGCTTGCCGTCCAGTGCGCCGAAGGTGCCGAAGGCGTCGGCAGAGAACAGTACGCCGTCTGTGGTATCAAACGTCACCATAGCCTCCGGCCAGTGAACCATGGGGGCAAAGACGAAGGTCACCGTATGCTTGCCGAAGGAGAAGGTATCCCCCTCCTTCACCTGAATGCACGGGTGATCATCCACATGGAAGCCGAACTGACGCATCAGCAGAAAAGCCTTTTCGTTGGAGATGACCGTCACGCCGGGATACCGCAGCAGCACCTCCTCGATACAGGCGGCATGATCCGGCTCCAGATGGTTCACCACCAGGTAATCCAAAGGCCGACCCGCCAGTACATGCTCCAGGTTTTCCAGCAGCTGGCGGCAGGCGGACCAGTCTACCGTGTCAAACAGCGCCGTCTTTTCGTCCAGCAGGCAATAGGCGTTATAGCTGACGCCGCGGGGAATGGGGAAGCAATTCTCAAACAGGGCCAGCCGGTGGTCGTTGGCGCCCACCCAGTACAGGTCCTTTGTCACGTTACGCACACAATACATCGTCGTTCCTCCTTTCGATCCTTACGCCTCAATGAACTGATCCCTGCCCTCGGCACATTCGGGGCAGACCCATTCCTCAGGAAGCTTTTCAAACAGCGTTCCGGGAGCAATGCCGCCGTCCTCGTCGCCCAGCTCCGGCACATACTCATAGCCGCAGCCGCCGCAGACATAGCGCTTGCCAATAGGCTCCGCTTTCGGCGGCAGGGGCCGCTTCATCTTGATCATCGGCGGCGCAGGCTGCTTTTCACCGGTGTCCAGCGCCGCCGTCAGCAGCGGCAGGATCTCCATCACGTCGCCCACGATGCCATAGTCGCAGTTCTTGAAAATAGGGGCGTTGGCGTTTTTGTTGATGGCCACGATGGTGGATGCGTCTTTAATTCCTTTCAGGTGCTGGATCGCGCCGGAGATGCCGCAGGCAATGTACAGGTTGCCGGTAAATTTCTGGCCGGACATGCCCACATACCGGTTCAACGGCAGGTATTTCAACGTTTCCGCCACGGGGCGAGAGGAGCCGATGGCCGCGCCGGCAGCCTTTGCCAGGTTTTCAATAAGCTGCATATTCTCCTTCACGCCGATACCCTTACCGGCGGAGACCACCCGCTCGGCCTGTGCAATGGGTGTGTCCATGGGAATGCCCACGCTGAAGTCGTGGCCGTCCTTCTTCAGCGCCGCCACCAGTGCGTTGACTTTCTCGGCTGCATCGCCGTCCCGGAGGATAATCTTTTTCCGCACACCGGTGACGGGAGCGGGCTTTTTGGCCGCCGAACGGCTCTCGCCGCCGCTGCTCTTACCCAGCTTGCCCACCAGATGGGAGGCGATGACCACCCGCTGGATCTCATTGGTGCCCTCATAGATGGTGGTGATCTTGGCATCGCGGTAGGCGCGCTCCACCTCCATGCCCTTGAGGAAACCGGTGCCGCCGTGGATCTGCAGGGCATCGTTGGTGACTTCCAGCGCAATGTCAGAGGCGTACATCTTCGCCATGGCAGACTCCATGCCGTAAGGCTCATGATGTTCTTTCAGTTCGGCTGCAGAATAAATCAGGAACCGGGCGCAGCGCAGCTTGGTGGCCATATCCGCCAGCTTGAATGCAATGCTCTGCTGGGCGGCAATGGGCTTACCGAATTGGATGCGTTCTTTGGAATAGGCCAGCGCGTGCTCGAAGGCTCCCTGAGCGATCCCCAGTGCCTGAGAGGCAATACCGATACGGCCGCCGTCCAACGTGGCCATGGCGATTTTGAATCCCTCGCCCTCCTTGCCCAGCAGGTTTTCCTTGGGAACCTTTACGTCGTTGAAGATCAGCTCCGCCGTGGAAGAGGAGCGGATGCCCATTTTATCATAGTGGTCACCGAACTCGAAGCCTTTCCAACCCTTCTCCACAATAAAAGCAGAGATGCCCCGGGTGCCGATGTCCGGTGTGGTGACGGCGAAGACCACATAGGTGTCCGCCTTTGGCGCGTTGGTGATGAAGATTTTGCCGCCGTTGAGCAGCCAGTGGTCGCCCTTGTCAATGGCAGTGGTTTCCGTACCGCCGGCATCGGAGCCGGCGTTGGGTTCCGTCAGGCCAAAAGCGCCGATCTTTTCTCCCCGCGCCAGGGGAACCAGATATTTCTGCTTTTGCTCCTCGGTGCCGAAGGCAAAGATGGGCCACGCGCCCAGCGATACGTGGGCCGACAGGATCACACCCGCTCCACCGTCAACCCGGGCCAGCTCTTCCACAGCAATGGCATAGCTGAGAATGTCCAGTCCCATGCCGCCGTATTCCTTGGGATAAGGCAGGCCGAGCCAACCCAGCTTCCCCATTTTCCGTATGGCCTCGGTGGGAAATTCGTTTTGTTGATCCAGCATAAAAGCAATGGGCTTGATCTCCTCCTCCGCGAATTTACGGATCTTGGCACGCAGTTCTTCGTGCGCAGGGGTCGTCTGAAATAACATATGGTATGCCTCCTCTTCTTTATTTTTATAGCAATTAGTACTCAATAATAATTATTGTTATCATTAATATACTATACGAATGATACTTTGTCAATATAATTGCGAAAAATCAGCAATATATCCGGAAACGATCCTTTTTATTGGCAAAGCTCACAAACGGCTGTATCCTATATGACTATAAGAAATCATCCGGAGAGGTAGATACCGCTATTCATTTGCGCGGGAGCTTTCTCAAACGTGAGGAATACACGAAAATGCAATAACAGCTGACAAGTAGTTTCTCATTGCCTTTTTGTTTCCCCTTATATGGTCTCATTCGGAATCGTATGTATCAACTGTCAAGCCGGAATTGCTGTTGGATCGGGATTAGCAAAATATTGCGCGGTTGAGGAACCAATCGAAAAGAATCCCCTATGCAAAAACCAGGGAAGATGAGAGTATGGCAACTGCCAACTTAGCTCTCTGTTATTCTCCACACATCAGGCAATGTATTATTCAGATATTTATGCATATAAAAATGTAACAAAAAAGTGAAGAAAGTTGTTTTCCGCCAATAATACGCACTCCACAGATGCTTAAAACGCAATATTTACGAGCATTTCATTTCTATAGCATTATTATCAATAATGCCTGTCATAAAAACAAGTATATATTGACATGAAATAATATACTTGACATTCATACAAAAGTGTATTAATATCCATTTCACAGAGAGACGGCCCGCAATATTGGCACTGCCAGCCGTCGAGCGAAGGAGGACAACGCATGATCTGTGTTCAGGACATCATTAAAAAAGTGGATGAATGCAAAGATGAGGCACTGCAGTGCTTGATAGAGGCCATTCAGTCCCCCAGCCCCACCGGAAGTGAACTTCCCATGGCCAAAACCGTGCATAAGTGGCTGGATAAAATCGGCATCCAGGTGGATACCTATGAATATATGAAGGACCGACCCAACTTCATCGCCACTTGGAAAGGCACACAGGAGGGCAAGACTTTTGCATAATCCCGCGTGGCGCACCTACCGCTATGCAGGCCGCAGGCTGGAGCGGAAGGTCGCGGACGAGGAGACAGCACAGCAGATCATTGCCGCACTGGAGCAGGAGAGCATCAAGTACGAAACCTACTTCAAGCTCATCATCGCCACAGGAATGCGGCGGGGCGAGTGCTGCGGACTGAAATGGTCGGACATCGACTTCAAGGAACGCACCATTCATGTGCAGCGAAACGTGGTAAAGGTCACCGGCGAAGAGATTTTTACCAAGGATCCAAAAACCACGGCGGGCGACCGCTATGTGTACTTCTCGCCGGAGATGGAAAGTCTGCTGAAAGAATATCGCCACGAGTGCGACTATCAGACGGAAAGCTATGAAAACCGAAAGCTGACCGAGGATGATTATGTGTTCCGCAGAAACGGGTACCAGCTTCCCATGACGCCGTCCACCTTCACCTGGCGATTCAAGCTGATCCTGAAAAAGCACGGCCTGCCGGAGCAACTCAATGTGCATTCCCTCCGTCACAGCAACGCCAGTCTCCTGATCGCGAACGGTGCGGACGTAGCCACGGTGGCAGGTCTGCTGGGTCACAGCCAGCCTTCGACTACGCTGGACATCTACACCCACGCGTTTGATAAGAACAAAAAAACCGCCAGTCAGGCCATGCAGAGCAGTCTGGAAATCTGAATTTGACTGTCAACAAGCTCGTTCCTGTTGAGCTATACCACAAGAACAATTTTACATAAAAATTCCGTGAAATCAGATGATTTCACGGAATTTTTGGTACGCCCGACTGGATTCGAACCAGCGGCCTACAGAGTCGGAGTCTGTCACTCTATCCAACTGAGCTACGGGCGCGTATGAAATTGCAGCTGTTCCATAAGCATTCAAAACAGCCTATTAATTATAACAACTTCTTCCCCTATTGTAAAGAAAATTTTTTTAAAAAAGATTGTTAAAAAAGTTGACAATTCGGTTTTCTTGCGCTAAAATAGCAGTAAATTTTTTCAACCCCAAAAAAGGATGATTTATATGAAAAAGCAAAAAATCTCCGACGCTGTAATCCACCGTCTCCCCCGCTACTACCGTTATTTGGACGATCTGTACAACAAAGGTGTTGTCCGCATTTCCTCTCACTCACTGGGTGAAAAAATGGACATTACTGCTTCCCAGATTCGGCAGGATCTCAGCTGCTTCGGCGAATTTGGTCAGCAGGGCTATGGCTATAATGTAGCCGAGCTCCGCGCTGAGATCGGTCATATTTTAGGCATTGACAATGACCACAAGCTTATTATCATTGGTGCAGGCCATCTTGGCCATGCGTTATTGCAGAACTTTGACTTTGCGAAGGTCGGCTTCCATTTGGATTCCGCCTTTGATGTTTCTTCCACACTGATCGGTGACGAAATCAATGGCGTAACGGTCCGTTCCATGGATGAGTTGGATGACTATGTGGCCCAGCACCATCCCAACGTGGCAGTGCTGACCGTCCCTCAGCATGTGGCGCAGCCGTTGGCTGATCGTCTTGTGGCGCTTGGCATTCGCGGCTTTTGGAACTTCACAAATGTTGAAATCTCTGTCCCGGAGGACGTTTATTCCGAGGACATCCACTTTGTGGACACACTGCTGACACTCAGCTATCACATCTCCCGTACACCGCAGGAATAAAATTCTTCCACACGCTTTCACACTTTGCCGCCGCTCACATACTATGGAATGAGACTCCCTTGCAGGGTCTGAATTTTCATAGGAGGTTACGCTATGTGTAATCAGAATTCTTGCTTTGGCGGCAACAGCTGCTGCTGGATCATCATCGCCATCATTCTCCTGTTCCTGTTCTGCGGGAATGGCTGCAACAACGGCTGCGAGAGCAATTGCGGCTGCAACAACGGCTGCGGCTGCTAAACCTCAGATACCACGGCCCCATCGAAAGATGGGGCCTATTTTTCTTTAAATCCGCACAGATATATGGTATACTGTTTACATGATATGAACGTCTTTGCAAGGAGGAATCCGTTTTGGACATCCACGATTTTTACAAGGCCTATCAGAAGCATCAGCCGCGCCTGCTGTGCAGCCGCAGAGAATATGCCGTTCTGGTGCCGTTGGTGGAGACCGGTAACGGCCTGTGCTTGCTGTATGAGGTACGTTCCGGTGGGATCCGTCAACCTCACGAGGTCTGCTTTCCCGGCGGGCGAATGGAACCGGGTGAAACGCCCACAGACTGCGCCCTGCGGGAAACACAGGAAGAACTGGGGATCCGTCCGGAAAATCTGGATGTCATTGGCCTTCTTGACTTTCTCTATCTTCGCTCTGATGCGCTGATGCATCCTGTGTTGGCAAGAGTTGATGCCCATGCTCTGACATATATGCGCCCCAATCCGGATGAGGTGGCAGATACTTTTCTGGTTCCGGTGGAGTGGCTGACAGAACATCCGCCCACGCTGTACCGCTATCCTCTCCGCCCTATGATCGGCGCAGACTTCCCGTATGACACGGTGCAGCGGGACAACTCTTATCCATGGGAAGACGGCCGCATGGAAGTCCCTGTCTACGAAGGGCTTCCCTATCCGCTGTGGGGTCTGACTGCCCGCATCACCTACTATTTGCTGAAAGATGTACCGTCGTGAGGCGGTACATCTTTCATTTATAAAACCACTTTCACCGGTTTGTTGATCTCCATGCTGTCCGGCGTTACACGGCAGCACCACGCCTCCACGCCCACACCGGCCGCTTTCGCCTGTCGGAGCGCCGTGCCAAAGGCGGGATGGGTCACGTCATTGGGCGAAAAATCCAGCACATCCGCCATCTGGATCACAAAAAGGGCTGTGGCCTGATGGCCTAACTCCACCGCATGGATCAGCTCATGCAGGTGTTTTAAGCCCCGTTCCGTAGGGGCATCGGGAAACCGCACATGCCCATTCTCCTCCAGCGTGACCCCTTTCACCTCCACCAGATGCAGTCCTTTTGGGGTCTCCAGGCAGAAGTCCAGCCGGGACTGGCCGAAACGGTACTCGCTATGCACGGCGGTGGCCGTTGGGTCAAACCGCAGCACCCATTCAGCAAACGCTTTATTCGGTGCCTGCGCGTCCATATTGATAAGCTTTCCGTTTTTCTCCACGGCGATCAGGTCGTAGGCCGTCTTACGGTCAGGATTCGTCCCCTTTTCCAAATATACCACCGCACCGGGGACCAGCAGCTCCCTGCACCGTCCGGTGTTCTTCACATGGCACACCGTCTCCACACCGTTAAGCGCCACAAGCGCAATGAACCGGTTGGGCCGCGCCAAAAACACCCCCTTCTCCACCTGTCCGTATTGCATTTTCCGCCCCTCCTCACCATTGGCAATCAGAAAACACACCTTATGTTTCGCGATACATATTTTATAGTATAGCATGGCATCCTTTGTTTGAAAAGTATTTCACAGCGGAAGTTGTTCGAAGCGTCAATAGAGCCAAAATTTATTTAGCTATTCTAACAAATTTTGTATATTTGGGAAAATAACGGTTGCAATTATGCCAAATGTTTGGTACAATTAAATCGCTAATATAGGAATGGGAGGTCATATCAATAATGGATTACTCCAATCTGTTTGTATGTCTGATGGGGATATGCACGGTGTTTATCGGGCTGATCTGCATCATCATACTGGTGTCTGTGATGAGCAACGTGGTGCGCAGGACCGACAAGAAAACAGCGGCTGCCGCCATTCCCGCACCGGCTGCCGTATCCACTGCCGCATCAGTGGTCACTCCGGAGCTGGTGGCTGCCGTAGCCGCCGCCATTGCTGAGGACATGGGCAGTGATGTCAGCGCGATCCGTATCGTTTCCATGAAAAAGATCTGAGGAGGAGAAATAACATGAAGAAATACAGAGTTAACGTAAACGGCACCGCCTATGAGGTGGAGATCGAAGAAATGGCCGGCGCCCCTGTTGCAGCGCCTGTGGCTGCACCTGCCGCCGCTCCTGCTCCCGCCGCCTCTGGCGCAGGCGAGAGCATCAACGCCCCCATGCCCGGCAATATTCTGTCTGTCAATGTCGCTGCCGGCGACACCGTGAAAAAGGGTCAGGTGCTGATGGTTCTGGAAGCCATGAAGATGGAGAACGAGATCATGGCGCCCCGGGACGGTAAAGTGACCGCCGTGGCCGTTGCCAAGGGCGCTGCCGTGGAATCCGGCGCATTGCTGTGTACCATCCAGTAACGGAGGAGACACATGCAAGCCATTCTGAATTTCTGTGAACAGACTGGATTTTTCCAGTTCTTCCAGGGCGATAACTGGAAATGCGCGGTGATGATCGTTATCGCCTGTGTACTGCTGTTCCTGGGTATTGTGAAGAAGTTCGAGCCGCTGCTGCTGGTGCCTATTGCCATCGGCATGCTGGTGACCAACCTTCCCGGCGCGGAGATGTATCATGAGATTCTCTTTGCCGGTGGACATATCCACTGGGATCTGTTCGGCGGCAGTCCCATCACCGCCGAATTTATCGCCGAGATGCAAAGCTCCGGCGTCTCAGAGGCGGTACTCAGCAGCGTCGCGGTAGGACAGACCGTCTCGGTCGGGCTGATCGACGTGCTGTATCTGGGCATCAAGCTGGGCATCTATCCGTGCCTGATCTTCATGGGTGTGGGCGCCATGACCGATTTCGGCCCCCTGATCGCCAATCCCAAGAGCCTGCTGCTGGGCGCTGCCGCGCAGCTGGGCATCTTTATGACCTATGTAGGCTGCCGCCTGCTGGGCTTCACCGGCCCCGAGGCCAGTTCCGTGGGTATCATCGGCGGCGCCGACGGCCCCACTGCCATCTTCGTCACGGCGATGCTGGCGCCGGCGCTGCTGGGTCCCATCGCTGTATCGGCCTACTCTTACATGGCGCTGGTGCCTGTTATCCAGCCGCCTATCATGAAAGCGCTGACCACCGAAAAGGAACGTCAGATCGTTATGAAGCCCCTGCGTGAGGTCAGCAAAAAGGAGAAGATCATCTTCCCCGTTGTGGTAACCATCTTTGTGGCGCTGCTGGTGCCCTCCGCCGCGCCGCTGATTGCCTGCCTGATGCTGGGCAACCTGTTCAAGGAGTGCGGCGTTACCGAGCGGCTCAGCAAGACTGTCCAGAACGAGCTGATGAACATCGTCACCATCTTCCTGGGCGTCAGCGTGGGCGCCACCGCCACCGGCGCGACCTTCCTCAATCCCAAGACGCTGATGATCATGGGCATGGGCATCGTGGCCTTCGGTTTCGGCACTGCCGGCGGCGTGCTGCTGGCCAAGTTCATGAACCTGTTCCTGAAGGAGAAGATCAATCCCCTCATCGGCTCTGCCGGCGTGTCCGCCGTTCCCATGGCCGCCCGTGTCTCGCAGAAGGTCGGCCAGGAGGCCAACCCCGGCAACTTCCTGCTGATGCACGCCATGGGTCCCAATGTGGCCGGCGTGATCGGCTCAGCCATCGCCGCCGGTGTGATGATCTCCCTGTTCGGCTAATAGGAGGTAACTATGGAATTTTTGTCAAATAAACCCCTGCTGATCACCGATACCATCCTGCGTGACGCCCACCAGTCCCAGGCCGCCACCCGCATGACCATTGAGGATATGCTGCCTGCGCTGGAAATGCTGGATGCCATCGGCTACTATTCCCTGGAGTGCTGGGGCGGCGCCACCTTTGACGCCTGTATGCGTTTCCTCAACGAGGATCCCTGGGAGCGTCTGCGCACCATCCGCAAGCATGTGAAGCACACCAAGCTGCAGATGCTGTTCCGCGGCCAGAACATTCTGGGCTACAAGCACTACGCCGACGATGTGGTGGACGCTTTCTGCCGCAAGAGCATCGAAAACGGCATTGACATTATCCGCATTTTCGACGCCCTCAACGATGTGCGCAATCTGGAGCAGGCCATCAAGTCCACCAAAAAGTACGGCGGACAAGTGGAGGCCACCCTCAGCTATACCATGTCCCCCATCCACAACGAGGCTTACTTCGTGAAGCTGGCCAAGGAGCTGGAGCAGATGGGCGCCGACGCCATCTGCATCAAGGATATGGCCAACCTGCTGCTGCCCATGGACGCCTACTCTCTGGTGAAGGCGCTGAAGGAGACGGTTTCCGTCCCCATCCACCTGCACACCCACAACACCTCCGGCACCGGCGACATGACGCTGCTGATGGCGGCCTATGCCGGTGTGGACATTGTGGACACCGCCCTCTCCCCCATGGCCAACGGCACCAGCCAGCCCGCCACTGAGTCTCTGGTGGCCACCCTGAAAGGTACGCCCCGCGATACCGGTCTGGATCTGGGCAAGATGTCCGACGCTGCCGTCCATTTCCGCAAGGTGGCACAGCGCCTGCAGGATGCCGGCATCCTGGATCCCAAGGTGCTGCGTGTGGACACCAATACCCTGCTGTATCAGGTGCCCGGCGGTATGCTGTCCAACCTGATCTCCCAGCTGAAGCAGGCCGGGAAGGAGGACAAGTACTATGACGTGCTGGCGGAGATCCCCCGTGTCCGCAAGGACTTCGGCTATCCCCCGCTGGTGACGCCCTCCAGCCAGATCGTGGGCACCCAGGCGGTGATGAACATCATCATGGGCGAGCGGTACAAAACCTTCCCCAAGGAGAGCCGCGCCATGCTGAAGGGCGAATACGGCAAGCTGCCCGGCGAGGTCAATGAGGAGGTCCGGGCCAAGGCGGGCATTGCCCCCGAGGACGTGATCACCTGCCGTCCCGCCGACCTGCTGGAGCCGGAGCTGGAGAAGTACAAGGAGGAATTCAAGGACATCGCCAAGAGCGAGGAGGATGTGCTGAGTCTCGCCCTGTTCCCCCAGGTGGCCCCCAAGTTCATCGAGAAGCGCGACCATCCCGCGGCCGAAGCATCTCCCGCCCCTGTCCCCGCTGCCAAGCCCGCCGCCGACCCCAACGCCGTCCGCCAGCTGTATGTGGAGTGGAAAGGTTGAGCAAGGGGCTGAGACGCCATATCACAAGGTATCGCCCGTTTATCGGGCGGTGCCTTGTTTTTTGGAATGATACTCCTTTCGGAAGAAGATCAGAACTTTTGATTGACTTCGCCATGGCTCCTTGCTATAATGCTTTTTGTGTTGAGGGAGTAGTCGGCGCGTCAGCGCGGTGTGTCAACATGCTGGCCATGGGCCTGGCACACCTTAATTGATGAGACTCATGCGGGCAGCGATGCCGTATGTGTCTTATGTACCACAAGTTACACGAGCGGATACGGCAGGTATCCGCTCATTTTATTTCTACGGAGGAAGTCACCATGGGATTTCTGGAACTGTTTTTACTGGCCATCGGCCTGAGCATGGATGCCTTTGCCGTCTCTGTATGCAAGGGTCTTGCCATGCAGAAGGTCACCTTTCGCAATGCCGCCATCTGCGGTGTGTGGTTCGGCGGCTTTCAGGCGCTGATGCCTTTCATTGGCTATCTGTTGGGTTCAGGGTTTGAGAAGTACATTAACGCCGTGGCGTCGTGGATCGCCTTTGTGCTGCTGGCGCTAATCGGCGGCAACATGATCCGGGAGGCTCTGTCCAAGGATGATGAGGAGGAGGATACCTCCGCCGCGCTGGATGTGAAAACCATGTTCCTGATGGCGGTGGCCACCAGTATCGACGCGCTGGCGGTGGGCATCACCTTCGCCTGTGTGCCGGTGGAGATCATCGCCGCTTCCCCTCTGGTGAATACCCTTGTGGCCGTCTGTCTGATCGGCGCCATCACCTTTGTGCTCTCCTGCGCAGGCGTCAAGGCCGGCAGCGTGTTCGGCTCCCGCTATAAGTCCAAAGCCGAGTTTGTCGGCGGCACGATCCTGATTCTGATCGGCGTCAAAATCCTGCTGGAGCATCTCGGTGTGCTGTAACACCACATATAAGAAAAATCAGACACCCGATCAGGTGTCTGATTTTTTCAGTCAACGATATCCACAGAAACCTTGGCGCCTGTACGCTGGGCGTAGGAGCGCACCACTGTGCGGATCTCCTTGGCAATACGGCCCTGACGGCCGATCACCTTGCCCATATCCTCGGGGGCAACGCGCAGCTCCAGCGTCAGCTCGTCGCCGTTCTCGACCTCAGTCACAGTGACCTGGTCGGGATGCTGCACGAGGCTTCTGGCGATATAGAGCAGCAATTCCTTCATGGCTTGCCCCCGGACTTACAGAACGTCGACCTTCTTCAGCAGGGCACGAACGGTATCGGTGGGCTGAGCGCCGGTCTTGATCCACTCGCGGGCACGGTCAGCGTCAATCTTGATCTCGGCGGGGTTCACACAGGGGTTGTAAGTGCCGATCTCCTCAATGAAACGGCCGTCACGGGGATAACGGCTGTCAGCCACCACAACGCGATAGTAAGGAGCCTTCTTGGCGCCCATTCTTCTCAGTCTGATCTTAACCATGGTTTTTTCCTCCAAAATAAAATATTTTTATCATGTATCATAAATGCCGGGGCACTTATTTCAATCTTCTCTTGCGGCCAAAGCCGTGCATTCCGCCCATGGAACCACCCATCATGCCGTTCAGCGCGCTCATGCCCCGCTTGCCGCCACGGGTCAGCGCCTTGGTCATCTGCTGCATGGCTTCAAAGGATTTCAGCAGCCGGTTCACGTCCGACACCTGCTGGCCGCAGCCGGCAGCAATGCGGCGCTTGCGGCTGGCGTTGAGGATCTGGGGATTCTCTCGCTCCTGCACAGTCATGGACTGGATGATGGCCTTGGTGCGGGAAAACTGTCTGGGGTCGATCTGGTCGGGGTCAAAGCCCTTGGCCATATTGCCCGGCAGCATTCCGGCGATCTGGCTCAGGTCTCCCATATTCTGCAGCTGCTCCAGCTGATCCAGATAATCCGAAAGCGTCAGCCGGTTTTTCCGCAGCTTCTCCTCCAGCTTTTTTGCCTGCTTCTCATCGTACTGCTGCTCCGCCTTTTCGATGAAAGACAGCATATCGCCCATACCCAAAATGCGGGAGGCCATGCGGTCTGGATGGAACAGTTCGATCATATCCAGCTTCTCGCCGGTACCCACAAATTTGATAGGCTTTCCGGTGGCCGCCCGGATGGACAGGGCTGCGCCGCCGCGGGCGTCGCCGTCCAGCTTGGTCAGCATCACGCCGTCAATGCCCAGTGCATCGTCGAAAGCCTTGGCGGCGTTCACCGCGTCCTGACCGGTCATGGCGTCCACCACCAGCAGGATCTCATTGGGCTTCACGGCGGACTTGATATTCCGCAGCTCGTCCATCAGCGTCTCGTCGATATGCAGACGGCCGGCGGTATCCAGAAATACCATGTCATTGCCGTGGTCAGCGGCGTACTTCACGGCTTCCCGGGCGATGGTCACGGGGTCGATCTGCCCCATTTCAAATACAGGGATATCCAGCTGCTGACCCACCACCTGCAGCTGGGCAATGGCGGCAGGACGGTACACGTCGCAGGCCGCCAGCAGCGGGCGCTTGCCGAACTGGCGGCGCATCAGGCCGGCCAGCTTCGCGCCGTTGGTGGTTTTACCGGCGCCCTGCAAACCCACCATCATCACCACCGTAGGCCCACGGTTGGCAGTGGTGATCTTGGCGTTGGTACTGCCCATCAGTTTGGTCAGTTCCTCGTTGACGATCTTGATGATCTGCTGGGCGGGCGTCAGGCTCTCCAGCACGTCGCTGCCCACGCAGCGCTCCGTTACCTGGGCCACAAAGTCCTTGACCACCTTATAGCTGACGTCGGCCTCCAGCAGCGCCAGACGCACTTCCCGCATACCGGTGCGGACGTCCGCTTCCGTCAGGCGACCCTTGCCCCGGAGGTTCTTAAATACGGCATTTAATTTTTCGGACAATCCTTCAAAGGCCATGTTTACTCCTTCAGCCCCTTGGCGTTTTCCAAAATGTCAGATACCAGCTTGTCCAGCTGGGAGTTCTCATACTGGCGATAGTTGATGGTCTTGATCTGCTGCGCCGCCTCCTCTATGGCGGCGATCTTGGGCTGCATCTGCATAAAGCGGCGGATCAGGCCCGTTTTATCCTCGATCTCCTGCATGGCCGCCTCGGCGCGGACGATCACATCCCGCACACCCTGCCGGGAAATCCCGTAATTCTCCGCGATCTCTCCCAAGGACAGATCCTCATTGTAGTACAGATCGAAAAACTCTTTTTGCCTCTCTGTGAGGATCTCGCCGTAAAAATCGAACAGCATGGTCATGCGGTAGGTCTGGTTTTTCACGGATGGCTCCTCCCTTCTGTAAAGCAAATCGCCTTTATGTAAAGTTCTCATCCTTTACAATATGAATTATCATACACGAATCTGCCGCAAAAGTCAAGACGAAAATGGGCGATGCACAAGATTGGCAAGTTCTAATATGTAATTGCAGGGTACGGAAGTCCTTAAGGAACTCTGTGCCCTGCAATTACATATTAAAACTTGCCGTAAAAAGGACGTCCATCATGTTTTCTTTACAAATGGGTAAAATGGTGGTATACTGTTTTTGTATGACCATGGCGAAAGTGAGGAAACATATGGGAAAGTTGATCGTTTTTGAGGGAACGGACGGTTCCGGCAAGGCTACACAGACAGAGCTGCTGTGCCAGACGCTGGAAGCACAGGGCGTTCCCTTCCGCCGCCTGTCCTTCCCCCGCTATCAGGAGGAGTCCTCGGCGCTGGTGCGCCTGTATCTGGGCGGCGCCTTCGGCAGCCATCCCGACGACGTGAACGCCTATGCCGCCGCCACGTTTTACGCCGTGGACCGCTACGCCTCCTATCAGCAGGACTGGGGCGAATACTACCGGCAGGGCGGCCTGCTGATCGCCGACCGGTATACCACCTCCAACGCCGTGCATCAGACCTCCAAGCTGCCTCCGGAGCAGCGGCAGTCCTTTCTGGACTGGCTGTTCCACTTTGAATACGACCTGCTGGGGCTGCCCCGTCCCACCCGGGTGCTGTATCTGGACCTGCCCACGGAGCTGAGCGAGCAGATGATGCGCCGGCGGGAGCAGGCCACCCATACCACAGCCGACGTGCACGAGCAGGACGAGGCTTACCTGCGCCGCTGCCGGGAAAACGCCGCCTTTGTGACGGAGTACTGCGGCTGGACAAGGATCGACTGTGCCAGAAACGGCGTGATGCGCAGCCGTGAGGAGATCCATGATGAGGTCATGGACAAGCTTCGCGATCTGCTGTGATACCGCTTTGACACAAGAAAGGAATCTATCATTATGCCCAAGGATCAGAACAATTACGAAACCACCTATTATAATGCCGAGGAGGTGCGCCGCCAGAGCGCCGGCGGTCCTCCCAAACGGAAGAAGAAAAAAAGCAAGCGCATCTCTTCACGGACCGCACTGTATCTGGCCTGCGTGATACTGGTCTCCTGCCTGCTGGCCGGCGTGGGCTGGCTGCTGTTCAACGACCTGTGCTCGCTGAACAAGGACTATGTGGAGGTCACCATCACCGTGGAGGAGGGCGACAGCGTAGGCGATGTGGCCAAGAAGCTGAAGGAAGCCGGCCTGATCAATTACCGTGGCTTCTTCAAGTTCTGCGGTATATTCTTCCACGCCGGCAAGACCATCGACCCAGGTGAATGGAAGCTGAACAGCGATATGGATTACCGCAGCCTGATCCAGAACATGCACGACTATGAACTGGACAAGGTCAACGAGGACGGCTGGATCAAGGTGGTCATCCCCGAGGGCAAGACCGTCAATGAGATCATCGACATCCTGACGGAGGCCGGTATCTCCACCCGGGAGGAGCTGGAGGACGCCTGCGCCAACTTCGAGTTCCAGAGCTACAGCTTCCTGAAGGAGGATATGCTGGGCAAGGTGAACCGTATGGAGGGCTTCCTGTTCCCCACCACCCAGGCCTTTGATCCGGAAAAGACCGCCGTGTACGACATCGACACCATGCTGACCAACTTCGTCAGCCAGTTTGACGACGAGCTGATGGCGGATATCAATGCCAGCGGCTACTCTCTGTATGAGATCGTTACCATGGCCTCCATCATCGAAAAGGAGGGCATCGGCGACGAGACCGAGCGCAAGAACATCGCCTCCGTTCTCTATAACCGTATGGACACCACCGACCGGGAGACCTACGGCTATCTGCAGCTGGATACCACCATCTATTATGCCCTGTCGCTGGAGGGCAAGGACAAGACCGCTTTTGACAAGGATATGGACAGTCCCTACAACACCTACAAGTATCCCGGTCTGCCCGCCGGCCCCATCTGCTGCCCCGGTATGGAATCCATTCGGGCGGCTGTCTATCCCAACGAGACGGATTACTATTACTTTGCCGCCGGTAAGGACGGCGTGAATCACTTCTTCAAAACCTACAACGAACACCTCGCTTTTATCAACAGCGACATGTATCAGCCTGACTGATGGAACGAAAGAAGCCTGAATTGCTGTCCCCCGCCGGGGACTGGGAAAAATTGCAGATGGCCGTAGCCTACGGCGCCGACGCGGTGTACCTTGCGGGCACCGCGTTCGGTATGCGCTCCTTTGCCGGGAACTTCACCGACGAGGAGCTGCCCCGTGCCGTGGGCTACGCCCACGAACACGGCGTGAAGGTACACATCACCGTCAACACCATGCCCCGCAGCAACGAGGTGGAGCAGCTGCCCGCCCATCTGGAGCGGCTGAATGACGCGGGGGTAGACGCGCTGATCGTGGCGGATCTGGGCGCCTTCACGCTGGCGGGAAAGTACGCGCCCCGCTGCCAGCGTCACATCAGCACCCAGCAATCCGTCGCCAACTATGCCACTGCCTCCGCCTGGTACGATCTGGGTGCTTCCCGTGTGGTGCTGGCCCGGGAGCTGAGTCTGGAGGAGATCCGTACCATCCGGGCAAAGACCCCAAAGGAGCTGGAGATCGAAACGTTCTGCCACGGAGCCATGTGCGTGTCCTACTCCGGACGGTGCCTGCTGTCCAACTATATGACAGGCCGGGACGCCAACCGGGGCCAGTGCGCCCAGCCCTGCCGCTATCAGTACGCACTGATGGAGGAAAAGCGTCCCGGCGAGTACTTCCCCGTATTTGAGGATGAAAAGGGTACCTATATCATGAACTCCCGGGATATGTGCATGATCGACCATCTGGACGATCTGATGGACGCGGGCGTGGACTGCCTGAAGATCGAGGGCCGGGCCAAGTCCGGCTACTATGCCGCCATTGTCACCGGGGCCTACCGCCATGTGCTGGACGATGTGGCCGCGGGGCGGCCTGTGGATCCTGTGTGGCGGGATGAGGTGGAGCACGTCAGCCACCGGCACTACTCCACCGGTTTTTTCTACGGTGAGCCCGGGCAGTACTATGATAACGCCCGGTACATACGGGACTGGCAGATCTGCGCCGTGGTCACCGACTGCGACGCAAGTGGTCTTGCCACGCTGAGCCTGCGGAACAAGTTCGCCGCCGGCGATGCGCTGGAGGTGGTGGGGCCGGACACCCGGCCTTTTACCATCACCGCTCCCATGATGACCGACAGCGACGGCCTGCCCCTGCAGGAGCCGAAAACGCCACAGATGGTCTTTACCATGCAGCTTCCCCATCCCGTACCGCCTTTGAGCTTCCTGCGCCACGCGGTGGACCTCGGCGGCAAATAGGCAAGAAAAAAGACGGCTGTCAAGCCGTCTTTTTTATGCTCACGAGGCCGCTTCCACCACGTTCTGGAAGTAATACACGCCCATGCCGTCCGTCTGTATGCCGGTCAGGGTGTCACGCAGCAGCCATGTGTAGGTCTCGTTATAGAGGGGTATCACATAGCCGCTGTCCAGCAGCATTTTTTCCGCATCCGCCAGATAGGCGTCCCGGGCCGTATCGCTGCTGGAATTGGCCGCCACGCGGATCAGCATATCATAGGCGTTGGAGTAAAACTGGCCGTAGTTCTCCTGCTGGTCGCTGCTGAAACGGTTCAGGTAGCTCAGCGCCGTGTTGCGGTCGCCGCTGACATCCGTCAGCGCCAGCGAAAATTCGCCGTTTTTCAGCGCCGTCATCATGTCCTCCGGCGACGCACTGCGAATGGACACCCGAATGCCCAGCTTGTCCCGCCATACCGCCTGCAGCATCTGCGCCACTCTGACGTTGACGGCATTGCTCTCATACAGCAGCGTCACAGGGTTCATATGCTCCAGCGCGGCGGTGCTGTAACCGGCGGAGAGCAGCAGCCCCACTGCCTCCTGACAGCGCGCATCATATTCCTCCGGATCGTTGTCAATGGCAGCGCCGTTGGCGTCCCGGAAGGAGCTGCCGTCCGACGTAACGATGCCGTAGGGGATCAAACCGTCCGCGGCGCGGTATTCGCTGCCCACTGCTTCCGCCAGCGCATTCCGGTCCACCACCATGGACATGGCCTGCCGCACCGACTCACTGAGACTGGTGGCCATCTGATTGATCAGCACGGTACTGACTCTGGCAGAGGAGGCCTCCACCGCCCCCTCCACGTCTCCGGCATCCAGCACAAAGTCCACCTCCCCGGCGTCATACAGCGCCATGGCATCCTCGCTGCTGCCGGTATACCGGAACTCCAGCACGTCAGGGCCAAGACGGCGGGCGTCATAATACCGCTCCGCAGCGGCAGCGCTCATCCCCTCCTCCGTCATGCCGGTCACCGCATAAGGGCCGTTGGTCAGCAGCGTCGCCGCGTCCATGGACCAGTCCTGCGCCGGCTGCGTTTCCTGTTCCGGCGGTTCCGTCTGGTCCTGCTGTTCCGCCTGATTCTCTTCCTCCGACTCCGCAGGCGACGCAACATCGGCCCGCACCGGCATGGTGGACACCGCCGTGCAGACCACGGAAAGGAAGTAGGAGCAATGGCCGCTGATGGTCACCACAAAGGTACGGTCATCGCCGGCCGACACCTGCAGCGCCGTGGGATCGCCGGATATCGCGTCGGCATAGCCGGCTACCATATTGAGGATGGAGGCATGGGGCGACGCGGTGGCCGGATCCACCAGCCGCTGCCAGGCATACACGAAGTCATGGGCCGTGACCTTTTTGCCGTCAGACCAGTAAATATCATTGCGCAGCGTAAAGGTATACGTCTCCGTGCCGTCCATATTGTCGGTATATTCATAACCGGAAGCCTGTGCGCCTACAACGCCGGCGGCTGTCTGCTTCATCAGATTTTCAAACAGGTTGGCCGCCACGGTCTTTTCCGTCTCGGTGACGGCGCGGGCAGGATCCAGCGTGACAGGCGCATCGACCAACGCTGCGCGCATTGTCATCTGCTCCGGTTCCGCGTCGGTACATCCCGCCATCGCCAGCACCGTACACAGCGCCAGCGCCAATGCCAATAGTCGTTTGCTTCGTTTCATGGGTCCTCCTTGCTGTTGGGATATTATTTCTCCACCGGGGTCACGCTGCCGTCGTCCTCCAGCTTTGCCGTTACGATCTGGCTGCGGGTATTGCGGGCGATGTCGTCCAGCCGCATCCGGCTGGGGAAATCGCTCAGCAGCGTGTACGCCACGCCGTGGCGTCTGGCGCGACCCGTGCGGCCGATGCGATGGATATAGTACTCGTTTTCCTCCGGCACCTCGAAGTTGAACACCGCGTCCACGTCGTCCACATCGATGCCCCGGCTGGCCACATCCGTGGCCACAAACACACGCAGCTTGCCGTCCCGGAATTTCTGCATGACGGCCTCCCGCTTGCTCTGGGGAATGTCACCGTGGATGCACTGGGCATCCACGCCCCGCATCTGCAGGAATTTGGTCAGCCGCTCCGTGCTGCCCTTGGTGTTGCAGAAGCAGATGACCCGGTCATACTGTTCGTGTTCCAGTATTCTGGCGATAGCGTCCACCTTGCCGTCTGAGGGAACCTCCAGCCGGTACTGCAGGATATCCGGCTTATTTTCCCTGGTGGCCTGCACAGTGATCTCCTCCGGGTCCCGCTGGTATACCCAGGAAATATCCATCACCTCACGGGAAATGGTGGCGGAGAACATCCCCAGATTCTCCCGGTGAGGGATCTTGTCCAGAATACGGGTCACGTCATGAATAAAGCCCATGTCCAGCATCCGGTCGGCCTCGTCCAGCACCACGGTCCTGACTGCTTTAAGCGTCACGGTGCGGCGCTTCATGTGGTCGCTGAGACGGCCCGGCGTGGCCACCACGATCTGGGGCTTGCGCTTGAGGGCGTTGATCTGCTTGCCGATGGGCTGGCCGCCGTACAGGCACACCAGCCGCACGCCCTCATGATATACGGCGATATCCCGCATCTCGTCGGTGATCTGCATGGCCAGCTCCCGGGTGGGCGCCATGATGACGGCCTGCACCTCCTCGCTCTGCGGGTCGATCTTCTCAATGATGGGAATGCCGAAAGCCATGGTCTTACCGGTACCGGTAGGGGCCTTGGCGATCACGTCCCTGCCCTCCATCATGGGCGGGATGCAGCCGGCCTGTACCGGCGTGGACACGGTATAGCCCTTGTTGCGGACGGCCCGCAGCGTGGCCTCGGACAGGCCAAAGCTCTCAAAAGCCACCCCCTGGGTGATCTCCATAGCGTTTTTCCTCTTTTTCTCAAAAATTTCAATCGTTTTTATTATACCATAGCTGTCAAGTAAAAGGCCTTCGGTTCCGGGTGCGGGTCATATTGACACTATGGCCAAAAGCGATCCGCGCTCATATGAGGAAAAACATTCCCTTTTCAAATCCGAGCAAATGTGGTATACTGCAATCGAACAAATGAGCGAGAGGAGGGTGTACGATGGCAGAGCGTGTGATCCTGCACTGTGATCTGAATTGCTTCTTCGCGTCGGTGGAGCTGCTGCGCTATCCGGCGCTGCGGGACGTACCGGTGGCGGTGTGCGGCGATCCGGAGTCCCGGCACGGCATCGTGCTGGCGAAAAACGAGGCTGCCAAGCAATTGGGCGTCAAGACGGCGGAGACCATCTGGCAGGCACGGCAGAAGGCGCCCCATCTCATCACCCTTCCGCCCCACCACGGCCTGTACCGGGAATACAGCCGCAAGGTCAACGCCATTTACGGGCAATACACCGATCTGGTGGAGCCCTTCGGCATCGACGAAAGCTGGCTGGACATCACCGGCAGTATGCATCTTTTCGGCGGCGACGGGAAATCCATCGCCGATCAGCTACGGAAACGGCTGCGTGAGGAGCTTGGGCTGACCATCTCTGTGGGCGTCAGCTTCAACAAGATCTTCGCCAAGCTGGGCAGTGATTACAAAAAGCCCGACGCTACTACTGTCATTGACCGCGGCAACTGGCAGGCCATCGTATGGCCCTTGCCGGTGGGCGATCTGCTGGGGGTGGGGCGCTCCACCCAAAAGCTTCTGCGGCAGTACGGGGTGGAGACCATCGGACAGCTGGCAGCCTTCCCCCGCCAGACGCTGGAGACGCTGCTGGGCAAGCACGGTACCCAGCTGCACGATTACGCCAACGGGCTGGAGAACAGTCCCGTGCGCCCGCAGCATGAGGCCGAGCCGGTGAAGTCCGTGGGCAACGGCACCACCTTTCCCCGGAACCTGACCCGATGGGAGGAGGTGCGCTCCGGTCTGGCGGTACTGTCCGACAGCGTGGCAGGCCGGCTGCGGCGGCAGGGACTGTACTGCGGCGGCGTGGCGCTGACCATCCGGAACGCCCAGTTTCGCCAGTTCTCCCGACAGATACGGCTGGATGCGCCCACCCACCTGCAGAAAGACATCTATCAGACGGCGCTGGCACTGGCCCGGCAGTCGTGGCACGCACCCGACCCCATTCGGGCTTTGACGGTGACCGCGCTGTATCTTACCGACAGCGCCGACAGCTTCCAGCAGTTGGACCTGCTGGACGGCGCCGCCGCGCAGCGGGAGGAAAAGCAGGAGCGGCTGGAGCAGGCCATGGACGCCATCCGCGGCAAGTACGGCAAGGGGGCTATCTCTTTCGGCAACACCGGGAAATTCAGCGGATGGGACGATTAAACCGCCTGTTATTCACGTTTCGACAGCAAAAGTCAAATTGTAAACTTTTCGTGAGACTGACCCCTGCGGCATTGCAAACAGATGCAAATCATGCTAAGATAACTAAACGTGCGTATTTGACAATATTTACGAATTCATTCCGTCCTGACGAATGAAAAGGAGACCCTGATTTATGGAGCAAGAAAATCTGACGTCCCGGGAAATGCCGCAGGCCGCGCCCAAACCCAGTTTATGGCCGCTGTTTTTCCTCCCCATGGCGCTTATCTATCATGAGCTGCTGCTGCATATTTTTGACCGCAGCGTTCCCTTCTGGGATCTGTCTCTGGTGTATATCCTGCTGTTTTCCGCCGCGGCGGGGCTGCTGCTTTCCGCGCTGGTGGACATGCTGCCCCGAAAAGCCGCCCATGTGGCGACCTACATTCTGTGCGCAGCGTGGACAGTACTGACGTGCATCGAATACTGCTGCAAGAGCTATTTCAAGACGTATTTCTCCCTGAGCTTCGTGACCCAGATGACCGGTCAGGTGGTGGGCGATTTCTTCACCACCATGATGGAGATCATTTTTACCCGGCTGCCCTTTATCCTGCTGTCCTTCCTGCCGCTGGCGGCGCTGATCGTGTTCCGCCGCCGTCTGCTGCCGGGCAAGCGGCTCAGCGGCAGGGTACGGCTGCTGGCGCTGGCCGGATTTGCGGTGTGTCAGATCGCGGGCTCGGCGCTGTGCTATGCCGGCGAATACCGGGCGGACTACACCTATAATTTTGTCACCGACCGGGCGGTCCCCCGCTTCGGCCTGACCGCCTCCGTGCGGCTGGAGGCGCAGTATGCCCTGCTGGGCGTGCCTGAAGCGCCGATAGTGGAAGTGATCGAACCGGAGCCGGATCCAACGCCGGTGGTCTATGATTACAACAAGATGGATCTGGATTTTGAGGCCACGTCTCAACTGGTGGGCGGCCAGACGTTGGAGAACATCCACAAGTATTTCAGCAGCATCACCGCCAGCCAGAAGAATGAATATACCGGCATGTTCGCCGGCAAGAACCTGATCCAGATCACCGCCGAGGCCTTTTCCCCCTATGTCATCAGCAAGGAGCTGACGCCCACCCTGTATAAGCTGACCCACGAGGGCTTTGTGTTTACCAATTACTACCAGCCCGGCTGGGGACAGTCCACCACCGGCGGTGAATTCGCCGCCATGACCGGTGTGATCCCCACATGGATCAACAACAACCTCAGCTTTTATGTCAGTTCCAAGGACTATATGCCCTTCGCGCTGGGCAACCAGTTTCGGGCGCTGGGCTACACCACCGTGGCCTATCACAACAACTCCTACACCTATTATAACCGCCACCTGACCCACCCCAATCTGGGCTATGATTACTACGGTCAGGGCAACGGTCTGAACATCACCGGCCCCGGCTGGCCCTATTCCGATCTGGAAATGATGGAGCTGACGGCGCCGGCCTATATTGAGGACTATGTCAACAACGGCAAGCCCTTCCACGCCTACTATATGTCTGTCAGCGGCCACGCCAACTGGGGCTGGGGCAACGCCATGTCCGCCAAAAACCGCGAGGCTGCCGTGGCTGCCTATCCCAACGCCTCCCAGCCGGTGCAGGGCTATATCGCCGCCAATCTGGAGCTGGAGCACGCCCTGACGTATCTGCTGGAGCAGCTGGAGGCCGCCGGGATCGCCGATGACACTGTGATCTGCCTGACCGCCGACCATTATCCCTACGCGCTGGTGACCGATGACGTGGACTATTATCAGGAGCTGAGCGGCATTCCGGACAGCGAACTGGACATTTCCCGCTACCGCAACACTCTGATCATGTGGTGCGGCAGCATGGAGACGCCTGTTACCGTGGACACCCCCTGCTCCGCCATCGACATCGTTCCCACACTCAGCAACCTGTTCGGGCTGGAGTACGACTCCCGCCTGCTGTCCGGCCGGGACGTATTTGCCCAGAATTACAACGCTTCCCAGGCTTCCACCTGTATGCCGCTGGTGATCCTGCCCACCAACCGGGGCAACAGCTGGATCACGGCCGCCGGAACCTACGACGCCAAAACACGGACCTTCACCCCCAACCCCGGTATCACCGTGGCGGATGACTATGTGGATACCGTCGCCGCGCTGGTGGACGCCAAGTTCTCCTACGCCCGGCTGCTGATCCAATACGACTATGCAGGCGTTGTGCTGCACCATCCGCAGGCCACCTCTGTGGTGGCCCCGCCGGTGACGGTCCCCGACAGCAACGATGAAGATTGGGGCGACGAATCACCGGCAGACAATGCCGATTATGACGATGCCAGTGATGTATCGTAAACAGCATCGGGCAAGGGCGAAAATAAAGCTTTTCACAAAAAACGACGCTCACCCGAGCGTCGTTTTTTGCCGCTTTGCCGTATGGCTTACAGATACTCCCGCAGCGCCTGCTCCAGTTTCCCCAGCGCCTTTTTCTCAATGCGGGATACATTCCGCCGCGCCTATTGTAAGGGATTTGCCGTAAGAAACAGCTTCCGGTTCACGGAAGCGGAACTTGATGATGATTTGCTTGTCTTGTGTTAGTTCCACTCGTTCAATGAGACTGACCAACAGTTCACGGTTGGTACAGGCCGATGTAATGAACCTCTGTACCAGCTCTTTGGAGCGGTCTTTCGTATCGGCCGGACTCTCTTTTTGCGCCTCCATGCCCTTCAGCTTTTCCTCAAGGGAGCTGCGCTCCACTTTGATGCGCTGATAAATGCGCTCGAAGTCAGCTTCCGCAAGCAGACCGGTCAGCCGATCCATATACATTTTATCCAGATTGGCGGTCAGACTGTCGATCTTGCTTTGGATCGCCTGTATCGCGTTCTCCGGTGCGTTCCCTTTCCGGGCCGGCTCTACCGCCCGCTGCGCGATGGAGAGTAGGTCATCGGAATGTAAACAGGCTTCGCAGACCTCCCGCACCTTGGCGATCACCGCGTCGGTGACAGTCTTTTCCTTGATACTGTGGCAGGTGCAGACGCCCGCTTTGGTGAACCGCTGATAGGTGCGGCAGACAAAGTACAGCACGTCTTCCCCGGCGGCGTTCTTGCGGTTGAGCACCGCCAATGGACAGCCGCACTCGTGACAGAAGATGAGACCTTTCAGCAAAAAGTCGTAGGTGCGGCTTCGGGTATGCTTGCGGCTGGCTACCAGAACCTGTACTTTTTCAAAGGCTTCACGGTCGATCAGTGGTTCGTGGGTGTTTTCCACCACCACCCAGTTTTCCCGTGCCTGATGCAGGCACTTCCTGGATTTATAGCTGATCTTCACACTGCGGCCCTGCACCATGTTTCCGATGTAGGTCTCGTTTTGCAGCATCTCCGAGATTCGCTCGCTGCTCCACAGGCCGGTATAGGGGCCGGACTTTGGCGCCGGCAGGCCCGCATAGGCAGCCGGGGTCGGGACGCCCTCCGCGTTCAGCTGCGTGGCGATCTGGCGGCAGCTCATGCCCTCCAACGCCATGCCGAAGATCCGCCGCACCGTGGGAGCCGCTCCCTTGTCGATGACGATTTTGTTTTTCTCCGTGGGGTGCATCTTATAGCCGTATACCGGCTTGCCGCCGATGAACTGCCCTTTCCGCTGCTTATCCCGCTTGACCGACTTGATCTTCCTGGAGATATCCTTGGCGTACATGTCGTTCATGATGGCCCGGAACGGCGTGATGTCGTTGGCGGTGGACTCTACGCCGGTATCGATGCCGTCCAGCAGGGAGATATACCGCACCTGCTTTTCCGGAAAGTACCGCTCCATGTAGTGACCGGTCATGATATAGTCGCGCCCAAGACGGCTGAGATCCTTCGTGATGACCATGTTGACCTTTCTGTCCTCAATATCGCCGAGCATCCGTTGAAAGTCCGGGCGGTCAAAGTTCGTGCCGCTCCAGCCGTCATCGATGTAGGTATCATAGACGGAAAGCCGGTGCTGTTGCACAAACTCATTTAGCAGCGATTTCTGGTTGGTGACACTCTCCGACGGCCCTTCGTTTTCATCCTCCTTTGACAGTCTGATGTATAGTGCCACATGGTAATCCATGGGATTGC